>NZ_JBVHPY010000004.1:106891-288029 GCF_055567695.1 Streptomyces sp. NPDC026417
GTGGGTGTTATGGGTCGCTACGCACTCCTTGTCGCGTGCATCACCAAAACCCCCCCCCCCGTGCAACAACGCGTCCTTCCCCGGGGGGGGGGGGGAGGGGCGGGCGCCCCCCCCCCCCCCCCCCCCTTCCCTGCCCGTGCCTCAGAAGCGGCCGGCTCCCAGATCGCGTGACACCGCGCGGGCGCAGTCGCGCACCGCGGCGATCAGCTCGGGACGCAGCTCGCCGTCCTTGCAGATCCGCTCCACGGCCCCGGTGATGCCCACCGCGCCCACCGGCATCCGCCGCTGGTTGTGGATCGGCGCGGCCACCGAGGCGACGCCCGTCCAGGTCTCCTCGACGTCGTCCGCGTACCCCCGCGCCCGCGTCAGGTCCAGCACGCCCTCGAACGCGTCCGGCTCGCTTATCGTCCGGGGCGTGAACGTCTTGCGCTCGGCCTCCAGGACCTCGCTGTGCGCCACCGGGTCGTAGGCCGCGAGGACCTTGCCGAGCGCCGTGGAATGCAGCGGCTGCATGGCCCCGACCTCCAGCACCTGACGGCTGTCGTCCGGCCGGAACACGTGGTGCACGATCAGCACGCCCTGCTGGTGCAGCACGCCCAGGTAGACGCTCTCGCCGCTGGAGCGGGCCAGGTCGTCGGTCCACACCAGGGCACGCGCCCGCAGCTCGTGGACGTCGAGGTACGTGGTCCCCAGCCGGAGGAGCTCGGCGCCCAGCTGGTACCTGCCCGACGCGGTGTCCTGCTCGACGAAGCCCTCGTGCTGCAGGGTCCGCAATATGCCGTGGGCCGTACCCTTGGCGAGGCCCAGCGAGGAGGCGATGTCCGACAGGCCGAGCCGCCGCTCACCGCCCGCGAGCAGGCGCAGCATCGCGGCCGCCCGTTCGAGCGACTGGATGTTCCGTGCCATCGCCGTGCTGCCCTCCGTCCCCTTCGGCCGTCGGCGAGCCTGTGCGCTACCGCCGTTCGGCAATGTCGAACACTACCGGTCGTGACCGACGTCCCGCTAATGGGCGGAGGACAACACTTCCCCCAGGGGAGCACGCCGGGCGCCGCCGCCCGTACGGACGATCCGCCCCGGACCCCGCCGCGCCGCCCCCGTACCCGCCCGCACGGGCTCTTTCCGCACGCCACGCGCGTCCGGACCGTGGACGCCCCGTCCACGCCGTGGCACTCCGGGCTACCCTGACGGCGTGCGCCTTCCATGGGAAGCGCAAAGCCGACAGCCGTCGCACTCCAGGGAGCACCCTTCATGGCCTCGTCGCCTAACCCGTCCCCCTCGTCCGCAGCCTCCGAGAGCCGGACCCGAACCGACGCCCTCCGCCGGGCGCTCGCCACCCGTGTCGTGGTGGCCGACGGCGCCATGGGCACGATGCTCCAGGCCCAGGAACCGACCCTCGAGGACTTCGAGAACCTCGAGGGCTGCAACGAGATCCTGAACCTCACCCGGCCCGACATCGTCCGCTCCGTCCACGAGGCGTACTTCGCCGTGGGCGTCGACTGCGTCGAGACGAACACCTTCGGGGCCAACCACAGCGCGCTCGGCGAGTACGACATCCCCGAGCGCGTCTTCGAGCTCTCCGAGGCCGGCGCCCGCATCGCCCGCGAGGTCGCCGACGAGTTCACCGCCTCCAGCGGACAGCAGCGCTGGGTGCTCGGCTCCATGGGCCCCGGCACCAAGCTGCCGACCCTGGGCCACGCCCCCTACACCCTGCTGCGCGACGCCTACCAGCGGAACGCCGAGGGCATGATCGCCGGCGGCGCGGACGCCCTGCTGGTGGAGACCACCCAGGACCTGCTGCAGACGAAGGCCGCCGTCCTCGGCGCCCGCCGCGCACTGGACGCCACCGGCCTCGACCTGCCGCTGATCGTCTCGGTCACCGTCGAGACCACCGGCACCATGCTGCTCGGCTCGGAGATCGGTGCCGCGCTGACCGCGCTCGAACCGCTCGGCATCGACATGATCGGCCTGAACTGCGCCACCGGCCCCGCCGAGATGAGCGAGCACCTGCGCTACCTCGCCCGCCACTCGCGCATCCCGCTGTCCTGCATGCCGAACGCCGGTCTGCCCGTCCTCGGCAAGGACGGCGCGCACTACCCGCTGACCGCGCCCGAGCTGGCCGACGCGCAGGAGACCTTCGTCCGCGAGTACGGCCTCTCGCTGGTCGGCGGCTGCTGCGGCACCACCCCGGAGCACCTGCGCCAGGTGGTCGAGCGGGTCCGTGACCTGTCGCCCACCGCCCGCGAACCGCACCCCGAGCCCGGCGCCGCGTCCCTGTACCAGACCGTGCCGTTCCGCCAGGACACCGCCTACATGGCCATCGGCGAGCGCACCAACGCCAACGGCTCCAAGAAGTTCCGCGAGGCCATGCTGGAGGGCCGCTGGGACGACTGCGTGGAGATGGCCCGCGACCAGATCCGCGAGGGCGCGCACATGCTCGACCTCTGCGTCGACTACGTCGGCCGCGACGGCGTCGCCGACATGGAGGAACTGGCGGGCCGCTTCGCCACCGCCTCCACCCTGCCGATCGTCCTCGACTCCACCGAGGTCGACGTGCTGCGGGCCGGCCTGGAGAAGCTCGGCGGACGCGCCGTCATCAACTCGGTCAACTACGAGGACGGCGACGGCCCCGAGTCCCGGTTCGCCAAGGTCACCGCACTCGCCCGGGAGCACGGCGCCGCGCTGATCGCGCTGACCATCGACGAGGAGGGCCAGGCCCGCACCGTCGAGACCAAGGTCGCCATCGCCGAGCGGCTGATCGAGGACCTGACGACGAACTGGGGCGTCCACGAGTCGGACATCCTCATCGACTGTCTGACCTTCACCATCTGCACCGGCCAGGAGGAGTCCCGCAAGGACGGCATCGCCACCATCGAGGCGATCCGCGAACTCAAGCGGCGGCGCCCGGACGTGCAGACCACCCTGGGCCTGTCGAACATCTCCTTCGGGCTCAACCCGGCCGCGCGCGTCCTGCTGAACTCGGTCTTCCTCGACGAGTGCGTCAAGGCGGGCCTCGACTCGGCGATCGTGCACGCGAGCAAGATCCTGCCGATCGCCCGCTTCGACGAGGAGCAGGTCACCACCGCCCTCGACCTGATTTACGACCGGCGCCGCGAGGGCTACGACCCGCTGCAGAAGCTGATGGCGCTGTTCGAGGGCGCCACCACCAAGTCCCTGAAGGCGGGACGGGCCGAGGAACTGGCCGCCCTGCCCCTGGACGAGCGGCTCAAGCGGCGCATCATCGACGGCGAGAAGAACGGCCTCGAACAGGACCTCGACGAGGCGCTGACGGAGCGCCCCGCCCTGGACATCGTCAACGACACGCTGCTCGACGGCATGAAGGTCGTCGGTGAACTCTTCGGCTCCGGCCAGATGCAGCTGCCGTTCGTCCTCCAGTCCGCCGAGGTCATGAAGACCGCGGTGGCGCATCTGGAGCCGCACATGGAGAAGACCGACGACGAGGGCAAGGGCACCATCGTGCTGGCCACCGTGCGCGGCGACGTGCACGACATCGGCAAGAACCTCGTCGACATCATCCTCTCCAACAACGGCTACACCGTCGTCAACCTCGGCATCAAGCAGCCCGTCTCCGCGATCCTGGAGGCCGCCCAGGAGCACCGCGCCGACGTCATCGGCATGTCCGGCCTGCTGGTCAAGTCCACGGTGATCATGAAGGAGAACCTGGAGGAGCTCAACCAGCGCAAGCTGGCCGCCGACTACCCCGTCATCCTCGGCGGCGCCGCCCTCACCAGGGCATACGTCGAGCAGGACCTGCACGAGATCTACGAGGGCGAAGTCCGTTACGCCCGCGACGCGTTCGAGGGCCTGCGCCTGATGGACGCGCTGATCGCCGTCAAGCGCGGCGTGCCGGGCGCCGCCCTGCCGGAGCTCAAGCAGCGCCGGGTGCGGCCCACCGCCCGGATCGAGACCGAGGAACGGCCGGAGGAGGGGCACGTACGCTCCGACGTCGCCGTCGACAACCCCGTGCCCGAGCCGCCGTTCTGGGGCACCCGCGTCATCAAGGGCATCCAGCTCAAGGAGTACGCCTCCTGGCTGGACGAGGGGGCCCTCTTCAAGGGCCAGTGGGGTCTCAAGCAGGCGCGCACGGGCGACGGCCCGACGTACGAGGAGCTCGTGGAGAGCGAGGGCAGGCCCCGGCTGCGCGGCCTGCTGGACCAGCTCCAGACCGGCAACCTGCTGGAAGCGGCGGTGGTCTACGGATACTTCCCCTGCGTGTCCAAGGACGACGACCTGATCCTCCTGGACGAGCAGGGCAACGAGCGCACCCGCTTCACCTTCCCGCGCCAGCGCCGCGGCCGCCGTCTCTGCCTCGCCGACTACTTCCGGCCCGAGGAGTCCGGCGAGACGGACGTCGTCGGTCTCCAGGTCGTCACCGTCGGCTCCCGGATCGGCGAGGAGACCGCCCGGCTCTTCGAGTCCAACTCCTACCGCGACTACCTCGAACTGCACGGCCTGTCCGTCCAGTTGGCGGAGGCACTGGCCGAGTACTGGCACGCGCGGGTGCGCGCCGAACTCGGCTTCGGGGGAGAGGACCCGGCCGCCGTGGAGGACATGTTCGACCTCAAGTACCGCGGCGCCCGCTTCTCCCTGGGCTACGGCGCCTGCCCCAACCTGGAGGACCGCGCCAAGATCGCCGGACTCCTGGAGCCGGAGCGCATCGGCGTCCACCTCTCCGAGGAGTTCCAGCTCCACCCGGAGCAGTCCACGGACGCGATCGTGATCCACCACCCCGAGGCGAAGTACTTCAACGCCCGCTGACGCCCCCGGGGGCCGCCTTCCGGGACGGCCTCCGCGGGTACGACGAGCCCGCCCTCCGGGGCGGGCTCCGGCGTGACGCGAGGCACGCGCAGGCGTTCACCGAGGCATTTCGACCGGACAAGTCGTACACTGGTCGGTCCACTGCAGGCCGGCTGCCCGTCGTCGAAAAAAGGGCAGCCGGCCTGATCGTCCCTCAAGGAGGTGCGCCCGGATGACCAGTACGGTCCCCGCGCTCGGAACCCGTACGGCCGAAGGCTCAGCCCTGCAGGCCGTGCTCCTCGACATGG
Source organism: Streptomyces sp. NPDC026417 (assembly GCF_055567695.1). Taxonomy (NCBI): domain Bacteria; kingdom Bacillati; phylum Actinomycetota; class Actinomycetes; order Kitasatosporales; family Streptomycetaceae; genus Streptomyces; species Streptomyces sp. NPDC026417. Next base: position 111,955 of record NZ_JBVHPY010000004.1, read on the forward strand.
ACGGAACCCTGGTGGACACCGAGGGGTTCTGGTGGGACGTCGAGGTCGAGGTCTTCGCGTCCCTCGGCCATGTGCTCGACGACTCCTGGCGCCATGTCGTGGTCGGCGGCCCCATGACACGCAGCGCCGGCTTCCTCATCGAGGCCACCGGCGCCGACATCACGCTGCCCGAGCTGAGCGTCCTGCTGAACGACGGGTTCGAGGCCCGCATCGGGCGGGCGCTGCCGCTGATGCCGGGGGCGGCCCGGCTGCTCGCCGAACTCGCCGCGCACCGCATCCCCACCGCTCTGGTCTCCGCCTCGCACCGGCGCATCATCGACCGCGTCCTGGCCTCCATCGGCCCCCAGTACTTCGGTCTGACCGTCGCGGGCGACGAGGTCGAGCGGACCAAGCCCTTCCCCGATCCGTATCTGCTGGCGGCCGCCGGGCTCGGCGCGGATCCGGTCAGATGCGCCGTCATCGAGGACACCGCGACGGGTGTGGCCGCCGCCGAGTCGGCGGGCTGCCACGTGGTCGCCGTGCCGTCGGTGTCGCCCATCGCGCCCGCCCGCCGACGCACCGTGGTCTCCTCTCTGGAAGAGGTGGATCTGGGATTCCTCCGGGGCCTGATGACGGAAATGCGCTAGGACTTCACCCAGTGTGCGGGTCCTAATACGCGGAAAAACCGGAGACCGCCGCCCGCACAATTCGGAACCAGGTCGGATGGCCGAATTCCGGTACTCGGTAACCCAGTTGACTGTGTGACGTTCGCCACTCTCCTTGGGGTCGACACCGGAGTCGTCCTGTGCTGAGCCCCCCGTTTCAGGGGTACTTGGTGTGCCCTTGTGTCCTGATTGATGGAACGCTGCACGAATCCTTCCCCTGTCGGGTTTTCGGTGCGTCCACGCCCGGTTTCGCAGCGTGATGGGAGGGTGGCTCCCGTACCTGTGAGCCGCCCCGCAGGTGCGGACTAATCTCGTCGCGAGAACCTCGCCACAACTCCCCGTGATCCGCAGCACCACCCCTGCATGCCGGGTACACGGACTCGACAGCTCTGGAGAAACTCGAGCATGAACCGCAAGACTTTGGTGCTGCCGGCGATCGTCGGCCTGCTCGGCCCCGTGCTCGCCGGCTGCGGTGGTTCCGACAGCGGCAGCAAGGGGGGCGACGCGATCGTCGTCGGCACCACGGACCGGTTCACCCTCTCGAGCGATGCCCCCGCGCCGCTCGACCCGGCGTACGCGTACGACGTCGGCACCTGGAACATCCTTCGCCAGACCGTGCAGACCCTCATGGTCCAGCCGCGTGGCGACGGTGAGCCGGAGCCCGAGGCGGCCCAGGAGTGCGGTTTCACCGACTCCGGGAACGAGCGGTACGTCTGCACCCTGCGCGAGGACCTCAAGTTCTCCAACGGTGACCCCATCACCGCCAAGGACGTGCAGTTCTCCATCAACCGCGCACTCTCCCTCGAGGCCGACAGCGGTGTGTTCGCCCTGCTGTCCACCGTCGACACCATCGAGACCAAGGGCGACCGCGAGGTGATCTTCCACCTCAAGACGGCCGACGCCACCTTCCCGTTCAAGCTGTCGACCCCGGTCGCCGGCATCGTCAACCCCGACGACTACGAGAAGGGCAAGCTGCGCGACGGCTTCCAGGTCGACGGCTCCGGCCCGTACACCCTCGAGTCCGAGGTCAAGAACAACGAGCTCGTCAACGCCGTCTTCACCAAGAACCCGCACTACAAGGGCCTGTTGAAGCCGAAGAACGACAAGGTCGAGCTGCGCTCCTTCACCAGCGCCGAATCCATGGGCAGCGCGCTCGAAAAGGGCGACATCGACCTGATGACCCGCTCGATGACGCCCGCGCAGATCAAGAAGCTGTCGAAGAACTCCGAAGGCGACGTCGACCTGGTCGAGATGCCCGGTCTGGAGATCCGCTACCTCGGCTTCAACACCGGTGCCTCGTCGGTCAAGTCGAAGGCCGTCCGGCAGGCGATGGCCCAGCTCGTCAACCGCGGCCAGCTCATCGACAAGGTCTACGGCACCCAGGCCGAGCCCCTCTTCTCGATGGTCCCCGCCACCATCACGGGCCACAACAACTCGTTCTTCAACGAGTACGGCGACCCGAGCACCTCCAAGGCCAAGGCCTTCCTCACCAAGGCCGGCATCTCCACCCCGGTGAAGCTCACGCTCCACTACACGACGGACCACTACGGCACCGCCACCAAGGCGGAGTTCGAGGTCCTGAAGTCGCAGCTCAACGGCAGCGGCCTGTTCGACGTCGACATCAAGGGCGAGGCCTGGGACAAGTTCCGTCCCGCCGAGATCGCCGGCAAGTTCGACGTGTACGGCATGGGCTGGTTCCCCGACTTCCCGGACGCCGACAACTACCTGGCGCCGTTCCTCGACAAGGACAACACCCTCGGCTCGCCGTACGCGAACGGCGAGATCCGCAACACGCTGATCCCCGAGTCCCGCCGCGAGGCCGACCGGCTCACCGCGTCGAAGAGCATCAGCGAGATCCAGGACATCGTGGCCGCGGACGTACCGCTGCTGCCGCTGTGGCAGGGCAAGCAGTACATCGCCACCCGCGACGACATCACGGGCGCCGAGTGGGCCATCAACTCCTCCTCGACCCTGCAGCTGTGGGAGCTCGGCCGCGGCCTCTGAGGCACGGTCGGGCCATCCCGAACCCGGGACCCTCTGCGGTCCACCGGGACGTTCAGATCCAACGACAAGGCACATGCACGTGAACATGCGTAACCAGTGGCCGGTCCTGTCCATCGTGACGGGGCTGGCCGCCGGCCTGCTGACCGGATGCGGCTCGGACACCGGCGACTCCGAGAGCAGCGGATCCTCCGTGGTCGTGGGGATGTCCGACGACGTCCTGGCAACCGACCCCGCCACCGGCTACGACCCCGGGTCGTGGCTGCTGTTCAACAACGTCTTCCAGTCGTTGCTGAGCTTCCCCAAGGGCGGCACGGAACCCGAGCCCGAGGCCGCCCGCGAGTGCGCCTTCACGGACGGCGGCACCAAGGTCTACACCTGCACCCTCCAGGACGGCCTGAAGTTCAGCAACGGTGACGCACTCACCTCGAAGGACGTCAAGTTCTCCTTCGACCGACTGCTCAAGATCGACGACGACGCGGGCCCCGCGATCATGTTCCCCATGCTCGACGAGGTCACCACGCCGGACGCGAAGACGGTCGTCTTCAAGCTCAAGTACCCCGACGCGACCTTCCCGAGCAAGATCGCCTCGGGTGCCGGCTCGATCGTGGACCACCGGCAGTACTCCGCCGACGGACTGCGCACGGACGGCCAGGCGGTCGGATCGGGACCCTACAAGCTGGAGTCCTTCGCCAAGGACCAGGCCGTCTTCTCCGTCAACGACAACTACCGGGGCACCGCCGAGGTCCAGAACTCCGGCGTGACCCTGAAGTTCTTCCACGGCGACCAGTCCGCCCTGAAGAACGCGCTGCTCGCCGACCGCGTCGACCTGGCCTACCGGGGCCTCGCCGCCGACGACATCGCCGACCTCGACGACGCCGACTCCACCGGCAAGGGCGTCGAGGTCGTCGAGGGCACCGGCGCCGAGGTGCAGCATCTGGTCTTCAACATGGACGACCCGGTCGCCGGCAAGCTCGGCGTCCGCAAGGCCATCGCCTATCTGCTCGACCGCGAGGCCCTGGTCGGAGAGGTCTACGAGGACACGGCGACCCCGCTGTACTCGATCATCCCGGCCGGCATCACCGGCCACGACACCGCGTTCTTCGACACCTACGGCGCCCGCCCGTCGAAGTCCAAGGCACGGGCCGCACTGCAGGAGGAGGGCGTCACCGGCAGGGTGAAGCTGACCCTGTGGTCGACCCCCTCGCGCTACGGCCCGGCCACCGACGAGGAGTTCCGGGCGATCGCCCGTCAGCTCAACGCGAGCGGCCTGTTCGACGCCTCCGTGAAGTCCGTCCCGTTCGACCGGTACGAGAAGGACATCGCCCAGGGCAAGTACGGCGTGTACGTGAAGGGCTGGGTGCCCGACTACCCGGACCCCGACAACTTCACGGCCCCCTTCTTCGGCAAGGGCAACGTGCTGGACAACAACTACACCAACAGCACGATCACGTCCCACCTCATCCCGAAGACCGCCGCGGAGAGCGACCGCTCCTCGACCGACGCGGACTACGGCCGGGTCCAGGGCATCGTGGCCGACCAGGTGCCGGTCATCCCCGTCTGGCAGGCCAAGCAGTACGCGGTCGTGCGGGACAACGTCTACGGCCTCGAATACTGCCTCGACGCCTCGACCGTCTTCCGCTTCTGGGAGATCAGCAAGGACTGAGCACGACCGCCCGAGCGGGCACAGCGCAGTGGGCGTCTCCTTCCGGCCGGAAGGAGACGCCCACCGCGTTCCGTGTGAAGCCGCGCGGGTCCCGAGCGGAGGCCACCGCGCGCCCTCCTCGGCTACTGCGCGCCGGGACGCACCAGCCCGCTCTCGTACGCGTACACCGCGGCCTGCACGCGGTCGCGCAGGCCCAGCTTGGTGAGGACGTGCCCCACATGCGTCTTGACGGTGGTCTCGCTGACGAACAGGTCGGCCGCGATCTCCGCGTTCGACAGGCCCCGTGCCACCAGCTTCAGCACCTCGACCTCGCGCTCGGTCAGCGTGTGCAGGGTGTCCGGCACCGGCTCGTCACCGGACGGCAGATGGCCGGCGTACTTGTCGAGCAGCCGGCGCGTGATGCTCGGCGCGAGCATCGCCTCGCCCGCCGCGACGACCCGGATCGCCTGGACCAGTTCGTTGGCCGGGGCGTCCTTGAGGAGGAAGCCGCTCGCGCCGGCGCGCAGCGCCTCCACCACGTATTCGTCGAGGTCGAAGGTGGTCAGCACGAGGACCTTCGCCGGACCGTCCCGGCCGGGGCCGGTGATCTGCCGGGTCGCCTCCACTCCGTCCATCCGCGGCATGCGGATGTCCATCAGAACCACATCGGGCTGCAGAGCACGGACCTGGTCGAGTGCCTGGAGGCCGTCTCCGGCCTCGCCGACGACCGCAAGGTCCTGCTCCGCCTCCAGGATCATCCGGAAGCCGGTACGCAGCAGCGGCTGGTCGTCGACCAGTAGGACGCGGATGGCCACGTAAGTCTCCTTCGCTAGTCCGGCCCCATTCTGCCCTGCGCGGCCGCACCGGATTCGGGCGCCCTGACCGGGAGCGGATACGGCGGAGGAGTGCCGCCGAACTCCGGGCACACCTCACGGTGGTCGCACCAGCCGCACAGCTTCGTCGGCCGCGGCCGCCAGTCGCCGGTCTCGGTGGCCTCGCGGATCGCCTCCCACAGCGCGAGCAGCTTGCGCTCGACGCGCTCCAGGTCCGCGACCACCGGGTCGTACGTCAGCACGTCGCCGCTGCCGAGATAGACGAGCTGGAGCCGGCGCGGCACGACCCGCTTCAGGCGCCAGACCACCAGCGCGTAGAACTTCATCTGGAACAGGGCGCCTTCGGCGTACTCCGGCCGGGGGGCCTTGCCGGTCTTGTAGTCGACGATCCGCACCTCGCCCGTCGGCGCCACGTCGACGCGGTCGATGATGCCGCGCAGCTTCAGCCCCGAGTCCAGGCTGGCCTCGACGAAGAGCTCGCGCTCCGCCGGTTCGAGCCGGGTCGGGTCCTCCAGCGTGAACCAGCGCTCGACCAGCCGCTCCGCCTCGCCCAGCCAGCGGGCCAGGCGCTCGCCCTCCGGGTCGTCGGCGAACAGCTCCACGACCTCCGGCCTGGTCTCCCGCAGCCGGTCCCACTGACCGGGAATCAGGGACTTGGCCCGCGGCGCGGTGCGCTCCGTGGCCGGTGCGTCGAAGAGGCGCTCCAGCACCGCGTGCACCAGCGTGCCGCGGGTGGCCGCCTCGCTGGGCTTCTCGGGAAGCTTGTCGATCACCCGGAAGCGGTAGAGCAGCGGACACTGCATGAAGTCGCCCGCGCGCGACGGCGACAGCGAGGCCGGGGGCACGGCCGCGACTTTCGCGACCGCCTCGGCGACGGCCCCGTCGGCCACCGCGACCGCCGACGGCTCGCCGGCCTGGGCGGGCACGCCCTCCGCCGCGGCCCCGGCGGAAGACGCCTCCGGCACCGCGGTCACCGGGGCCACGGCGCTCGCGGCGGCCTCCGACGGCACGGCCGTGCCGGTGCTGCCGGAGGGGGCTTGCGCGGTGCCGGGCACGCCGGCCTCCGCCGGGTCCTCGGTGCTGGTGTCCATGACGACAGACCTTACGGCCCGGCACCGACAGCGACCCAGCCGCGGCTCGGGCGACGGCACGGAAAACTCGGGGGGTGCCGGGGCGGGACGCGCCGCGACGGCCGCATACCATCGACCGGAGACCCTCCCGCCCTGCATGATCGGGAGTAAGGGAGACGCTTCGAACGAGGGGACATCGTGGACGAGAGCGGCGGGAGCGGGCAGCCGCGGTCCGGCAGCGACGAGGCGACCGGGCGTCACACGGGTCCATCGGCACCTGCGGCCGCCGGACCCGGGCGTCCTGCGCCCGAGCGGCACGACGTCCCCCGGGAACCGGCCCCTACCGACCCCGAGACCCCCGCGGCCCGGGGGGACGGTGAAACTCCCGCGACGCAGGAAAGCGACCGGGGTGCCGCCTCGGGGGCGCCCGGGCGGACCGGCCGCGCGGAGCCCGTCGGGGAAGGCGGGACCGGTCCGGCCCCGGACCGCGGCGAGGAGCCCGGCGTCACCGCCCCGCCGCCCGGCGGTCACCGGCCGGCCCCGGACCACGAACCCGACGGCAACCCCGCCGCACCGGGCCCGACCGGGCCGACGACCGAATCGGCCGGGTCTGCCCCGGCCCCCTCCGCCAACGGGCCGGACGCCCACCCGGAGCCCGCCGGGAAACCCGAGGCGCGGCCCCACCCTGTCGCACAGCCCGAAGCGCAAGCCGACCCGGCCGCGCAGCCGGGCCCCGCCGGGAAGCCCGAAGCGCAAGCCGACCCGGCCCCGCACCCCGCGCCCGCCGGGAAGCCCGCGACACCGGCCGGCCCGGCCTCGCCCCCCGACCCCTTCGCGAAGCCCGAGGCGCACCGCGACCCCCTCGGGAAGCCCGGCGCGCAGCACGCTCCGGGAGGTACGGGCGGCCCGCCGGAGCACCGGACCCCCGCCACGGCCGGCAACCGCCGGGGCCGGCCCCCGCGCCGTCCCAAGGAGCCCGGCGGCGGGCTGCTCATGGGTCGGCCCTTCGGCGTGCCCGTCTACGTCGCCCCGAGCTGGTTCCTCGTCGCCGCCCTCATCACCTGGGTGTTCGGCGGCCAGCTCGACCGGGTGCTCCCCGAGCTCGGCAACCTGCGCTACCTCGTGTCCCTCTTCTTCGCCGTCGCCTTCTACGCCTCGGTACTGGTGCACGAGCTGGCGCACACCGTCGCCGCCCTCCGCTTCCAGCTGCCGGTCCGCCGGATCCAGCTCCAGTTCTTCGGCGGGGTGTCGGAGATCGAGAAGGAGTCCGAGACACCCGGCCGGGAGTTCGTGCTGGCCTTCGTGGGCCCCCTGCTCTCCCTGGTCCTCGCGGGCATCTTCTACGCCGCCATGCAGGCCGTCGAACCGGGCACCGTCCCCGGCGTCCTGCTCGCCGGCCTGATGATCTCCAACCTGATCGTGGCCGCCTTCAACCTGCTGCCCGGCCTGCCCCTCGACGGCGGCCGGATGCTGCGGGCCGTGGTCTGGAAGATCACCGGCAAGCCGATGAGCGGCACCGTCGCCGCCGCCTGGGTCGGCCGCGCGCTCGCCGTCTCCGTCCTGATCGGGCTGCCCCTGCTGACGCAGTCCGGCGCCCTCGGCGACGCACCCGAGGACATCGGCGGCATGGACACCGTCATGGACGCCCTGCTCGCCGCGATCCTCGCCGCCATCATCTGGACCGGTGCCGGCAACAGCCTGCGCATGGCCCGCCTGCGCGAGCACCTGCCGGAACTGCGCGCCCGATCCCTCACCCGCCGCGCGGTCCCCGTCGAGACCAGCACACCGCTCTCCGAGGCCCTGCGCCGCGCCAACGAGGCCGGCGCCCGCGCACTCGTCGTCGTCGACCCCGACGGCGAACCGCTCTCACTGGTCCGCGAAGCCGCCATCGTCGGCGTGCCGGAGCACCGCCGCCCGTGGGTCGCGGTCAGCGGGCTCGCCCAGGACCTCACCGACGGCATGCGCGTCTCCGCCGAACTCGCGGGGGAGGAGCTCCTCGACGTCCTGCGCGCCACCCCCGCGACCGAGTACCTGGTGGTGGAGGACTCCGGCGAGATCTACGGAGTCCTCTCGGCCGCCGACGTGGAGCGCGCCTTCGTCAAGGCGATGGCCCGGCCCTCCTAGCGATCACGCCGACGCCCGGCGAACCCGCCCCGGCGGCCCCGGCCGGACCCGCCCGACAGGTGGTCCGCGGCCCCCGTCGGGACCGGTAGGCTGTTCACATGTCCGAACCGACCGGTGCCGCCCGCAGGCGCGGGCCCTTCAAGGTCGGGGACCAGGTTCAGCTGACCGACCCCAAGGGCCGCCACTACACGTTCACGCTCGAGGCCGGGAAGAACTTCCACACCCACAAGGGTTCCTTCCCCCACGACGAGCTGATCGGCGCTCCCGAGGGCAGCGTTGTCCGCACCACGGGGAACGTCGCCTATCTCGCGCTGCGCCCCCTGCTCCCCGACTACGTCCTGTCCATGCCCCGCGGCGCCGCCGTGGTCTACCCCAAGGACGCGGGGCAGATCCTGTCCTTCGCGGACATCTTCCCCGGCGCGCGCGTCGTGGAGGCGGGGGTGGGCTCCGGATCGCTCAGCAGCTTCCTGCTGCGCGCCATCGGCGACCAGGGCATGCTGCACTCCTACGAGCGTCGCGAGGACTTCGCCGACATCGCCCGGCAGAACGTGGAGCGCTACTTCGGCGGCCCGCACCCCGCCTGGCAGCTCACCGTCGGCGACCTCCAGGACAACCTGAGCGACACGGACGTGGACCGGGTCATCCTCGACATGCTCGCCCCCTGGGAGTGCCTGGAGGCCGTCTCCAAGGCGCTCGTCCCGGGCGGCATCCTGTGCTGCTACGTCGCCACCACCACGCAGCTCGCGCGGACCGTCGAGTCCATCCGCGAGATCGGCTGCTTCAACGAGCCGACCGCCTGGGAGTCGATGATCCGCAACTGGCACATCGAGGGACTGGCCGTCCGCCCGGACCACCGGATGATCGGCCACACCGGCTTCCTGCTCACCGCCCGCCGCCTGGCGGACGGCGTCGAGCCGCCCATGCGCCGCCGCCGCCCCGCCAAGGGCGCCTACGGCGAGGACTACGCGGGACCGAACGCCGACGGCGGCGCCGGCCGCTGACCCCGCAGGCGCGAGCCGACGACATCACCAACGCACCACGGCCGTGGCCGAGTTCCCGGGAACGCCCGGGAACTCGGCCACACCGCTTTTCCGTTGACGAACCGGCACGAGTACCCACCCCCCGGTTCCGCCTCACTGTGACGTGTGGCACCATGCGAGCCACCCCCACCGGCACAGCCTTCACAGGAGACGCTCCGAGTGCAGCAATCCGCCGTCCCGGAACTGGCACACACGCACACCAGCCCCATCCACTGGGTCGCCACGGCCACCGCCCTCGCGGGCGTCGTCGCGCTGTCCTCGGTCCTGCAGCCGGACGCGGCGACGGCGGCCCAGGCCGCGGGCACCGACGCGAAGGCCGCCCCGGCCGCCGCCGCGCCGCCCGACCCCGCGGCGGTCGACTTCCCGATCGAATGCGGGCCCGCGAAGGTCCTGGTCCAGAAGAAGGCCTCCGGGGACCTCGACGGCGACGGCCGCCCGGAGACGGTCGCCGTGGTCCGCTGCGACGCCGGGTCCGGCACCCCGCCCAACGGTGTCTACGTGCTCACCCAGGGCGAGGGTGCGGGCAAGCCGCGCGTCGTGGCCACGCTCGTCGATCCCGCGGACCGCAGAAGCGTCTCGGACTTCGCGCTGCGCGACGGCGCCGTCACCGCCACCCTGCTCGGCTACTCCTCGGCCGCCGTACCGAGTTGCTGCCCGGACGTGAAGGACCCCGCCAAGTGGCAGTGGAAGGACGGCGCGTTCGTCCGCTCCAGGCCCTCCGAGGCGCAGAGCGTCTGAGGAACCCGGCGGAGCGGTGACACCGGGTGCCCGTCAGGTCACCCGGCGTCCGGTCCGTAGACCTCGACCCTGTCCGAAACGCGCCGCACATGGATGCAGTCGCCCGGACACTCCTTGGCGGAGTCCGCGACGTCCCGCAGAAGCGTCAGCGGTACGGGGGTTGTGGCGCCCGGCGCCTGGAGCAGCTCCTCGTCCGCGCTCTTCACGTAGGCCAGGCCGTCGATGTCCAGCTCGAAGACCTCGGGCGCGTACTGGGCGCAGATGCCGTCGCCGGTACAGAGATCCTGGTCGATCCAGACCTCCAGCGCCTCGCCGTCGACTCCTGCCTCCTGCTGCACGGTCATTTCTCCTGCCGTTTCCTGCGTCGAGCGATCCGATTCGCCGGCAAGTCGGGCCAGCTCTGACGGGTGTTGAACACTTCGACCCTACCTCCGTCCGCTTCCCAATCATGTTGGGTGGGTATTCCCCTGGCGTGAGGGAGAGCGCAAGGGTGAAGATCGGACACACCTCGACAGTCTTTGTGATCTAGGGGTTTCAATCGACACCCACCCAGGTAGGGTCTGGAAGCGTCCAGCTCCCCTTGGAGGAGGTGAGGACCGTGGCAGCCCACGACGACGACATGAACCGCGGCATCCGCCCGGGAAGAGGGTCCGATGACCCCGCCGGGCAGATTGCCTACCTTGAGCAGGAGATCGCCGTCCTGCGACGCAAGCTCGCCGACTCTCCGCGGCACACGAGGATTCTCGAAGAGCGGATCGTCGAGCTGCAGACCAACCTGGCCGGCGTGTCCGCGCAGAACGAGCGGCTCGCCAATACGCTCCGTGAGGCCCGCGACCAGATCGTGGCCCTCAAGGAGGAGGTCGACCGGCTGGCCCAGCCGCCGGCAGGCTTCGGTGTCTTCCTCACGGCGAACGAGGACGGCACGGCGGACATCTTCACCGGGGGCCGCAAGCTCCGGGTGAACGTCAGCCCGAGCGTGGAGCTCGAGGAGCTCCGTCGCGGCCAGGAACTGATGCTGAACGAAGCCCTCAACGTGGTCGAGGCCATGGAGTACGAGAGCGTCGGCGACATCGTCACCCTCAAGGAGATCCTCGAGGACGGCGAGCGCGCCCTCGTGGTGGGGCACACCGACGAGGAACGGGTGGTACGGCTCGCCGAGCCGCTGCTGGACGTCACCATCCGTCCCGGCGACGCCCTGCTGCTCGAACCCAGGTCCGGCTACGTCTACGAGGTCGTACCGAAGAGCGAGGTCGAGGAGCTCGTCCTCGAAGAGGTCCCGGACATCGGCTACGAGCAGATCGGCGGCCTGGGAAACCAGATCGAACTGATCCGCGACGCGGTCGAGCTCCCGTACCTCTACCCCGACCTCTTCAAGGAGCACGAACTGCGGCCGCCCAAGGGCGTGCTGCTCTACGGGCCCCCCGGATGCGGCAAGACGCTCATCGCCAAGGCCGTGGCGAACTCCCTCGCCAAGAAGGTCGCCGAGGTGACCGGGCAGGCCACCGGCAAGAGCTTCTTCCTCAACATCAAGGGCCCCGAGCTCCTGAACAAGTACGTCGGCGAGACCGAGCGGCAGATCCGCCTGGTCTTCCAGCGTGCGCGTGAGAAGGCCAGCGAGGGCACCCCCGTCATCGTCTTCTTCGACGAGATGGAGTCCCTCTTCCGCACCCGCGGCTCCGGTGTCAGCTCGGACGTGGAGAACACCATCGTCCCCCAGCTGCTCGCCGAGATCGACGGTGTGGAGGGCCTGGAGAACGTGGTCGTGATCGGCGCCTCGAACCGCGAGGACATGATCGACCCCGCCATCCTGCGCCCCGGCCGGCTCGACGTGAAGATCAAGATCGAGCGCCCCGACGCCCAGGCCGCGAAGGACATCTTCGCGAAGTACCTCACCTCGCGGCTCCCGCTGCACTCCGACGACCTCGGCGAGCACGGCGGCGACCGGGAGGCCACCGTCCACGGCATGATCCAGACCGCCGTGGAGCAGATGTACGCCGAGTCCGAGGAGAACCGCTTCCTCGAGGTCACGTACGCCAACGGCGACAAGGAAGTCCTGTACTTCAAGGACTTCAATTCCGGCGCCATGATCGAGAACATCGTCGGCCGCGCCAAGAAGGCAGCCATCAAGGACTTCCTCGACGCGAACCAGAAGGGCCTCAGGGTCTCCCACCTCCTCCAGGCATGCGTGGACGAGTTCAAGGAGAACGAGGACCTGCCGAACACCACCAACCCGGACGACTGGGCCCGCATCTCCGGCAAGAAGGGTGAACGGATCGTCTACATCCGCACCCTCGTCACCGGAAAGCAGGGAGCGGACACCGGACGCTCCATCGACACGGTGGCGAACACCGGTCAGTACCTGTAAAAGCCAGGGCGGCTGCGGGTGCCCTCAGTGGGTACCCGCAGCCGACTGTTTTTCAGGACACGGCCGGAGCAAGGCAATGACGCAAATGATCTCCCCACCAGCGCAAAGGCGTTCTAGGCTCTTTCGTACCGCCGAGTCGCGTGTTGCGGGGACGGGCACCGCACACGCACCGGAGCACCAGCGGTACTTGAGCAGCGCCCCCGACCGAGGGCGCCGCCGGGCAAGGAGGGCCGCATGACCGTACGGCGAGTAATGGGCATTGAGACGGAGTACGGCATCTCCGTCCCCGGCCACCCCAACGCCAATGCCATGCTCACCTCATCCCAGATCGTCAACGCCTACGCGGCGGCGATGCACCGGGCGCGCCGCGCCCGGTGGGACTTCGAGGAGGAGAATCCGCTGCGGGACGCGCGAGGGTTCGACCTCGCCCGTGAGACCGCCGACTCCAGCCAGCTCACCGACGAGGACATCGGTCTGGCCAACGTCATCCTCACCAACGGCGCGCGTCTCTACGTCGACCACGCGCACCCCGAGTACAGCGCCCCCGAGGTCACCAACCCGTGGGACGCCGTCCTGTGGGACAAGGCCGGCGAACGCATCATGGCCGAGGCCGCCGAGCGCGCGGCCCAGCTGCCGGGCGCCCAGCCGATCCACCTCTACAAGAACAACACCGACAACAAGGGCGCCTCCTACGGCACGCACGAGAACTACCTGATGAAGCGGGAGACCCCCTTCTCGGACATCGTGCGCCACCTCACCCCGTTCTTCGTCTCCCGGCAGGTGGTCACCGGCGCCGGACGCGTCGGCATCGGCCAGGACGGCCACGAGCACGGGTTCCAGCTCAGCCAGCGCGCCGACTACTTCGAGGTCGAGGTGGGCCTGGAGACCACCCTCAAACGGCCGATCATCAACACGCGCGACGAACCGCACGCGGACGCGGAGAAGTACCGCCGCCTGCACGTGATCATCGGCGACGCGAACCTGTCGGAGATCTCCACCTACCTCAAGCTGGGCACGACGGCGCTGGTCCTGTCCATGATCGAGGACGGCTTCATCGCCGTCGACCTGGCCGTCGACCAGCCCGTTCGCACCCTGCACCAGGTCTCGCACGACCCGACGCTCAAGCGCCTGGTCACGCTCCGCAGCGGCCGCACACTCACCGCCGTCCAGCTCCAGATGGAGTACTTCGAGCTCTCCCGCAAGTACGTCGAGGAGCGTTTCGGCGCCGACGCGGACGACCAGACGAAGGACGTCCTCGCGCGCTGGGAGGACACCCTGAACCGCCTGGAGAACGACCCGATGAGCCTCGCCGGAGAGCTCGACTGGGTCGCCAAGCGGGAGCTCATGGAGGGCTACCGGCGCCGCGACGACCTCGACTGGGACGCGGCCCGACTGCACCTGGTCGACCTCCAGTACGCCGACGTGCGCCCCGACAAGGGCCTGTACAACCGTCTGGCGGCCCGGGGCAGGATGAAGCGCCTCCTGGACGAGACGGACGTCGAGCGGGCCCGTACCAAGCCGCCGGAGGACACCCGTGCGTACTTCCGCGGACGCTGCCTCGAGCAGTACGCGGACGACGTGGCGGCGGCCTCCTGGGACTCGGTGATCTTCGATCTGCCCGGCCGGGACTCGCTCCAGCGCGTCCCAACCCTTGAGCCGCTTCGCGGAACGCGTAATCACGTCAAGGAGCTCCTCGACCGCTGTCGTACGGCGGAAGACCTGGTCAGGGTCCTGTCGGGCCACTGAGCGGGCCCGGAGCCCCCACCGGGCCCGGTGGGCCCGGTGGGGTGGAAAGAGGCGGTGTCCGGGAATCATCGAGGTGGCGCCCGGACGTTGTAGCAACTGCGGGGCCGATGTCGGACCCTGCTTGTAGGGTCTGATCAAGAACGTCGAACCGAGCGGGGTGAGGGTTATGGCGACCAAGGACACCGGCGGCGGGCAGCAGAAGGCCACGCGTTCCACCGAGGAGGCCGAGGAGCAGACGCAGGACGCGCAGGCCTCCGAGGACCTCAAGGAGCGCCAGGAGAAGCTGAGCGACGACGTGGACTCCGTCCTGGACGAGATCGACGATGTCCTCGAAGAGAATGCTGAGGATTTCGTTCGAAGCTTCGTTCAGAAGGGGGGCCAGTAGCCTTCGAATCGAAGGCTACTGATGGCCGGGGGGCCGGAAAATGGCGGACGGGGTGGGCGGGAAGCGCTGCTCGCGGTGCAAGATCCACAAACCGCGATCAGCCTTCGCGAGCAACCGGTCCGTGCGGGACGGTCTTCAGGCCTATTGCCGGGAGTGCGCGGCGGCCTACCACCAACAGCGCCAGGTCGCCAAGGGGCGCAATGTCCGACCACGGGTCGAAGTGCCCGTGGGGCACAAGTACTGCCGCGGTTGTGGCGAGGTGAAGCCACACTGCGAGTGGCACCTCAACGCCACTTCCTCGGACGGCCTGGCGACCTGCTGCAAGTCGTGCAAGGCCGTCCGAGGAAGACAGGGGCACGGGCACCTGAAGCGTCGGTACGGCATGACCGAAGCCGAACGTGACGAGATGATCGCCGCTCAATACGGGCTCTGCGTGATCTGCTTAAAGGCTCCTGCCATTCATGTGGATCACTGCCATGAGACGGGTAGGGTCCGTGGCGTACTGTGCTTCAACTGCAATTCGGCCATCGGCAAGTTGGGAGACGATCCCGACGCTGTTCGTCGGGCTGCCGCCTACCTGGAGGGAAACGCGTGGAAGCCAACACTCGTAGCACCGGGCGTCTACCGGCTGCCTTCCTGACGCCTGGGTCGTCGTCGTTCATGGACTTCCTGTCCGAGCATCAGCCGGCCATGCTCCCGGGCAACCGGCAGCTGCCGCCCACCCAGGGCGTGATCGAGGCGCCGCACGGCACCACCATCGTCGCCGTCACGTTCCCCGGCGGCGTGGTGCTCGCCGGTGACCGGCGGGCCACGATGGGCAATGTGATCGCGCAGCGGGACATCGAGAAGGTGTTCCCGGCCGACGAGTACTCGGCGGTGGGCATCGCCGGCACGGCGGGCCTGGCCGTGGAGATGGTGAAGCTGTTCCAGCTGGAGCTGGAGCACTTCGAGAAGGTGGAGGGCGCCACGCTCTCCCTGGAGGGCAAGGCGAACCGGCTCTCCACCATGATCCGCTCCAACCTCGGCATGGCCATGCAGGGTCTCGCCGTGGTCCCGCTCTTCGCGGGGTACGACGTGGACCGCGAGCGCGGCCGCATCTTCTCCTACGACGTCACCGGCGGCCGCTCCGAGGAGCACGGTTTCGCCGCCACCGGTTCCGGCTCGATCTTCGCGCGCGGGGCCATGAAGAAGCTCTACCGCGACGATCTGACCGAGGAGCAGGCCACGACCCTCGTCGTCCAGGCCCTGTACGACGCGGCCGACGACGACTCGGCGACGGGCGGTCCCGATGTCGCCCGCCGGATCTACCCGATCGTCACCGTGATCACCGAAGAGGGATTCCGCAGGCTCGGCGACACCGAGTCCTCCGAGATCGCCCGCGCGATCCTGGAGCGGCGCCTGGAGCAGCCCGACGGCCCGCGGGCCGCGCTGCTCTGACATCGCTCTCTCTTACCCAGGTGACCCTGTGACTTCGACAGAAAGGGACGGATAACCGGTGTCGACGCCGTTCTATGTCTCACCCCAGCAGGCGATGGCCGACCGGGCGGAGTACGCCCGCAAGGGCATCGCCCGTGGCCGCAGCCTGGTCGTGCTGCAGTACGCCGACGGCATCGTGTTCGTCGGCGAGAACCCGTCCCGTGCGCTGCACAAGTTCAGCGAGATCTACGACCGGATCGGCTTCGCGGCCGCCGGCAAGTACAACGAGTACGAGAACCTGCGGATCGGCGGGGTGCGCTACGCCGACCTGCGCGGCTACACCTACGACCGTGACGACGTGACCGCCCGCGGCCTCGCCAACGTGTACGCCCAGACCCTGGGCACGATCTTTTCCTCCGCCGCCGAGAAGCCGTACGAGGTGGAGCTGGTGGTCGCCGAGGTCGGTGAGACCGCCGAGGGGGACCAGATCTACCGGCTGCCGCACGACGGCTCGATCGTGGACGAGCACGGCTCGGTCGCGGTCGGCGGCAACGCCGAGCAGATCAGCAGCTATCTGGACCAGCGCCACCAGGACGGCATGACGCTCGCGGAAGCGCTCAAGCTGGCGGTGCAGTCCCTGTCGCGGGAGCCGAACGGCGGCGAGCGGGAGATCCCCGCGGAGCGCTTGGAGGTCGCCGTCCTGGACCGGACGCGCCCGCAGAAGCGCAAGTTCAAGCGCATCACCGGGCGGCAGCTCGGCCGCCTGCTGGAGGCCGGTGGTGCGTCCACCGCCACGGAGGCCGAGGACGCCGACGACGACGAGTGACCTGGTCTTTCGTCCTACGCTGTCTGTGCCCCGGCCGCCACGGCCGGGGCACACGGCGTTGCGGGTGGGGGGCCGCTCCTGTTGCATTCGCGCGGCGGGGCCGGGGCGGGGTCCCGAGCGGGGCGGGCTCAGCGGGGCGGCGCCGTGGAGCCCCGTACGACCAGTTCGACGGGGATGTCGCCGGCCTCGGGCGTGCGGCCTTCCAGTACGGCCAGGAGGGCCGCCATGCCGCGCTCACCGAAGAGCTCGGCGTCCAGCCGTACGGTCGTCAGCTCCGGGTCGATGGCGGTGGCCAGGGCCAGGTCGTCGAGCCCGGTGACCGAGATGTCGTCGGGGACGCGCAGGCCGAGCCGCCGGACGGCCTTGTAGGCGCCCGCCGCCAGCTTGTCGTCGTCGCAGACGATCGCGGTGGGCCGTTCCCCGGGGGCGGCGAGGGCGGCCGCGGCGGCGGCCACGGCGCCCTCGATGGAGATGGGTGCGCGTGCGGTCCGCAGCCGTGCGCCGGGGACACCGGTGAGCCGGGCGGCGAGTTCCCGGGCCCGTACCTCGAAGGTCCAGGACGCGATGTCGGCCGCGAGGTGCAGGATGTGCCGGTGGCCGAGGTCGAGCAGATGCTCCACGATCTGCCGTACGCCGTCCGCGATGTCGAGGTTGACGGTCGCCGCGCCGAGGCTGCCCTCGGGGTCGCTGTCCAGCATGACGAGGGGCAGCTGGTCGCCGCGGATGTCGGTGAGGGCGTCGGCGGCCATCGAGGAGGCGAGGACGCCGTCCAGTGCGGCGCGGGCGGAGCCGAAGGGGTCGCGGGCCGGTCCGATGCCTTCGGGGGAGGGATAGAGGACCACGCCGAAGCCGTGCTCGGCGGCGACCCGGGCGGCGCCGGTGTAGACGCCGGCGAAGAACTCGGTGGTCAGGGCGGGCACCACGAGGAGCACGGTCCGGGTGCGGCCGAGGCGCAGGTTGCGGGCGGCGAGGTTGGGCCGGTAGCCGAGGTCGCGGGCGGCCTCCCGGACCCGGTCCGCGGTGGCGGCGGAGACGCGGCCCCGCCACTTCTCGCCGAGCACCAGGGAGACGGCGGCCTGGGACACCCCGGCGGCCTGGGCGACGTCCCGGCTGGTGGGGCGCGTACTACCTGGTGCCACCGGTCGACCTGTCTTTCTGCTGGACTCGCGGACTGGGCACATGGTACGTATGGGAAGCGAAGTTATACGTAAAACTTGAGGTGCGGACCGCCTCGGTGCTCGGGAGAGAAGGCGACATGGCTGCGGGATACCTGGAGATCCTGAGGGCGAAGCACGCCGCACGGCTCCTGGCGGGCACCCTGGTGGGCCGGCTGCCGAACGCCACCGCCGCGATCGCCGTCGTGCTCTTCATCCGCGCGGAGGGCGGTACCTACAGCCTGGCCGGGGCGCTGGCAGCGGTCTACGGCGTCGCCAACGCGGTGGGCCAGCCGCTGCTCGGCCGGCTCGTCGACCTCCACGGCCAGCCGCGGGTCCAGCTGCCCGCCGCGCTGGTGTCCGCCCTCGGCATGGCCGTCTTCGCGTTCGCGGGCACGGATCCGCTGCCCCTCGCCTACGTCGCCATGGTGGTGGCCGGACTCTTCACCCCTCCGCTGGAGGGCGGCCTGCGAGCCCTGTGGCCCAGCGTCCTGCGCAAGGAGGAACAGGTGCACACCGCGTACGCGATGGACGCCGTGGCGCAGGAAGTCATGTTCACCGTCGGGCCGTTGCTGGTGACGCTCTGCGTGGCGCTCTGGTCGGCCCGGGCCGCGCTGCTCGTCCTGTGCGTCATCGGCGTCCTGGGCGCCCTCTGGGTGGTCGTCTCCCCGCCCTCGCGCGCGTGGCGTTCGGCGCCGCGGGAGGCGCACTGGCTGGGCGCGCTGCGCTCACCGGGGCTGCTCGCCCTGCTCGGTGCCTTCCTGTTCATCGGCATGGCGCTCGGCTCCATCACGGTCGCCGCGGTGTCGTACGCCGACGGCCACGGCGGCGACGCGGTGTACGGCTGGCTGATGGCGGCGCTGGGCCTCGGTGCCCTGATCGGCGGCACCGTGTACGGGGCGCGCCGGTGGGTGGGGGCGCCGGAGCGCCGACTGCGGTGGCTGGTGGCCCTTCTGGGGCTGTGTTACCTGCCGCTCATGCTGATGCCGGGCCCGGTCGCGATGACCGCGCTCGCCGCGCTGTCCGGGGTGTTCCTCGCGCCCTGCATCGCCTGCGCGTTCATCATCGTCGACCGGCATGCCCCGCGCGGCACGGTCACCGAAGCGTTCTCCTGGCTGGTGACGACGTTCACGGTCGGCGCGTCGGTGGGAACGGGCCTCGCGGGGCCGGTGGTCCAGTGGGGCGGGGCGTTCTGGGGCTTCGCCGTCCCCGGTGCCGCCGGAGCCGTGTCGTTGCTGGTGCTGCTGGCCACCGGACGGGTCCTCGCAGCTCCCGCTGCGGGCGAGGTCGTTGCGGTCTCATCGGAAAATGATCCAAACCGTGCCGTCGAACCCCGTTTCAGCACAGGGGATCGGGCGTAATGTTCAGTCATGGACCGCCGCATTTTCGGGCTGGAGAACGAGTACGGCGTCACGTGTACGTTCAGGGGACAGCGCCGCCTGTCTCCCGACGAGGTGGCGCGGTACCTCTTCCGCCGTGTCGTGTCATGGGGCCGCAGCAGCAATGTCTTTCTGCGGAACGGTGCCCGCCTTTATCTCGACGTGGGATCACATCCGGAATACGCGACACCCGAATGTGACAACGTGACCGAGCTGGTCACCCACGACAAGGCCGGCGAGCGCATTCTCGAAGGACTCCTCGTCGACGCCGAACGCCGCCTGCACGAGGAAGGAATCGCGGGCGACGTCTATCTGTTCAAGAACAACACCGACTCGGCGGGCAACTCCTACGGGTGCCACGAGAACTACCTGGTGGCCCGGCACGGGGAGTTCTCCCGACTCGCGGACATTCTCATCCCCTTCCTCGTCACGCGGCAGCTGCTCTGCGGAGCCGGCAAGGTGCTGCAGACGCCGCGCGGTGCCGTGTACTGCGTGAGCCAGCGTGCCGAGCACATCTGGGAGGGCGTCAGCTCCGCGACGACCCGCTCCCGGCCCATCATCAACACCCGCGACGAGCCGCACGCCGACGCCGAGCGCTACCGCAGGCTGCACGTCATCGTCGGCGACTCGAACATGTCCGAGACCACCATGCTCCTCAAGGTGGGCGCCACCGACCTCGTGCTGCGCATGATCGAGGCGGGCACGGTGATGCGCGATCTGACCCTGGAGAACCCGATCCGGGCGATCCGCGAGGTCAGCCACGACATCACGGGCCGCCGCAAGGTGCGGCTGGCCAGCGGGCGCGAGGCCTCCGCGCTGGAGGTGCAGCGCGAGTACTTCGAGAAGGCCGTGGACTTCTGCGAGCGCCGCGGCATCCGCACCGGAACCGTCGAGCAGGTCCTGGAGCTCTGGGGCCGCACGCTCGACGCGATCGAGGCCGAGGACCTCGACCGGATCGGCACCGAGATCGACTGGGTCATGAAGTACAAGCTCATCGAGCGGTACCGGGCCAAGCACAACATGACGATGTCGCACCCGCGGGTCGCCCAGATAGACCTCGCCTACCACGACATCCACCGCCGCCGGGGGCTGTACTACCTGCTGGAGAAGAAGGGACAAGCCGCCCGGATCTGCAACGACTTGAAGATCTTCGAGGGCAAGTCGGTGCCGCCGCAGACCACGCGTGCGCGGCTGCGCGGCGACTTCATCCGGCGGGCCCAGGAGCAGCGTCGCGACTTCACCGTCGACTGGGTCCATCTCAAGCTCAACGACCAGGCGCAGCGCACCGTGCTGTGCAAGGACCCGTTCCGCTCCGTGGACGACCGTGTGGAGAAGCTGATCGCCGGAATGTGAGCCGGCGGCCCACCCGCACCGAACGCCGATGCCCGGCGGCAGTGATGCCGCCGGGCATCGGCGTTCCGCGTTCGGCGGCGGACGGAGAGGGTCCGGTGCGGTGCGGCGGGATCGGCGGGGTGAGACATTTCACGATGTCCCGAGAACGGGCCAGGTGTCCGGAATGGTTGATTCCTGAACCCTTATTTCCCGCTCGCAAGGACAAAACGCCATCTATCACCCTTCGTGGGGTGGCGTCGTTTTCGCGATTCGATATCACGTACGAAAGATCGTCCGTGAGTGACATGCCGTACCGGAGCCGTCCGCGCGTTCACCGTTCGTGCGGTGGCGGCGTAAAAGCAGAAGACCCGGCCGCGACCCGTTGTTTTACTGCGTGCAGCCGACATGGCCATGACCAGCCTGTCGGACACCAAACAGGGGGTACATCTTGCGCTGGGTCAGGACAAAGGGACGTGAGGCAGCCGTTCTCACCACGGCGGGGGCCGTCGTCGCCACCGCGCTGGTGGGCATGACCGCCTCACCCGCCGCGGCCTACTGCCGCTCCGGCATGACGAAGTGGAACAGCACCGCCAACTCCAAGACGATCGGCGCCAACACCACGTTCCCGAGCGGTCTGCGGAACGGGCTCAAGGGCGGGCTCCTGCAGTGGAACCGCAGTGGTTCCAACCTGCGCTACAACGCCCCGACGTACACCGGCGGATGGCAGATCTACGCCTTCCGCGCCTCGTACAGCTACACCAGCCTCATGGGCCCCGCGCCCGGCTACGCGGCGGCCCAGCGGTCGGGCGGCACCCACAACGGCGGGACGCTCTACCTCTCCAACCGGTTCTCCTGGGTCAACGCCAGCCAGGACATCGGCCGGAACAAGGCCGACGTCCAGACCGTCGTGGTGCACGAGGTGGGGCACTTCACCGGACTCGCCCACCCGTGGCCCGCCCACTGCCCGGACGGCTCCGCCTACACGGACGCCGAGAAGAAGTCGGTGATGACGACCATCAACACCGGCACCCGGCGCGGGCTCAACAGCGACGACATAGCCGGCGTCAAAGCCATCTACTGACCGGGGGAAACAGAAATGACCGCAGTACGCACAGCAAGGCCGCGCGCCCTGGCCCGCGCGTCGGCCGCCCTCGTCGTCCTCGTCCTCGGTGCCACGGCATGTTCCTCCGCCGCGGACCAGGGCGACCGGTCGGCGGGCGCGGGGGAGAAGAAGGTCCGCGTCATCGAGGGGCACCCCTACGCCGTGGACAGCAGTCCCGCGGCGGCGATCGGCTTCCCGCAGAACGTGAACGTCTTCGAGGGCACGGTCGTGAAGCGGCGCGCCGACGTGCACGCCACGGACGTGCTCGACGACGGCTCGACGTTCGAGGTCGTCTACACGCCGGTCGTGGTCCGGGTGGACCGGGTCCACAAGGGCGGTCTGGAGAAGGGCGACGAGGTCGTCGTGCGCTCGATGGGCGGCACGGCGGACGGCGTCCGCTACGAGGTCGAGGAGGCGCCGGCGAAGAAGACCTTCGCGGCCGGCGCCTCGCTGGTGGTGTTCGGCACGGAGTACGCGGCCGTCGACTCCGAGACGAGCCCGGCCATGACGCCCAACTTCGTCTACCGGGCGAGCGGTGGCTCGGTCGTCGACGCCACCTACGCGGGCGGGGCCCACGACGGGGGTCCGGCCGCACGGATGGACCGCGCCGAGTTCCGCGGCAAGCTCCGCGCGCTCTCGGCGCGCTAGCGTCCCCGCCCTGCTCGGGCGGTCCGCACGGAGGTGAGGGTGCCCGGGTCGTCACTCGATCCGGGCACCCGCGCGTGTCGCGATCTCCGTGCACCGATGTGCGTACGCCGTAGAGTGGCGGCCATTGCCCCGCCTCCGATCCCCAGTTGGACTGATGAACTACAACGTGAAGCGTCGCGCCGTCGCGCTGCTGGCCGTACCCGCCCTGCTGTTCACCGCCGCGTGCGGATCGGACGGTGACGACGACGGCGGCTCCACGGAAGGAGTCGCCGTCGTCACGGGGAAGGTCGGGCAGAAGCCCAAGATCTCCGTCCCCAAGGGCGACCCGTCGGAGAAGACGGTGACCAAGACCGTCGTCACGGGCGACGGCAAGGTGATCGACAAGTCGGACTTCGTCCGGCTGGACTGGACCGTCGAGAAGTGGGACGGCGCCAAGGAACTCGGCGGCACCTGGGCCTCCGCGAGCGGGGGCAGCACGCCCCGCCAGCAGGCCGTGGAGCGGGTCGGACAGCAGAGCCAGCAGCTGCCCGCCAAGGTGCTGGACGCCGTCAAGGGCGAGAAGCAGGGCAGCCGGGTCCTGGTGCAGGGCACCGCGGGCGACCTGATCGGCGAGAACCTGAACACGTCCTCCGGCATCGCCAAGGACGACGTGCTCATCTGGGTGGTCGACGCCGACGGTGCGGCCGCCGTCGACTCCAAGGCGGAGGCCAAGGGCGAGCAGGCCGCCCCCGCGCCGGGCATGCCGGTGGTGAAGGCCCCGTCGCAGAAGCCGGCGACCATCACCATCCCGAAGAACACCAAGGCTCCCAAGGACCTCAAGGAGCAGGTGCTCATCAAGGGCACCGGCCCGAAGGTCAAGGCGGGGCAGGGCATCATCGCCCAGTACACCGGCGTCAAGTGGGAGGACGGCAAGACGTTCGACTCCTCCTGGAACCACGGTGGCGCCACCGGCTTCCAGATCGGCACCGGCTCCGTCATCCAGGGCTGGGACAAGGGCCTCGTCGGCAAGAACGTGGGCGACCGCGTCCTGCTCGTGATCCCGCCCTCGCTCGCCTACGGCTCGAACCCCCAGAGCGAGCTGGCCAAGAACACGCTGGTCTTCGTAGTGGATATCCTCGGAACGGTCTGACCGCGGTGTCACTGACACCGTCCGGGACCATGCCGCGTAACAAGGAGCAATGAAGTGAGCATCGAGAAGCCCGAGATCGACTTCCCGGGCGGCGAGCCCCCGGCGGACCTCGAGATCAAGGACATCTGGGAGGGCGACGGACCGGTCGCCAAGGCCGGCGACACGGTCAAGGTCCACTACGTGGGCGTGGCCTTCTCCACCGGCGAGGAGTTCGACGCCTCCTGGAACCGCGGCACCCCGCTGCAGTTCCAGCTCGGTGTCGGCCAGGTCATCTCCGGCTGGGACCAGGGCGTGCAGGGCATGAAGGTCGGCGGCCGTCGCCAGCTGACCATCCCGGCGCACCTCGCCTACGGCGACCGCGGCGCCGGCGGCCGGATCGCCCCGGGCGAGACGCTGATCTTCGTGTGCGACCTGGTCTCGGTCTGAGCCGTCGGAGGAACCGCACCCGATCCGATCATCGTAAGAACAGGATCGCGGTCCGATCTTCGTACGCCGCGTGATCGAAGTCCGACCGGACCCGATCACCTGGGCCCATGCCTGTCCGGCATGGGCCCTCGGCTTTTGCCGCGACACTCCGGAGCGGTACGGTCATCGGTCGGAAGCACCATAGGAAGGGCGTCGATGGCCATTGCCAAGGCCGAGCGGCTGATGAACCTGGCGCTGTGTCTGCTGGGGACGCGGCGGCCGCTCACCAAGCGCGAGCTGCGCGAGTCCATCGAGGCCTACCTGGAGGCCGGGTCGGACGACTCCTTCAACCGGATGTTCGAGCGCGACAAGGACGACCTGCGCGAACTGGGTCTGGTCATCGAGACCGTGGAGAACCTCGACGGCGAGATCGGCTACCTGGCCCGCCGCGACAGCAACCGCCTGCCGCCCATCACGCTCGACGCCGAGGAGGCCGCCGCGCTGGGGCTCCTGGCCAAGGTCTGGCAGCAGGCCCGGCTGGCCGGTGCGGCGAGCGGCGCCCTGCAGAAGCTGCGCGCCGCGGGGCTGCCCGAGGACGTGGACCCCTACGAGGCGCACGGCGCCCTGGAACCGCACATCCCCGTGCACGAGGCGGCCTTCGAACCGCTGATGCTGGCCTGCCGCGACCGCCGCCCGGTCGCCTTCGACTACCGCAAGGCCACCGCCGCCCGGCCCGAGCCCCGTACGGTCGAACCGTGGGCCCTGGAGTGCTGGCGCGGCCACTGGTACCTGGCCGGATGGGACCGCGACCGCGGTGCCGAACGCGTCTTCCGGCTCTCCCGGATCACCGGCAAGGTGCGCACCCGCTCCGGGAAGTTCACCGCCGAGGTCCCCGACGTCGTCACCGTCCGGGTGACCGTCGCGAGCTGGGCCGGTGAGAACGCCGACCGCTCCGCCCTGATCCGGCTGCGCGCGGGCGCCGGCTACCCGCTGCGCGCCAAGGCCGTCTCCGTACGGGAACTCGGCGACGGGTGGGACGAGTTGGAAATCCCGTACGGGCACGGCCTCGACGCCTGGCTCGTGGAGTTCGGGCCGGACGTGGTCGTCCTGGAGCCCGCCGAGCTGCGGGCCGACGTAGTGGACCGGCTGCGCGCCGTGGCCAAGGGCTGAGGGGGACACGAGCAACGTGGCAGGCAAACCGGCCAGGCCGGCGAACGCCATCGACCAGACCCGGCGGATGCTGTCGCTGGTGACCTATCTGCGCGAGCGTCCCGGCGCACGGGTCAGTGACGTGGCGCGCGCCTTCGGCATCAGCGAGGACGAGCTGATCTCCGACCTCGACGTGCTGCCGCTGTGCGGCACCAGCTTCCGCGGGGGCGACCTCCTCGACATCGACACCGACGGCGACCGCATCTGGTGGCACAACCCGGCCGCCCTCGGCGCGGAGGCCGCCGAGCCGCTGCGCCTGGCGGCCGACGAGGCGACCGCGCTGCTCGTCGCCGCGCGTGCGGTCTCCACCCTGCCCGGGCTGCGCGAGGGCGACCGGCAGGCGCTGCTGCGGGCCACCGCCAAGGTCGAGGCCGCGGCCGGCGAGACCGCCGGCGCCAGCTCCCGGCTCTCGGTCACCTTCGAGTCCGAGGGCGGTGTCTTCGCGGACGTCGACCGGGCCATCTCGGAGCGGCGCCGCCTGTGGATCCGCTACTACTCGCCCGCCCGCGACGAGCTCTCCGAGCGCGAGATCGACCCCATCCGCCTGGTCAGCGTCGGGCACACCTATGTGGAGGCGTGGTGCCGCCGCTCCGAGGCGCGGCGCACCTTCCGGCTGGACCGGGTCGCCGAGATCCGCATCCTGGACGAGCCGTCCGCGCCGCCCGAGATCGAGCTGCGGGACCTCTCCGAAGGGCTCGTGCAGCCCGCGGCCGAGGACCCCGAGGTGGTGATCGAGGTCGGCCCCGGCGGCCGCTGGGTCGCCGAGTACTACCCGCACGACAGTGCGGAGGAGCTGCCCGACGGGGGCCTGCGGATCACCCTGCGGGCGCCCGACCCGGCCTCGCTGCGCCGGCTCGCGCTGCGACTCGGCGGCGACGGCCGGATCGTGTCGCCGCAGGACCTCGCGGACAGTGCCCGCCGGGCCGCCCGCGAGGCGCTGGCCGCGTACGACGAGCCGGAGCCGCCCGCGGCGCTCGGCGCGCCTCGCCCGACCGCCGGGCGGGGCACGCCCCACGGAGTTCAGGACGAGCTGTACGACAGGCAGGAGCAGGGGCTGTGAGCACGTCGGCGATCTCTGGTGCACGGGACATGTCGGTGGCGTCGGCGTTCGCCGGGATGACGAGAGTGGCCCCCGTCCTCTTCAGAGCCGCTTGCCCCGACTGCCGCGGCCGCTTCGAGCTCTCCGCCGCCGCGCTGCGGCTGGCCATCGGCGCCAGCAGCCGCACCACGTTCTACTCCTTCACCTGCCCCGAGTGCGGTGAGGCCGTACGCAGGCCCGCCGGCGAGCGCATCGTCGAACTGCTCACCGGGGGCGGCGTGCGGACGCTGCGCCTGCACTCCAGGATCTGAGCGGCAGCGGCTAGGGTCGACGACATGTTCTGGCCGATGTTCGCGATCGCTGTGGGTTTCCTGGGAATTGCCGTCCTCGGCGTGCTGGCCGTCCGTGTCTTCCTGGAGGCCGAGCGTCTGGGCCGGCAGGTGGCGGACTCCGCGCAGCGCATCAACCGGGCCGCGGAGGACCTGGAGCGGGTCGCCACGACCACCGCCCGCTCCGTGGACGCCCTGTGAGTCGCGGGTTCCCCGCGGTTCCCGGGGCTTTCCGCCTGTCGACCCGCCGGGGCGGCCGGGTACGCTGCTCAGTGTGGCCCGGATACGAGGCGCGGGTCGCGAACTGGGAGTACGCACAGGGATTGCCCCGCGTTCACCCCTGAGCGTTACGATCGCTGGCAGCACGACGATCGGGCACATGTCCGACCGATCGAACAGCACCCATTCCATGCCGCCTCGGTGAGAAGGTAAAGACTTATGTTCGGAAGGCTCGGAGCCCCCGAGATCATTCTCATCCTCGTCGTCATCATCCTGCTGTTCGGCGCGAAGAAGCTTCCGGACATGGCCCGCTCCCTCGGCAAGTCCGCTCGCATCCTCAAGAGCGAGGCCAAGGCCATGAAGACGGAGGGCCAGGACCCGGCCCCCGCGGGCCCGCCGAACACCGACGAGCAGTCCCCGTCTCAGCGCACGATCCAGGCCGCGCCCGGCGACGTGACCAGCTCGCGCCCGGTGGCCGAGCCGACGGACACGACCAAGCGCTGACGCAGGGCCGGAGGCCTCCGGCCCGCCGCACGAGATGAGGACGTGGGTTGCTCAAGTCTGCCCGCAAGAAGGAGAAGGATCCCGAGGGGCGGATGCCCCTCGCGGAGCACCTTCGTGAGCTCCGCAACCGGCTCGCGAAGGCGATGCTGGCCATCGTCGCCGTCACGGTCGTCGCCGCCTTCTTCTACTACGACATCATCAACTTCATCACCGAGCCGATCCTCAGCAAGGTCGGCTGCCACCAGACCTTCGAGGAGCTGTCCAAGTCCTCGGACCCCCAGTGCGCGCAGCTGACCGTCAGCGGTCTCCTCATGCCCTTCACGCTGGCGCTCAAGGTCTCGCTGATGGCCGGTGTCGTCCTGGCCTCGCCGGTCTGGCTCTACCAGCTGTGGGCGTTCGTCGCGCCCGGCCTGCACCGGCACGAGAAGAAGTACGCCTACGGGTTCGTCGGCCTCGGTGCCCCGCTCTTCCTCGGCGGCGCCTTCTTCGCCTACAAGGTGCTGCCGACCACCGCGAAGGTGCTCCTGGACTTCACGCCCGACGGTGCGGTCAACCTGCTCCCGTTGGACGACCTGCTGGACCTCGTGACGCGGATGGTCGTCGTCTTCGGCCTGTCCTTCGAGCTGCCCCTGCTGCTGATCTTCCTCAACCTCACGGGAATGATCACCGGTCAGCGGATGCTGGGCTGGTGGCGCGCGATGATCCTCGGCATCACGCTGTTCGCGGCGCTCGCGACGCCGAGCACGGACCCGCTGAGCATGCTGGCCCTCGCCGGCCCGATCTGGGTCCTGTACTTCCTCGCGGTGCTCTTCTCCCTCCTGAACGACCGGCGCAGGCGACTGCGCGACGCCGAGGGCCCCGCCGACGACGAGGCCTCCGAGCTCGACCTCACCCCCGAGGACATCGGCGAGATCGAAGCCGTCCCCGCGGGACGGGCGGTTCCCGAGCAGGCGAGCACGGACCGGGTCAACGGTTATGACGACGTGACCTGAGCAGGCGCCGCGACCTCGTAGGGTCGGGCCGTGACCAGCGAGATCGCCCTCTTCGTCAACCCCACCGCGGGCCGCGGCCGGGGCGCCCGCGCGGCGCACCCGGCCGCTTCGGCGTTGCGGGCGGCGGGCTTCCGGGTGCGGACGGTCCTCGGACGGGACGCCGAGGACGCCCTCCGGTGCGCGCGTGCCGCCGTCGCGGAGGGCGTCGAAGCCCTGGTGGCCGTCGGCGGGGACGGCATGGCGAATCTGGCCCTGCAGGCCGTCGCCGGGACCCGTACGCCGCTGGGGCTGGTCCCCGTCGGCACCGGCAACGACTTCGCGCGGGCCCTGGGCCTCCCGGTGCGGGACCCGGCGGCCGCGGGACGGCAGATCGCCGACGCGCTCAGGTGCGGCCGGCTGCGTGACGTCGACCTCGGGCGGGTGGCCGGCACCTGGTTCGGCACCGTCCTCGCCTCCGGCTTCGACTCGCGGGTCAACGACCGCGGCAACCGGATGCGGTGGCCCGCCGGACGGTTCGCGTACGACCTGGCGATCCTCGCGGAGCTGGCCTCCTTCAAGCCCCTCCCGTACCGCATCACCCTGGACGGCGGCGACGTCCGGGAGGTCGAGGCGACGCTGGTGGCCGTCGGCAACGGGTCGTCGTACGGCGGCGGCATGCGGATCTGTGCCGACGCAGACCTCGAGGACGGGCTCTTCGACGTCACCGTCGTCGGGGACTGCAGCCGCACGACGCTGCTCACGGTGTTCCCCAAGGTGTACAAGGGCACCCACCTCGGCCATCCCAAGGTGACCGTCCACCGGGCCGCCCGCGTCGAGCTGGTGGCCGAGGGCGTCACCGGGTACGCCGACGGGGAGCCGCTCGGGCCGCTGCCGCTGACCGCCGAGTGCGTGCCCGCGGCGGTCCGTATCGCCGTGCCCTGAGCTGCTGAGCTGCGCGGATCAGGGTTGCGGGCCATCGGATCGGATAATGATCGTCCTGTTGTCAGTGCCTGCCGGTAGGCTCGAAAGCACGATGACAGAGGACCTCTCACCGGCCGAGCGGTACGCGGCAGCACGGAAGCGCGCTGCCGAGCAGGCCACCGCGCTCGCCTCCTTCCGCGAGATGTACGACTTCGGTCTCGACCCCTTCCAGATCGAGGCCTGTCAGGCGCTCGAGAAGGGCAAGGGCGTGCTGGTGGCCGCGCCCACCGGCTCGGGCAAGACGATCGTCGGCGAGTTCGCCGTCCACCTGGCCCTCCAGCAGGGCAAGAAGTGCTTCTACACGACCCCCATCAAGGCACTCTCCAACCAGAAGTACTCCGACCTCGCGCGCCGCTACGGAGCGGACAAGGTCGGGCTGCTCACCGGCGACAACAGCGTCAACTCGGACGCCCCGGTGGTCGTGATGACCACCGAGGTGCTGCGCAACATGCTCTACGCCGGCTCGCAGACCCTGCGCGGCCTCGGCTACGTGGTGATGGACGAGGTGCACTACCTCTCCGACCGCTTCCGGGGCGCCGTCTGGGAGGAGGTGATCATCCACCTCCCCGAGTCCGTGACCCTGGTGTCGCTCTCGGCGACCGTGTCGAACGCCGAGGAGTTCGGGGACTGGCTGGACACGGTGCGCGGCGACACCCAGGTGATCGTCTCCGAGCACCGGCCCGTGCCTCTCTTCCAGCACGTGCTGGCCGGCCGGCGGATGTACGACCTGTTCGAGGAGGGCGAGGGCCGGCGCAAGGCCGTCAATCCCGACCTCACGCGCCTGGCGCGCATGGAGGCGAGCCGTCCGTCGTACCAGGACCGCAGGCGCGGCCGGGCGATGCGCGAGGCCGACCGCGAGCGTGAGCGCCGGCAGCGATCACGGGTCTGGACTCCGAGCCGCCCCGAGGTCATCGAGCGGCTCGACGCCGAGGGGCTGCTGCCCGCCATCACGTTCATCTTCAGCCGCGCCGCCTGCGAGGCCGCCGTCCAGCAGTGCCTGTACGCGGGCCTGCGGCTGAACGACGACGAGGCGCGGGTGCGGGTGCGGGAACTCGTCGAGGAGCGCACCGCCTCCATCCCCACCGAAGACCTGCACGTCCTCGGGTACTACGAGTTCCTGGAGGGCCTGGAGCGCGGCATCGCGGCCCACCACGCGGGCATGCTGCCCACGTTCAAGGAGGTCGTCGAGGAACTCTTCGTGCGCGGCCTGGTCAAGGCCGTCTTCGCCACCGAGACCCTCGCGCTCGGCATCAACATGCCGGCCCGGTCCGTGGTGCTGGAGAAGCTCGTCAAGTGGAACGGCGAGCAGCACGCCGACATCACCCCGGGCGAGTACACGCAGCTGACCGGCAGGGCCGGCCGCCGAGGCATCGATGTCGAGGGCCACGCGGTCGTCCTGTGGCAGCGCGGCATCAGCCCCGAGCACCTGGCGGGACTCGCCGGCACGCGCACCTATCCGCTCCGCTCCAGCTTCAAGCCGTCGTACAACATGGCGGTGAACCTGGTGGAGCAGTTCGGACGGCACCGCTCCCGCGAGCTGCTGGAGACGTCGTTCGCCCAGTTCCAGGCCGACAAGTCGGTCGTCGGCATCTCCCGGCAGGTGCAGCGCAACGAGGAGGGTCTCGAAGGCTACAAGGAGTCGATGACCTGCCACCTCGGGGACTTCGAGGAGTACGCGCGGCTGCGCCGTGAACTCAAGGACCGCGAGACCGAGCTGGCCAAGCAGGGCGCGGCCCAGCGCAGGGCCGAGGCCGCCGTGGCCCTGGAGAAGCTCAAGCCGGGCGACGTCATCCACGTCCCGACCGGCAAGTTCGCGGGACTGGCCCTCGTCCTGGACCCAGGGCTCCCCGCCGGCCGCTCCAACGGCCACCGGGGCTTCGAGCACGTCGACGGGCCGCGTCCCCTGGTGCTCACCGCCGAGCGACAGGTCAAGCGGCTGGCCTCGATGGACTTCCCGGTGCCGGTGGAGGCACTGGAGCGGATGCGGATCCCGAAGTCCTTCAACGCGCGCTCGCCGCAGTCCCGCCGTGACCTCGCCTCCGCGCTGCGCACCAAGGCCGGGCACATCGTGCCGGACCGGCTGAACAAGAAGCGGTCCGCGGCGGCCGACGACCGTGAGATCGCCCGGCTGCGCACCGCCATCCGCGCGCACCCCTGCCACGGGTGCAGCGACCGGGAGGACCACGCCCGTTGGGCCGAGCGGTACCACCGGCTGCTGCGTGACACCTCGCAGCTGGAGCGCCGCATCGAGGGCCGGACGAACACCATCGCCCGGACCTTCGACCGCATCGTCGCGCTCCTGACCGAACTGGACTACCTGCGCGGCGACGAGGTCACGGAGAACGGCAAGCGGCTCGCCCGGCTCTACGGTGAACTCGACCTCCTCGCCAGCGAGTGCCTGCGCGCCGGCGTCTGGGAAGGGCTCGGCCCGGCCGAACTGGCCGCGTGCGTCTCCGCGTTGGTGTACGAGTCCCGGGTCGGTGACGACGCCATGGCGCCGAAGGTGCCGTCCGGCGGCGCCAAGGCCGCGCTCGGCGAGATGGTCCGTATCTGGGGCCGCCTCGACGCCCTGGAGGAGGACTTCCGGATCAACCAGACGGAGGGCGTCGGCCAGCGCGAGCCGGATCTCGGCTTCGCCTGGGCCGCCCACCAGTGGGCGTCCGGCAAGGGCCTGGACGAGGTGCTGCGCGAGGCGGAGATGCCGGCGGGCGACTTCGTGCGCTGGTGCAAGCAGGTCATCGACGTGCTGGGGCAGATCGCCGCCGCCGCACCGGTCTCCGGCCAGACCTCGACGGTCGCGAAGAACGCCCGCAAGGCGGTCGACGGACTGCTGCGCGGGGTCGTGGCCTACTCCTCGGTGGGGTAGCCGCGCGACCCTTGCTCATCGGTGCGCCGTCCTCGGCAGAGGGCGGCGCGCCTGCGTCCGGGGTCGGGCCGGGCCGGTCGTTCGCCGCTGCCGGGCCGACGCGCGGCTTCGATCCACGGGGGACGGTGCTCCGGACCGCTGCGCACGGCGGCCCGGAGCCGGTGGGTCAGCGGTTCCGGTAGGCGCGCCAGCCGCCGTGCGCCGTGATGTCCGCCGCGTCGGCGAGCGCCGCGGGCTCGCACAGGAAGCCGGGCACGTGACCGCCGTCGGCGAGCTCGACGCGGCCGAGGGTCATCGGCCGCGGCAGCGCGGCCACCAGCCGGCCGAGCCCCTCGGCGGGCAGCCGCCACACCTCGGCCTCGATCGCGGCGCCGCCCGCGCCCACGTGGACGAGCCCCGGTTTCGGTGGCGTGGTGGCCAGCGCGTGCAGGCGGTAGACGGGCGCTGTGGTGGTCGTGCGCTCGTACTCGGCGCCCAGCGCGAGGAGTTGAGGGTTGAGGGGTTCACCCGAGAGGTGCGCCCCGACGACCGCGATCCGCAGGGGTGGCTGAACCAGCCGGGCGATCGTGGCGAGCCGCTCGTCGGTGAAGGCGGGGCCGATCAGCATGACGCCGAACGGCAGCCCGGCCACCTCGCCGCCGGGGACGGCGACGGCCGCCAGGTCGAAGAGATTCGTGGAGTTGGTGAAGCGGCCCAGCCGGGCGTTGGCGCCCAGCGGGTCGGCGGCGACCTCGTCGAGGGTGGGATGGCCGGGCGCGGTCGGCAGCAACAGGGCGTCCGCGTCGCCGAGTTCGGTGAGGGCCCGGCCGCGGAGGCCGGCGAGACGCTCCTGGTCGGCGAAGAGGCGGTGCGCGGGGATGTCCCGGGCTCGGGTGATGATGCCGGCGACGGTGGGGTCGAGCCCGTCGCCCCCATCCGCGATCAACTTGTCGACAAAGCTCCCCACCGCGGCGTAGCGCTCGGCCACGAACGCGCCCTCGTAGAGCATCGCGGCGGCCTCGGTGAACGGCGTGAGGTCGAGGGTGCGCACGTCCGCCCCCGCGGCGCGCAGCAGAGCGAGCGTCTCCTCGAACGCCGCCGCCCACCCCTCGTCGAGGTCTCCCAGTTGCGCGGCCGGCGGGGCCGCCACCCGCCACGGCCCCGGTGTCCGGCGGGGGAGGGGCGGCAGGTCGCGTCCGGACGGGGACATCAGGTGGGCCAGTGCCTGTTCGGCCTCGGGCAGGGTGCGGGCGAAGACCGTCACGCAGTCGAGGGAGGCGCAGGCGGGCACGACGCCGGTCGTCGGGACGAGGCCGCGGGTGGGCTTGAGGCCGACGATGCCGTTGAAGGCCGCGGGAATGCGGCCGGAGCCCGCCGTGTCCGTGCCGAGGGCCAGGTCGACGAGGCCGAGGGCCACCGCGACGGCCGAGCCGGAGCTGGAGCCGCCGCTGATCCGGGCCGGGTCGAGGGCGTTGCGGACCGCGCCGTAGGGGGAGCGGGTGCCGACCAGGCCGGTGGCGAACTGGTCCAGGTTCGTGGTGCCGAGCAGGACGGCACCCGCCGCGCGGAGGCGGGCGACCGCAGGAGCGTCCGCCTCGGGCGCGTAGGCGTACGACGGGCAGCCCGCCGTGGTCGGCAGACCGGCCACGTCGATGTTGCCCTTCGCGGCGAACAGCTTCCCGGCCAGGGGGAGGCGCGCACCCGCGGCCACCCGGGCGTCGACGGCCCGGGCCTCCTCCTCGACCTCCGCCCGGGAGCGGAGGCCGATCCAGATCTCGGGGCGGTCGACCGCCTCGATGCGGGCAAGGGCGAGACGGGCACGGTCGAGCGCGGTGGACGGCATCGGAACTCCTCGCCGGGAACGGATGGTCGTGGCAACAGGAAGGTGTACGGGCCCGGAGCCCGGACCGGTGGTCACGACACGGGCGCCAGGACCAGCAACGCGCTCCCCGCCTCCACCTGGTCGCCCGGTCCGGCGAGTATCTCGGCCACCACGCCGTCCACCGGGGCGGACACCCGGGACTCCATCTTCATCGCCTCCAGGGCCAGCAGCGGCTGGCCGGCGGTGACCCGGTCGCCCTTCGCCACGTTCAGCTGCCAGACGGAGGCGGCGAACTCGGCCTCCACCAGCCGACCGCCCTCGGGCACCGTGATCTCGGCGGGCGCCGGGGCGGGAGCTGCGGCCACCTCCGCCCGGGTGAACTCGCCCGCCGCCGCCCAGGCGTCCCGCTCCGCCGAGAAGGCCGCTCCCTGCCGGGCGCGGAACTCCCCGATGGAGTCGGCGTTCGCGGCCAGGAAGGCCTCGTACTCGGCCAGGGAGAACTCACCCTCCTCGATGCGCGGCACGAACCTGCCGGAGATGATGTCGGCGCGCAGCGTGAGGAGTTCGTCCGGCTCCACGGGATACCACTTGATCCGGTCGAAGAAGCGCAGCAGCCAGGGCGACCCCGGCTCGAACGCGCCGCGCTGCTGCCAGCCCGACCACACCTGGGTCGTCCGGCCCACGAACTGGTAGCCGCCCGGACCCTCCATGCCGTAGACGCACAAGTAGGCGCCGCCGATGCCGACCGAGTTCTCCGCCGTCCAGGTGCGCGCCGGGTTGTACTTCGTGGTGACCAGCCGGTGGCGGGGGTCGAGCGGCGTCGCGACCGGTGCCCCCAGGTACACGTCGCCCAGGCCCAGGACCAGGTACTCCGCGTCGAAGACGGTCCGGTACACGTCCGCCACCGACTCCAGCCCGTTCACCCGGCGGATGAACTCGATGTTCCAGGGGCACCAGGGAGCGTCGTCCCGCACGCCCGCCATGTAGCGGGCGATCGCCTCGCGGGTGGCCGGGTCGTCCCAGGAGAGCGGGAGGTGCACCGTCCGGGACGGCACGGTCAGCCGGCCGTCCGTCGGCAGGGTGCGCGCGATCTCCCGTACGGCGGCGAGGAGTCGGCGTTGCGGCAGCCGGCGCGGGTCCGCCTGGATCTGCAGGGAGCGGATGCCCGGAGTGAGGTCGGTGACGCCGTCGGGACCGGCCGCGGCCACCGCCTCCATCAGCGCGTGCACCCGCATGCGCAGCGCCAGATCGAGCTGTAGGGGACCGAACTCGACGAGCAGGTTGTCGTCGCCGCTGCGGCGGAAGGTGATGTCACCGTCCCGGGCCAGCACCCCGCCGTCCACGATCGCCGCCCGGGCCGCGCCGTCCTCGGTGACCGGCACGAAACGCACCGTGTCGCCGGGGCGCAGCTGGCCGAGCTTCCAGCGCTCGGTGGAGATCACCGTCGCCGGGCACACGAACCCGCCGAGCGAGGGGCCGTCCGGACCGAGCAGTACCGGCATGTCGCCCGTGTAGTCGACGGCACCGACCGAGTACGGCGTGTCGTGGATGTTGGACGGGTGCAGTCCCGCCTCGCCGCCGTCGGCGCGCGCCCAGCGGGGCTTCGGCCCGATCAGCCGGACACCGGTGCGCGCCGAGTTGAAGTGGACCTTCCAGTCGGCGGCGTAGAAGTCCTGCACGTCCTCCTCGGTGAAGAACTCCGGCGCCGCGTGCGGCCCTTCGAGGGCGCCGATGTCCCACCGCGCCCCGAGGACCGGGCGGTCTCCGTCGGGCACGGGGGTGCCGGAGCCCGTGCGGGTACCGCCGTGCAGCACGTCCCCGGTGCGCAGCGCCCGGCCCCCGTGGCCGCCGAACCGGCCCAGCGTGAAGGTGGAGGCGCTGCCCAGGAACGCGGGCACGTCGAGGCCGCCGCCCGCGAAGAGCACGTAGGTGCGCAGTCCGTGCCGGGCGGGAGCACCCACGTCCAGCACGGCCCCCGCGGGTACCGTCACGGGCTCCCACTGGGGGACGGCCGCACCGTCCACGGAGACCGGCGCCGGGGCTCCCGTGACGCACACCGTGGTCGCGTGGGTGAAGCGGAGCGCCGGTCCCTGCAGGGTGCACTCCAGGCCCGGTGCTCCCTCGGCGTTGCCGAGCGCGCGGTTGCCCAGCCGGAAGGACAGGTCGTCCATCGGTCCGCAGGGCGGCACGCCCACCTGCCAGTAGCCGGTGCGGCCGGGCCAGTCCTGGACGGTGGTCAGGGTGCCGCCCGAGACCACCTCGACACGCGGCGACGGGTCGGTGACGCCGGCGAGCGTGGCCGTCGAGTGCGAGGCCGACCGGAAGGACGGCTCGGCGAGCGCCGCCCGCAGCAGGCCGAGGTTGGTCTCGATGCCGTCCACCCGCGTCCCGGCCAGCGCCTCGTCCAGCCGGGCCAGGGCGTGCGCCCGGTCGTGCCCGACCGCGACGACCTTCGCGAGCATGGGGTCGTACGACGTGGTCACCTCGGTGCCCGTCTCGATCCAGCTGTCCACGCGGACGCCCGGGGGGAACTCCACCCGGGTCAACAGGCCCGCGCTGGGCCGGTGTCCACGTGAGGGGTCCTCGGCGTACAGGCGTGCCTCGACGGCGTGTCCCCGGGGCTCGCCCGGCTCCCGTACGACATCGGCCTCGCCGCGGGCCAGCCGCAGCATCCAGGCGACGAGGTCGATGCCGTAGACCTCCTCGGTGACCGGATGCTCCACCTGCAGGCGCGTGTTGACCTCCAGGAAGTACGCCTCCTCGCGGGCGGCGTCGTACACGAACTCCACCGTGCCGGCCGAGCGGTAGCCGACGCCGGCGCAGAGGTCGCGTGCCGCGCCCGCCAGGCGGGCGCGGACGGCGGGCGGCAGGCCCGGGGCGGGGGCCTCCTCCACGACCTTCTGGTTGCGGCGCTGGAGCGAGCAGTCGCGGTCGCCGAGGGCGACGACCCGGCCCCGCCCGTCGCCGAAGACCTGCACCTCGACATGGCGGGCGTGCTCGACCAGCCGCTCCAGGAAGACCCCGGCGGAGGAGAACGAGGCGGCGGCGATCCGCTGCACCCGGTCCCAGGCCTCGGTCAGTTCGTCGGCATGGCGACAGGCCGACATGCCGATGCCGCCGCCACCCCCGGTGGCCTTGAGCATCACGGGATAGCCGACGCGCTCGGCCTCCCGGAGCGCCTCGCCGAGGCCTGTGAGCAGTCCCGTGCCCGGCAGGAGCGGCACCCCGGAGGCCTCCGCGGCGGCCCGCGCGGTGTGCTTGGCGCCGAAGAGTTCCAGCTGTGCGGGCGTGGGCCCCACGAACACGATCCCGGCGTCCTCGCAGCGGCGGGCGAAGGCCGCGTCCTCGGACAGGAAGCCGTAGCCGGGGTGGATCGCGCCCGCGCCGGTGTCCTTGGCGGCCTTCAGGACGAGGTCGGCGTCCAGGTACGACTCCTTGGCGGGCGCCGGCCCCAGCCGGACGGCCTCGTCGGCGAGCCTCACGTGCGGGGCGCCCCGGTCGGCGTCGGAGTACACGGCGACGGTGCGCAGGCCGAGCTCACGGGCCGTGCGGATGATCCGGACGGCGATCTCGCCACGGTTGGCGATCAGCAGCGTGTCGAAGGTCATTCCGGCGCTCCGACGGTCAGTTCGACGGCTGTCGGCTCGAAGCCGTTGCACGGGTTGTTGATCTGCGGGCAGTTGGAGACCAGCACGAGCACGTCGCACTCGGCGCGCAGGACGAGCGAGCGGCCGGGCGCCGAGATGCCGTCGACGATGCCGAGGGTGCCGTCCGGTTCGACCGGCACGTTCATGTACCAGTTGACGTTGGAGACGAGGTCGCGCTTGCCGAGGCCGTACCGGGCGCCCTCGGCGAGGAAGTTCTCCACGCAGGCGTGCTGGGACCAGGTGTGGTGCCCGTACCGGAGGGTGTTCGACTCCTTGGAGCACGCCCCGCCGACGGTGTCGTGCCGGCCCACCTCGTCGGAGACGACGGTCATCAGCGGGGTGTGCTCGTTGGAGAGCAGGTCGCTGCCCGTGGTGAGGAAGAGGCTGCCCTGGCCGTGCACGGTGTCGGGCGCGCTGTAGCGCACGGCCGTGTCCCGGGCGTCGTACACCAGGAAGTCGACGGCCTGGTTGCCGTGCAGATCGGTGAGGGTGAGCGTCTCGCCGGCGCGGACGACGGCCGACCAGGCGGCCCGGGCGGGGACGACGGTGCGGGTGGTGCCGGGCCGCTCGGAGGGCCGCGCGGACGGCGCGGCGGGCTTTTCGGCCGACCGGATCCCGGTGCCGCCGGGGAAGCCGTCGGGGGACGGCGTCGCGGTGCCGGCGGGGAGCGTTCGCGGTGAGGGCGAACCGGTGCCGGTGGGGGACCCGTCGGGTGACGGCGTCCCGGTGTCCGCGTGGGCGGCTGCGGGCGGCTGGACTCCGGTGCTCATGCGAGCCCCCTCGCGGCGAGGTGTTCGGCGGTGTTCAGGAAGGCGCGGCGGCCCTCGGGAGTGGCCTCCCACAAGGCGTCGCCCGGCCGGGTCGCCTCGGCCCGCCAGGCCAGCACCTCCAGCGCGGTGCTGGTGTAGGCGGGGCGGGGGTCGCAGGGGTGCGGCACGTTCGCGAGCAGGACGGTGACGTCCTGCTCGGCGCGGAGCGTCACGCTGCCGCCCGGACCGGCGGACCCGGTGAAGTCCAGGGCGCCGTCGTCCCCCACCCGCACGCCCTGGAAGAACGAGAGCGAGGGCGGCAGATCGCGGGGTTCCAGGCCGTTCTTGGCGGCCGCCAGCTTGAACAGCTCGCGTCCGGCGGGCGAGCCGGACTGCGGTGTGCCGTCCCCGTACCGCGCGCTGTTCCGCACCAGCGTGGAGGTGCCGCACAACGCGTCGTGGCGGCCGGAGGTGTCGGCGACGACCGAGGCCAGCACCCGGCCCTGGTCGGACAGCAGCAGCCGACCCTCGCCGAGATAGGCGTTCCACTGGACCTTGACCGTGTCGGCGACGTTGAGCCGCTCCCACGGCCGGTCGGCGACGTACAGCAGAAGGTGGGCGCAGGCGTCGCCGTCGAGGTCGGTGAGCCGCAGCTCGGTGCCGCGTGCCAGCACCCGGTGCGTGTAGGTGCCGCCCGCCACCGTCTCCGCCCACACCAGGTGGCCCGCCTCGCAGGGCGGGTCGGGCCAGGCGCCGGCCGGCACGACGGGCATGGCCCGGACACGGGTGCCCTCCTGTGCCCGGGCGTGCGCGCGGGCTCCGTACGTGGTCGCTGTCGCCATTCGCGGGACCTCCGGCTCGGCAGGACCCGGGACCGGACCTGCTCCGTCATTTCTGTCGCCCGACAGAAATTAGGAGCCGGGCGGGTCCGGGCCGTTGCCCGCGGGTTGCCGCCCGGTTACCGATCGCTCACCGTGATCACCCCGCGAGGGGGTGTGCGAGGATCGAACGCATGGGGAGCAGTGGACGACGGGTCGGCAGGCCGCGGGCCGCGCAGCGGCCGGACAGCGGTCTCCCGCCGCGCGAGGAACTCCTGTCCGCCGCGGCCGAGTTGTTCACGACCCGCGGTTACGCCGCCACGACGACCCGGGCCGTCGCCGAGCGGGCCGGCATGCGGCAGGCCTCCATGTACCACTACGTCAGTGGCAAGGAGGAACTGCTCGCCGCGCTCCTGGAGTCCACCGTCACCCCTTCGCTGGCCTGCGCCCGCAGGCTCCTCGCGGACGATACGGTGCCGGCCGCGGACCGGCTCTGGGAGCTGTGCCGTACGGACGTGGAGCTGCTCTGCGGTGGCACGCACAACCTCGGGGGCCTGTACCTGCTGCCCGAGGTGCGCGCCGAACGCTTCGCCGGCTTCCATGCCGTGCGCGCCGAACTCAAGGACGCCTACCGGCAGTTGCTCGCCGCGACCGAGTCGGGCGGGGCGCTCGCCAAGAGCGAGCTGGAGCTGCGGACGGACCTGCTCTTCGGGCTGATCGAGGGTGTCATCCTCGTCCACCGCTCCGATCCGGAGCGGCCCGTGTCGGCGTTCGCCGAGGCCACGGCGGACGCGGCACTGCGCATCGCGGGGCTGTGAGCCCGCCCGCGAACGGCTGACCGCCCGACGGGTTTCCGCTCCTTCGGGGAGTCTTCTTCGCATGCCCGTGCGCCGTCACACACCGTGTGCGAGTGATCCCTGAGCGTGCAAATGGAGCCGAGAGTACTCCTGTCCTCCGGGCGATTTCAGGGGCTTGCCGAATATGACACGGCGATGATCCGGTCGGACTAAGCTCGCCCGCAGCGCACCGAGTTGGGATGTAATCGTGCGCTTGTTCCCCAAAGTAACGAAGGTCCAGAACCATCCCCCCCACCCCCAGCCGATTTGTCTCAGAGGGCATACATGGTGAGCGTTCAATCGCCTCCCGCAGGCCGTGAACTTCCCTACGCGCGCGTGCTGTTGCTGCCGGCCATACTGATGGCCGCGGTGTCCGGGGCCGCCGTCGCCGTGGTGACGGAGCCGGCCAGGGCCGCCGTCGGCTGGTGCGGTGCCGTGGCCACGCTCATGGTGATCGCGACCGCGGCCGAAGCGGTGCGCCGCGGCCGGGCCGCACGCGCCCTGCGCACCGAACTGGCGCACCGGACCGCGTACCTGGAACAGCGCATCTCCGACCACGACCGGGAGATCGTGCACCTCGGCACGGAACTCCTGCCGGCCGCGCTGCACCGGCTGCGCGGCGGGGAATCCCCCTCGGGGGTGATGCGCACGTTCGTCGACGCCGACCCCGTCCACCGCGAACTCCCCGAGTCGCACCGCGACTTGGTGCGGTCCGTACTCGACATCGTGGATCACGAGACGGCGCTGCGCGACTCCGCCCAGCGCGCCTTCGTCAACATCGCCCGCCGCGTCCAGGCGATCGTCCACCAGCAGGCCAAGGAACTGCGCGAGATGGAGGAGGACCACGGACGCAACCCCGAGGTCTTCGACGACCTGCTGCGCATCGACCACGGCACCGCGCTGATCGGCCGCCTCGCCGACTCCATCGCCGTGCTCGGCGGTGGCCGTCCCGGCCGCCAGTGGCCCAAGCCCGTACCGCTGTTCAGCGTGCTGCGCGGGGCGATGTCCCGGATCCTCGAGTACCGCCGCATCGAGCTGCACTCGATCGCGGAGGTCGCCATCAACGGCGTCTCCGTCGAACCGCTCATCCACGCCTGCGCCGAGCTCCTCGACAACGCCACGCGCTACTCGCCCCCGCAGACCAAGGTGCACGTCACCGCCGTCGAGGTGCAGACCGGCATCGCCATCGAGATCGAGGACGGCGGCGTCAGCCTCAGTGAGGAGGCCCGCGGCCGGGCCGAGAACATGCTCCGGATGGCCCAGGCCGGCATCGACCTCAACGACCTCGGGGAGACCCCGCGCCTCGGCATGGCCGTCGTCGGCCGCCTCTCGCAGATGTACAACATGCAGATCTCGCTGCGGCAGTCCGCCTACGGCGGTGTCCGTGCCGTCCTCGTCGTGCCGCGCGACATGCTCACCACCGGCGACGCCCCCGGACTCGCCCACGGCATCGGCGCCGCCGCCGTGCCCCGCATGGACACCGGCGGCGTGGAGGGCCCCGCGCGCAAGCCGAAGAAGCGCCGTCCCACCACCGGGCCCCGTGTCCCCGCCCCGCCGGCTGCCGCCATGGAGGACGACGCCCCCGAGGTGACCGAGTGGACGCCCAACGGGCTGCCGCAGCGCCGCAGCCGCGTCAAGGTCTCCTTCAGCCAGCGGGTGGCCGAGGCCAGGGCCGCGGAAGCCGCCGCGGAGGCCGCACGGACGGCCGCGCCCGCCTGGGCGCCCGAGCCCGCCCCGGAACAGAAGGAACCCGAACCGGGCCTGTGGGTCGAGGCGTTCATGAACGGACTCAAGGGCGGTGACCCCGATCCGGCCACGACCAACCAGCCGGCCCGTGTCGAGGCCGACGACGAGGGGGACCTCAAGTGATCCAGCAGCGAGCCAACTTCGACTGGATGCTCAAGGAGCTCTCCGACGGCGTCCCGGGCACCCAGCAGATCGTGGTGCTCTCCGCCGACGGGCTGCGCATCGCCCGCTACGGCGGCGACCCGGACGCCGCCGACCGCATCGCCGCCGCCTGTGCGGGGCTGCAGAGCCTGGCCGGAGCCGTCGCCGGGGAGATCCCCGACAGCGACGGCCGGATGCGCATGGTCATCATCGAGATCAACGGCGGCTACTTCTACCTGATGTCGGCCGGCGCCAACGCCTACCTCGCGGTCCTCGCCGACCAGACCGTGGACGCCGGGCTGATGAGCAACCGCATGCGCGACCTCGTCGTACGGATCGGAGCCCATCTCACGAGTCCGCCGCGCCGCAACGGGCAGACCGTATGACTCCTCCGCAACGGCGGCGGCGCCACCCCGAGGAAGAGCCCGCGGAACCTCCCCAAGCGGGCCGGGACGCGAAGATCCCGGAGCGGCTGTACGTGCTCACGGGCGGGGGCGAGGGCGCGGACCGCGCCCCGCTCGACCTGGTCACCCTGATCGTGGCGAACGCCGAGGTGCCCCCGCCCACCTCGCAGCCGGAGCAGTCGGCGGTGATCCGGCTCTGCAGGGCCCCCTTGTCCGTGGCCGAGATCTCGGCCTATCTGAACCTGCCGGTCAGCGTGGTGACCGTCCTGCTCACCGAGCTGCTGGCGGCCGAACTGGTACAGGCGCGCGCCCCGATCGTCCGCTCGGCGCTCCCCGACCGTTCCCTCCTCGAAGCGGTGATGCATGGACTTCAAAAGCTCTGACACCATCACGGGCCCTCGCGCCGAGGACCATCTGCCGCAGACGGCGCAGGCCGCGGTGAAGGTCGTGATCGTGGGCGGCTTCGGAGTCGGCAAGACGACCATGGTGGGCTCCGTCAGCGAGATCAGGCCGCTGACCACCGAGGAGACCATGACGCAGGCCGGCATCGGAGTCGACGACAACTACGGCTCGGAGACCAAGACGGCCACCACCGTCGCCATGGACTTCGGGCGCATCAGCATCACGGAACAGCTGGTGCTGTACCTGTTCGGCACCCCCGGCCAGGAGCGCTTCTGGTTCCTGTGGAACGGCCTGTTCGAAGGCGCGCTCGGCGCGGTCGTCCTGGTCGACACCCGGCGGCTGGAAGTCAGCTTCGACGTCATCGGCCGCCTGGAGGAGCGCGGCGTGCCGTTCGTCATCGCCATAAACGACTTCCCGGACGCTCCCCGCTACCCGGTCGAGGACCTGCGGACGGCTCTCGACCTGTCCGAGGAGATCCCCATCGTGAAGTGTGACGCCCGGCGCCGCGCCTCCAGCCGTGACGTCCTGATGACGCTGATGCGCTTCCTGCACTCGCTGGCGATGACCTCCGCGTGACCCGGGGCGCCCCGCCGGACGCCCCGCCCCCACCCCAGACATCCGATCCACTTCAGCCCGGAGCCACCACCGTGACGTCTGAATCCCACGCCCCGACCGGTATGGACGACCCCACCCTCGGCCCACCGCCCGGCTGCCCCGCCCACGGAATCGGCCCCGGCGGACTGCGCCGGCTCTACGGCCCCGAGGCGGAGGACCTGTCGGCCCTCTACGAGAAGCTCCGTGCCGAACACGGCCCGGTGGCACCCGCGTTGCTGCACAACGACGTACCCATCTGGGTGGTGCTCGGCCACAGCGAGAACCTGCACATGGTGCGCACCCCCTCGCAGTTCGCACGGGACAGCCGGCTGTGGACCGCCGTGCAGGACGGCACGGCGGGTCCCGACCACCCGCTCGCCCCCCACATCACCTGGCAGCCCATCTGCTCCCACGCCGAGGGCGACGAGCACCTGAGGCTGCGGGGCGCGGTCACCGGCGCCATGTCGACCATCGACCACCGGGGCATCCGCCGGCACATCAACCGCTTCACCCAGCAACTGGTCAACAAGTTCTGCGAAAGGGGCACCGCCGACCTGGTCAGCCAGTTCGCCGAGCACCTTCCGATGGCCGTGATGTGCGAGATCCTCGGCATGCCCGAGGAGTACAACGACCGGATCGTGCAGGCCACCCGCGACATGCTCCGCGGCACCGACACGGCCATCGCCAGCCAGGCCTACGTCATGGGCGCTCTGGAGCGGCTGACCGAGCGCCGCCGCGAACGGCCCGCCGAGGACTTCGCGAGCCAGCTGATGAGCCACCCGGCGGGGCTCACCGACGACGAGGTCACCAAGCACCTGTGGCTGGTCCTCATGGCGGCCTACGAGGCCACGGCGAACCTCATCGCCAACGTGCTGCGCATGGTGCTGACCGACCCCCGGTTCCGCGCCCAGCTCAGCGGCGGCCAGATGACGGTGCCCGAGGCGGTCGAGCAGTCCCTCTGGGACGAACCGCCGTTCAGCACCGTCTTCGCCTACTTCGCCAAGCACGAGACGGAGCTGGGCGGCCAGCGCATCCGCCGGGGCGACGGCCTGCTCTTCGGCATCGCCCCGGGCAACGTCGACCCGCACGTCCGCCCCGACCTCGCGGCGAACATGCAGGGCAACCGCTCCCACCTCGCCTTCGGCGGCGGCCCTCACGAGTGCCCGGGCCAGGACATCGGCCGTGCCATCGCCGACACCGGCGTCGACGCCCTGCTGATGCGGCTGCCCGACGTCCAACTGGGCTGCGAGGAGCACGAGTTGCGCTGGACGTCCTCGATCGCCTCGCGGCACCTGGTCGAGCTGCC
Source organism: Streptomyces sp. NPDC026417 (assembly GCF_055567695.1). Taxonomy (NCBI): domain Bacteria; kingdom Bacillati; phylum Actinomycetota; class Actinomycetes; order Kitasatosporales; family Streptomycetaceae; genus Streptomyces; species Streptomyces sp. NPDC026417. The sequence continues at coordinate 156,499 of NZ_JBVHPY010000004.1, forward strand.
GGTGCAGTTCGCGCCCAAGGCGCAGCAGGACGTCCAGCAGCGCCCCGCCGCCCACCCGGTGCCGACGCCGCGGCCGGGCTGGCAGGTCACGACGGCGCCCCCGGCGGAGCCGGCGACGCCGCCGGCCGAGCCCGTCGCCCCGACGAACGCGCCCTCCGCGGTTCCGGAGCCGGCACACCGCCCCGGCGCCTGGCAGCGGCTCGTGCGCTGGTGGCGCGGTTACTGAGCCCAGTCGCGCGGCTACCGGGCCCAGTCGTCGTAGGCGGCCCAGGACCCGAGCACCCGGGTGCTGGCGAACCGGTGCTCGCGCCCCGTGACCGGGTCGGTGAACTCCAGTGCCCGCGCCAGCAGTTGGAGCGGGCGCCGGAAGTCACCGGCCGGCACGGGGCCGGTCACCACCGGATAGAGCGGATCGCCCAGGATCGGCACGCCCGCCGCGCTCATGTGGACGCGCAGCTGATGGGTCTGCCCGGTGCTCGGCGTGAGACGGTAGCGGCCGAGCCCGGCCCGGTGCTCCACGAGCTCGATCCGGCTCACGGCGTTCGGCTCGCCCTCGACCTCGCGGGCGGCCGGCACACCGCGCTCCTTCACGATGCGGCTGCGGACGGTGCGCGGCAGCACCAGGCCGGGGGAGTACGGGGCCACCGCCTCGTACTCCTTGCGGACCAGCTTGTCGCGGAAGAGGGTCTGGTACGCGCCCCGCTCCTGCGGCCGCACGGTGAACAGCACGAGCCCCGCCGTGAGCCGGTCCAGCCGGTGCGCCGCCCCGAGTGTGGGGATGCCCAGCTCCCGGCGCAGCCGGGCCAGGGCGGTCTCGGCGACATGGCTGCCGCGTGGCGTGGTGGCGAGGAAGTGCGGCTTGTCGGCCACCACGATGTGCTCGTCGTGGTGGACGACGTCGAGGGCGAACGGCACCCGCTCCTCGTCGGGCAGTGCGCGGTGGAACCATACGAACATCCCCGGCTCGTACGCCGTGTCGGCCCGCACGGGCCGTCCGTCCGCCCCGACGATCAGCCCCTCGCCGAGCATCGCGTCGATCACCCCGGGCCCCGCCGCGAGCCGCTCCACCAGGTGCTCGCGGACGGTCGCCCAGCCTCCGTCCTGCGGAAGCCTGATCCGCACGGGGTCCACCCCGTCGCGCTGCGGCAGGGGGGAGGGCGGGATCCGGGGCTTGCGTCTCATCGTGATCAATCGTACGAGGCGGGGTCCGCCACGGTCAGACGTGGACGGGCGTCTCGGCGGGCGCCCTGCGCGCCGCGTGCGCGGTGTACCCCCGGTAGGCCCCGCCCACGAGCAGCGTCGCGCCCAGGAACAGCACGGTGAACCACTGGAAGTACCAGTGACCGCCCGCCGGGTCGTAGACGGCCGCGCGGGGCCAGGCGAGGTTGACGGTCATGAACAGGCCGTAGAGCAGGGCGAGCGCGTTGACCGGGATCCCCCAGCGGCCGAGGGAGAAGAGGGGGCCGCCCTCCTCGTCCACGCCGTCCTCCTCGGGGAAGCGCCCCCGCAGCCGGCGCACCAGCAGCGGCCCGGTGACCATCGCGTACGCCAGGTACAGCATCACGATGCACGTGGTGCCGATGGCCAGAAAGGCCTCCGGGGACGCGAAGTTGAGGAGCAGCAGGGCCGCGGCGAGCACGCCGACGACCACGGCGGGCGCGCTCGGCATCCCGGTGCGCGGATTGACCTCGGCGAGGCGCCGGGAGAACGGCAGCCGCCCGTCGCGGGCCATCGAGAAGAGCATGCGGCAGGCGGACGTCTGGATCGCCAGGGTCGCCACGGCGACGGCCACCACCACGTCGGCGAGCAGCGCCCTGCCGACACCGTCGCCGAGGCTGCTGGTGAGCACGTAGCTCAGGCCGTCGACGCCCAGGCGGCCGTCCGTGAGACTGGGCGCGGCGAGCAGGCCGCCCAGCACGATCAGGCCGCCGAGCAGGCCCGCGGCGCCGAGCGCGGTGAGGATCGTGCGGGGTGCGGTGCGCCTCGGGTGGTGCGTCTCCTCGCTCATCTCGCCGGCGCTGTCGAAACCGATCATCACGTACGCCGCCATGAAGGAGCCCACGAGCAGGGCTCCGGCGAGGCCGCTGCCGGCCCCGCCCGTGTGGAAGGTGATGCCGGGGGTGCGTTCCGCGTGCGTCAGCAGCAGCACGACGATGAGGACGGCGCCGATGATCTCGGCGGTGACGCCGACCCGGTTGATCACGGACATGACGCGGTTGTCGGCGAGGTTCACCAGCGTGGTCAGACCCAGCAGGATCACGCCGAGCACGGCCGCGTTGGCCGCGCCGTCCGGTGATGTGGGGGCGGGGTCGCCGCCCACCAGCTGGAAGCCGGACCAGATCGCCGGGAGCACCATCTGCAGCGCGAGCGCCGCCGCCGCGACGACCACGACCTGGCCGATCACCATGATCCAGCCGGCGAACCAGCCGAAGGAGAGGTTCGAGAGCCTCGACGACCACTGGTAGATCGCGCCCGAGAGGGGATAGCGGGCCGCGAGCTCGGCGAAGCAGGCGGCGACGAGCAACTGGCCCACCAGAACGGCCGGCCAGGTCCAGAAGAAGACCGGGCCGCCGAACGCGTACCCGAAGGCGAAGAACTGGAAGACGGTCGTCAGGACCGAGATGAAGGAGAAGCCGGCGGCGAACGAGGCGTACCGGCCGAGGCTGCGGTGCAGCTCCTGTCGGTAGCCGAACGCGGTCAGCGAGCGGTCGTCGGGGGACCCCGGCGGATCGGGGCGCAGTTCGGAGGGGGCGGTGGTGGTCACGGCGGCACCTGCCTTCGGCGCGGAAGGGGGCGGGACGGGCCGACAGGGTCCGGATTCCTGTCGGGTGACAGAAATTAGGGAGAGCCTGTTTCACTCGCGTGACGCGTCCATGTCCGGAGGGGGCCCAAGTGCTCACGTCGTGACCGGGGTCGGGGCATCGCGATACCTCGCGAGGTGTGCGGGGCCCGACGGGCCTGCGCCCTTTGCGGGGGCGGCTGCGCACCCCCGGCGCTGCGCGTGCGGGTGCGCCCGTGCGCCGGGGGTGAGTGAGGGGCACACCCGGGGGCGGCGGGGCAGGCCGGGGTGCCTACGGGATGCGGGTATGCGGGGCGGGAGCCGGGGCGTCGGTGGCAGACGACGGCGCCCCCGCCGGGTCAGGGCGGGAGTGGCCTCACGGCGTCAGGGCGAGGGCGCCACCGCTGATTCGAGGCAAGCGGGCGGTCACCGGGTCAGGGCGAGCGGGCCGCCGCTCTTTCGAGGCAGGCACCGCGTCAGGGCAGCGGGCCGCCGCTCTTTCGAGGCAGGCGGACGGCCGCCGCGTCAGGGCCGGGACGGCATCCGGCGGCTCGCGTGCCGGGCACCTCGGTCGGTGCCCGGCGAGGAGACCACTCGGTTCAGGAGGGGTGCGTCTCCTGTTCGGCCTCGACCTGCGCGTTCCACTCCCGCTTGGAGGCCTGCCAGCCGTCCTCGTTGTGCCCGAGGCGCCAGTAACCGGAGATCGAGAGGTCCTCGCGCGGGATCTCCAGCTCGACGCGGAGCAGGCGGCGCAGCTCCTTCACGAAGCCCGCCTCGCCGTGCACGAACGCCTGCATCCGGCCCTCCGGGAACTCCAGGGCGCGTACGGCCTCGACCAGGGCGGAGCCGACCGGCCGGGCGCCGCGGTGCAGCCAGACGACGTCCACGTCGGAGTCGATCTTCTGCTCCTCCTCGGGCCCGGAGACCTCCACCAACGCCCGGACCTCGGCCCCTTCCGGCAGTGCCTCCAGGGTGGCCGCGATGGCCGGCAGGGCGCTCTCGTCACCGGCCAGCAGATGCCAGTCGGCGCCGGCGTCGGGCGCGTAGGCGCCGCCGGGGCCCAGGAACCGGACGAGTTCGCCCGGCTGGACGCGAAGGGCCCAGGGGCCGGCCAGGCCCTCGTCCCCGTGCACCACGAAGTCGAGGGTCAGCTCGTGCAGTTCGGCGTTCCAGTGCCGCACCGTGTACGTGCGGGTCACGGGCCACTGCTCGCGCGGGAACTCCTCACGGATCCGCTGCACGTCGAAGGGCTCGGGGTAGGTCACGCCCTCGGCGCCGAACAGGAGCTTCACGTAGTGGTCGGTGCAGGAACCGACGGTGAAGTCGGCGAGACCGTCACCGCCGAGAACGACCCGCTGCATGTGCGGAGTCAGCCGCTCGGTCCGCACGACCCGCGCGGAGTGGGGCTTCGGGGTCCTGCGTGCCGGACGCTCTGCCATGACGGCCTCCCAGTCGGTGCTTAGGCTTGCCTAAGTTAGCATCTCTCCCCAGTGAACACCTCACACCCGAAGTGTCGAGAGCAACCGCTGCAACGACCCGCCGAGCCCCCAGCGGGCCGCGAGTTCGTCCAGCGCGACCGGGTCGCGCGGCGCGTGCGGCAGCGCGGTGTCGACGTCCGGGACGGGGACGTCACCCGCGACCCGTACGACCTTGGGCGCCACCGCCACGTACGGCCGTGACTCGTCGAGCCGCCTGCGCTGCGACGGCGTCAGCCGGGCCTTCGGGTCGTCGACCGCGGCCATGATCCCCGCCAGGTCGCCGAACTCGGCGAGCAGCTTCGCGGCCGTCTTCTCGCCGATGCCGGGGACGCCCGGCAGGCCGTCGCTGGGATCGCCCCGCAGCAGCGCCAGATCCGCGTACCCCGCGCCGTCGACCCCGTACTTCTCGCGCAGCCACGCCTCGTCGGTGAGCTGGAGCGAGCCGACGCCCTTGAGGGGGTACAGGACGCGGATTTCCCGCTTGTCGTCGACCAGTTGGTACAGGTCGCGGTCCCCGGTGACGATGTCGACGGGGCCGGTGGCCCGCCCGGCGAACGTGCCGATCACGTCGTCGGCCTCGTACCCCTCGACACCCACACGGGCGATGCCCACCGCGTCGAGGACGGCCTCGATGACGGGCACCTGCGGCGAGAGGGTGTCCGGCACCTCCTCCTCGTCCGGGCCCCCGGCGCGCTCCGCGGCCACGCGGTGCGCCTTGTACGACGGGATCAGGTCGACCCGCCACTGGGGGCGCCAGTCCGCGTCCATGCACGCGACCAGGTCGTCGGGCCGGTGGTCCTTGACCAGGCGGTCGATGAATTCGAGCAGTCCGCGCACGGCGTTCACGGGCGTGCCGTCCGGGGCCTTCACCGAGTCGGGGACCCCGAAGTAGGCCCGGAAGTACAGGGAGGCGGTGTCGAGCAGCATCAGGCGTCTGGTCACCCTCCGCATCATGCCGTACCCCACCGACAGTCACCGGTCGGCGGTCCGGGCGGCCGTCACGGAGGGGGGAGGGACGCCGTGACGTCGGGCCGGGGGGAGGCCTGCCACGGGAAACGCGCACGGCCTGTGAACTGGGCCACTTACGTGTTTGGTCTGCATAAGCAGGGGCAGGTGCCGGGCCGGAGCGAAGCCGGTCGCATTTTCAACAAGTGCTGACAAACGCCATCCGGTCGAGCGGACAGAACCCGCCTCGCTCCACGGCCCGCCGGCGGGGGAGGCGGGCCGTCGTGGTTCGAAGACGAGAGGCGCCCGTGGCATCCAGGCTAGAAGCGGAACACCTGTACAAGGTGTTCGGCAGACGACCCGACGACGCGGTGGAGCGGCTCCGCGCCGGAGCCGACCGCGAGGAACTGCGCGCGGGCGGCACCACCGCCGCGGTGATCGACGCGTCGTTCACCGTGGAACCGGGCCAGATCTTCGTGGTCATGGGCCTGTCCGGGTCCGGCAAGTCCACGCTGCTGCGCATGCTGAACGGGTTGCTGGAGCCGACCTCGGGACACGTGCTCTTCGACGGTCAGGACCTGACAGGGCTGAGCCCGCGGGCGCTGCGCGAGGTCCGCTCGAAGAAGATCAGCATGGTCTTCCAGCACTTCGCGCTCTTCCCGCACCGCAGCGTCCGCGAGAACGCCGCCTACGGCCTGGAGGTCCAGGGCGTGCCGAGCGCCGAGCGCAGGAAGCGCGCCGCGGAGGCGCTCGAACTGGTGGGTCTCGGCGGCTGGGAGAAGTCCTGGCCCGACGAGCTGTCCGGCGGTATGCAGCAGCGTGTGGGCCTGGCCCGCGCGCTCGCCACGGACGCGGACCTGCTGCTGATGGACGAGTCCTTCAGCGCGCTCGACCCGCTGATCCGCCGCGACATGCAGGACCAGCTCATCGAGCTGCAGAAGAAGCTCAAGAAGACCATCGTCTTCATCACGCACGACCTCAACGAGGCCATGCGGCTGGGCGACCGGATCGCCGTCATGCGCGACGGCCGGATCGTCCAGATCGGCAGCGCCGAGGACATCCTGGTGCGCCCCGCGAACGACTACGTCGCCTCCTTCACCCAGGACGTCGACCGCTCCCGGGTGCTCACCGCCGAATCCGTGATGGACACCGACGTCCGCGGGAACGAGGCGGACTGCTCCTGCGAGACCGCCGCTCCCGACACATCTTTCACCGAGCTGTGCGCCATCAGCGCCCGGCTGACCCACCCGGTCGCGGTCCTCGACGGCGAACGGCGACTCGTGGGCGTGGTGCCCCGGCAGCGGCTCGTCGGCTTCCTGGGCGACGAACAGGCTGAACCCGCGGCCTGCGGCACGCCCCGCGCCACGAGCGGCCACGGCGACCAGACCGTGAAGGCGGTGAAGGCCGGTGCCTAGGATCCCCTTCGGCGACTGGGTCAACGACACGGTCGACTGGCTGCTGAACCACATGGCGTGGCTCTTCGACTTCTTCAAGACCGTCTTCCTGGGCGCCTTCGACGGCATCAACGCCGTCCTCCAGGCTCCCGAGCCGCTCCTCCTGGCCGGCATCTTCGCCGTGATCGCCTTCTGGCTGCGCGGTACCTCCGCCGGTCTCCTCACCTTCGCCGGATTCGCCTTCATCGACTCCCTCGAACTGTGGGAGGACGCGATGGTGACCCTGTCGCTCGTCCTCGTGGCGACGCTCATCGCGCTGGTGATCTCCGTGCCCGTGGGCATCTGGGCGGCGCGCTCGGACCGGGTGAGCGGACTGGTCCGGCCGGTCCTCGACTTCATGCAGACGCTGCCCGCGATGATCTACCTCATCCCGGCGATCCTGTTCTTCGGCACCGGAGCCCCCGCGGGCATCGTGGCCACCCTGATCTTCGCGCTCGCCCCCGGAGTGCGCATGACCGAACTCGGCATCCGCCAGGTCGACAAGGAACTGGTCGAGGCCGCCGACGCCTTCGGCACCACGCCCGGGAACACGCTGCTGCGCATCCAGCTGCCGCTGGCGCTGCCCACCGTCATGGCCGGCGTCAACCAGGTCATCATGCTGGGCCTGTCCATGGCCGCGATCGCGGGCATGGTGGGCACCGGCGGTCTCGGCGGCGACGTCAACGAGGCCATCGGCCAGCTGAACGTGGGCCTCGGCTCCGAGGCCGGTGTCGCCATCGTCATCCTAGCGATCTACCTGGACCGCATGACGAGCGCGCTGGGCACCCAGGTGTCGCCGCTCGGCCGCCGCGCCGCCGCCAAGCTGCGGGCCGCGCACGGTCTGAAGATCTGGTCCTACCGCCCCCGCCCCGCCGTCGCCGTCGTCGGCGTGGTCGTGCTCGCGCTGGTCGCGGGCGGCATGGGCATCTTCGGCGGGGCCGCGGACGGCACCACCGCCGCCTCCGACGGCAAGAACGTCGGCCAGGGCAAGAAGATCACCATCGGCTACATCCCGTGGGACGAGGGCGTCGCCTCCACGTACCTGTGGAAGGAGATCCTCGAGGAGCGCGGCTACGAGGTGGAGACCAAGCAGTTCGACGCCGGACCGCTCTACACCTCCCTCGCGCAGGGCAACATCGACTTCCAGACCGACTCCTGGCTGCCGACCACGCACGAGCAGTACTGGAAGAAGTACGGCAAGCAGCTCGACGACCTGGGCTCCTGGTACGGCCCGACGTCCCTGGAGCTGAGCGTGCCCTCGTACATGAAGGGCATCGACTCGCTGGAGGACCTCAAGGGCCGGGCGGACGAGTTCGGCGGCAAGATCACCGGAATCGAGTCCAGCGCCGGGATGATGAGCCTGCTCAAGAGCAAGGTGCTGAAGGAGTACGGGCTCGACAAGGAGTACAAGGTCGTCGACAGCTCGACGCCGGCGATGCTGGCCGAGCTGAAGCGCGCGTACGCCAAGAAGGACCCCGTCGTGGTCACCCTCTGGTCACCGCACTGGGCCTACAGCGACTACGACCTGAAGAAGCTCAAGGACCCGAAGGGCGCCTGGGGCAAGGGCGACGGCGTGCACACCCTGTCGCGCAAGGGCTTCGCCCAGGACAACCCGGTCGTCGGGAAGTGGCTCAAGAACTTCAGGATGACCGAGAAGCAGCTCACCGGTCTCGAGGCCGAGATCAACAAGGCGGGCAAGGGCAATCAGCAGGACGCCGTGCGCGCCTGGCTCGAGCGGAACCCCGGCGTCGCCGACAAGCTGGCGCCCGTGAAGAGCGCGTCCGAGGCCCCGGCCGAGGCGAAGCGTGACGTGAACGTCGCCTGGTTCCCCTGGGACGAGGACGTCGCGGTCACCTATCTCTGGAAGAACGTCCTGGCCCGCCGCGGCTACACGCTCAACCTGAAGCAGATGGACGTCGGCCCGGTGTACACGGGGCTGGCCAGCGGCGACCTCGACGTCAACTTCGACGCATGGCTGCCCTACGCGCAGAAGAACTACTGGGACCAGCACAAGGACGACCTGAAGGACCTGGGCACCTGGTACGAGCCCACGTCGCTGGAGGTCGCCGTGCCCTCGTACGTCAAGGGCGTGAAGTCCCTGGAGGACCTCAAGGGCAAGGCCGGCACCTTCGACGGGAAGATCATCGGCATCGAGCCGGGCACCGGCGAGATGAACCTGCTCAAGAAGAAGGTGCTGCCGGGCTACGGCCTGGACAAGGAGTACAAGGTCGTCGACGGCTCCACGCCGGCGATGCTGGCCGAGCTGAAGCGTGCGTACGCCAAGAAGGAGCCGGTCGCCGTCGTCCTGTGGTCCCCGCACTGGGCCTACAGCGAGTACGACCTCACCAAGCTGAAGGACGACAAGAAGCTCTTCGGTGAGGGCAACACGATCCGCACCATCTCCAGCAAGAAGTTCCCCGGGCAGTATCCGCAGCTCACCAAGTGGATCAAGAACTTCAGGATGAGCGAGGACGAGCTCGGCAGCCTGGAGAGCGAGATCAAGGAGCGCGGCCAGGGGCACGAGGAGGACGCCGTCGCCGCGTGGCTCGAGGAGCACCCGGACATGGTCGGGCGGATGACTCCGCAGTAGTCCGGAAGCAGCCGGTCCCACCGAGAGGTGGCCACCGCACGACCCACCGAGGGGTGGGCCTCGCCGCACGGCCCCGTGCCTGCGGCGAAGCCCGCCCCTCGTGGCGTTCCCGGGGTGCACGCCTTGCGGCGGCCGGCCTCGTCGCCCACGAAAGGATCCGGACAACCACATCGCCGTACGCGGCCACCGCCGGGCGGGCGCCCTGCCGGCGGGTGATGCCGATCGCGCGTCCGACGCCGCGCGCTCCCTCTCCCGCTGCGCCGAGGGCACCCCGGACACACCTCCGTGCACGACGGACCGTCGAACTCACCGGTCACCACCGGGCGGACCGCGACACCGACCGTCAACTCCGCGCCCCGCTCACCGACTTCCGGGTCCGGCGGGCCCGTCCCGACCAGCGGCTCGACCGAGCGGTGGAGCCCTGGGGGACCGCCGGCGGCATCGAGGACCGCTCCGGGCCGGAACTCGGCGGGGCCGAACCGGTCCTGATCGAGGGGCAGCGCCGACGGGAGGACCTCGCGAGCCGGCGGACGTACGCCTGCGATCCCGCCACCGGGCGCGTCGGCCGACGCACGCTGCGCACCCCCCGCCGCAGCCGCGCCTCGGCGGAACCCTCCGCGACCCCGATCACCGGTCCGAGGGGCCGTCCGGCCCTGCCGGCCAGCGTTTTCGTGCCGTGAGAAGGCGGCGCGCGAGGCGAGTCCGGACAGTCCGTCCCTTGGCGCGAACTGTCACCCCGGCCGCCCCCGGAAGTGACAGCGATGTGACGGCCGCATGAAACGGTTTGCCGAACATGCGTAGGGTGCAGAGAACTCATCAGAAGTGGCGCTGCGCGGAACCGGCGGCAGCCGAGGACCACGAGCGAAGGAGGGAGCCGGAGCGATGGGCGACCACAAAGAACAGCCCCTGCGGGTGGGCGCGGCCGTCCGGCGGCGACGCCGTGCACTGGAGCTCACCCTCGCCGTCGTGGCCCAGCGCAGCGGCCTGTCGGTTCCCTTCCTCAGCCAGGTCGAGAACGAGCGGGCCCGCCCCAGCACGCGCTCCCTGGAACGGGTCGCAGACGCCCTGGACACCACCGCCGGCGAACTCCTCGCCGCGGCCGACCCGGCGTGCAGCGTCGACGTCGTGCGGGCCGACCAGGGCGAACCCGCCGCCGAGGCCCAGGTGCGTCCCCTGGTGCGCGGCCACCACCAGCTGCACGCCACGGAGTTCACCGGCGACCACGACGCGGGCCGCGAACTCCAGCACCGCAACGACCAGTTGATGTACGTCGCGGACGGTGGCGTCGAGGTCGAGGCGGAGGGGCGCGCGCACCGGCTCGGACGCGGCGACACCCTGTACCTGACGGGCGGGGTGCGGCACCGGTGGCGGGCGACGGTGCCGGACACACGGGTCGTGGTGGTCGCCGTCGCCGACCACATCGACGCGGTCGAGGACCGGAACGCCTTCGGTGGCCGCTGACCGGACCTGCCCGGCGCCGTCCACCGGCCGCGTCCGGGAGACGCGGCCATGAGCGGGAGGCCGGGCACGGCGAGACGGGTGGTCTCGCTGGTGCCCTCGCTGACCGAGGCCGTGGCGGTGTCCCTGCCGGGAGTCCTGGTCGGCGCCACCGACTGGTGCAGTCACCCGGCGGACCTCGACGTGGCGCGGATCGGCGGCACCAAGAACCCCGACGTCGACGCCATCCTCCGGCTCGGCCCCGACCTGGTCGTCGCCAACGAGGAGGAGAACCGCGCTCCGGACCTGTCGGCCCTGCGCGCGGCGGGTGTCGAGGTCCTGGTCACCGAGGTACGGGACGTGCCGGGTGCCTTCCGCGAGCTGGACCGGGTGCTGCGGGCGTGCGGGGCCGACGGGCGCCCGCGCTGGCTCGACGAGGCGGAGTCGGCATGGGCCCGCCTGCCGGTACCGGCAGGCTCCGGCACCCCGGCCGCCTTCCCGGAGCCCGCCCCGGACACCCGTACGTCGCCGGCGGGGTCCGAGTCCCGCTCACGCGCAGTCGGCCGCCCCGAGCCCCGGTCGCCCGAAGCCCGTCACCACGTCTCCGCCTCTGAACCCGCGAGCGGACACCATGCCCCCGGCTCGACCCCCGCGGCCGCCTCTGGCCCGTCCGCCGCGACGCACCGGCGTACGACCGCCGTCGTGCCGATCTGGCGGCGGCCCTGGATGGTGCTGGGCCGCGACACCTTCGCCGGTGACGTGCTCGCACGGCTCGGCGTGGAGAACCTCTACGCGACGCACCCGGAGCGCTATCCGCGCGTGCCCGTCGAGGAGCTGCGGGCCGCGGCGCCCGACCTCGTGGTGCTCCCCGACGAGCCGTACCGCTTCACGGCCGAGGACGGACCCGAGGCGTTCGCGGGGACGCCCTGCGCGCTCGTCAGCGGACGCCATCTGACCTGGTACGGGCCGTCCTTGGCCGACGCCCCGCGGGTCATCGGCGAGGCGCTGCGAGCAGCTCGCCGCTGACCAGACCGCGACCCGTCCGCACGGCGGCCACCGCCCAGGCCGCCACGAGCAGCGCGAACAGCGCGAAGGCCAGGCCGTCGAACGCGGCAAGCCCGGTGCGCCGGGCGAGGGCCTCGACGCCGGTGACGCACGTGCCCACCGGGAAGGTGAACGCCCACCAGGTCATGGTGAACCCCATGCCGCGGCGGTGGGCCCGCAGCACCATCGCGCCGGCCAGGCCCAGCCACAGCAGGGCGAAGCCCAGGACCGGCACGCCGTACAGGACGGCGAAGACCGCGAAGCCCCGTTCGTACAGGCCGGGCACGACACCCGGGGCGTACCGCGCGAACTTGTCGGCGGCGGTCGTGGACTGGCCGAGCGGCCCGAGGACCAGGAACAGGGTCGGGGTCAGGGCGAGCGGCAGGGGTCCCGCGGTGAGCAGCCGGGTGAAGACCAGCGGCAGCATCAGCGCCGTGGCCAGCAGGCTCAGCCCGAACATCGCGACACACGCCAGCAGCAGCGTCTCCCGGGCCTGCCCGGCGGGCAGGTGGGGGATGAGGAGCGGACCCGCGGCGGCGGACACCATCGGCGCGACCAGCGGCAGCAGCCAGACGGGCGTGGCCCGGCCGGGGCCGACCCGGTGCCGGGTCACCATGAGGTACGGCACCGCCACGGCCGCGGTCAGCGCGACGGCCGTCCCCGCGCTGAACAGGACGACGTCCAGGGCCACCGCCGCGCGCACCCCGATCCACGGCTCGCCGACGGCGAGCGCGCCGCCGCCGACCGCCACCAGGGCCATCGCGAGACAGCCGTAGAAGGGCGCCACGTCCGGGTCGAGGAGGTGGGCGCGGGCCTGGTCGCGGTGGTGGACCCAGTGCAGGGTGCGAGCGGCGAGCAGGACGGCGAGCATCGTCAGCGAGAGGGTCCAGACGGCCGCGCACGCGGTCCGCAGCCCGGGGACGCCGCCGGGCAGCCCGGCCCCCGCCGTCGCCACGATCGCCGTCCCCATCACGCAGGCGTACCAGTTCGGGCCGAGATGCCGGACCGCGCCCGTCCGGAGGCGGCGAGTGGGCGCGAGGGGGAGCGAAAGCGGCTGGGCTGCGGTGACCATACGTCCACGGTCGCGTGAGAACCGGGCCCCCACCAGGGAGTATGGCTCTATGAGGGCATAAGCTGAGTTTATGAGCGTGGTACGTGGGCGTGGTCGGGATGACTGAGGGGCCGGAGCCGTCGGGTGGGGCGGGGCAGTCGGCCGGGCTCGCGCACCGCGTGCCGGACCTGGGTGCGCTGGAACTGCTGCTGGCCGTGGCGCGGCTGGGGAGCCTCGGGCGGGCCGCCCGCGATGTGGGCATCACGCAGCCGGCCGCCAGCAGCCGCATCCGTTCCATGGAGCGGCAGCTCGGGGTGGCGCTGGTGGACCGCTCGCCGCGCGGCTCGCGCCTCACCGACGCGGGGGTCCTCGTCACCGACTGGGCGCGGCGGATCGTCGAGGCGGCGGAGGCGTTCGACGTGGGGGCCCAGGCACTGCGGGGCCGCCGCGACTCGCGGCTGCGCGTGGCGGCGAGCATGACGATCGCGGAGTACCTGCTGCCGGGCTGGCTCATCGCGCTGCGCGCGCAGCGCCCCGACACGGCGGTGTCGCTGCTGGCGGGCAACTCGGCGGCGGTCGCCGAACGGCTGCTGGCCGACGAGGCGGATCTCGGGTTCGTCGAGGGGCTGTCGGCCCCCGCCGGGCTGGACTCGGTCGTGATCGCGCACGACGACCTGATCGTGGTGGTGGCCCCCGGCCACCCCTGGGCCCGGCGGCGCGCACCGCTCGCCGCGGCGGAACTGGCCGCGACGCCCCTCATCCTCCGCGAGCAGGGTTCGGGCACCCGGCAGGTCCTCGACGTCGCCCTGGGCGGTCTGGCGCTGCCGCTGCTGGAGCTGTCCTCGACGACCGCGGTCAAGGCCGCGGCGGTGAGCGGTGCGGGTCCTGCGGTCCTGAGCGAGCTGGCCCTCGGCGAGGAGCTCTCCTCCCACCGCCTGGTAGGCATCCCGCTGGCCGACGTCCGGCTCCACCGGTCCCTGCGTGCCGTCTGGCCCACGGGCCACCGCCCGACGGGCCCGGCGAGGGACCTGCTGACGCTGACGCGAAACCGCACTTAGCCGCACCGCGGCGGGTCCGTCCGGCCGGGGCCGGGGGGCGAAGCCACCGTGCGGGGAGCCGCGGGCACCACCGCCGGCAACCCTCGCCGGGACCCGGGACCCGGGACCCGGGAGCCGGGAGCCGGGAGCCGGGAGCCGGGGGACCGGGAACCCGTCGGCATCCCCCGCGCACGCCCCTCGCCGGCAGGGCTCAGGAGGCCGCTCGGACCAGGGCGCTCATGACCCGTGGGTCCTCGCCCATCTCGGGGTGCCACTGCACCCCGAGCACCCAGGAACCGCCGGGACGTTCGACCGCCTCGACCGTCCCGTCGGCCGCGTGGGCCGAGACGATCAGGCCCTCGCCCAGGCGCTCCACCGCCTGGTGGTGGTACGCCGGTACGGCGACGGGCTCCGGTGCGGCCTCCGCGTACCGGGTCCCCGGCACCGGCCGCACCTCGTGCTCGCCGAAGACGCCGACGTCCTTCACGTGCCCTTCGAGGTGCTGCACGAGGGTCCCGCCGAGCGCGACGTTCAGGAGCTGCATCCCGCGGCAGATCCCGAGCAGCGGTGTGCCGTCCGCCAACGCGGCCTCGATCAGGGCGAGTTCCCAGGCGTCCCGGGCGACGGCGGGCGGCCCCGTGAGCGGGGAGCGCTCGGCTCCGTACCGCGCGGGGTCGACGTCGGGGCCGCCCGCCACGACCAGCCCGTCGACGCGGGCCACCGCCTCGGCCGCGTACGACGGATCGTCCGGCGGCAGCATGACCGCGAGTCCGCCCGCCCGCTGCACCAGCCGGGGATAGCCCGCCGGCAGCAGCACCGCGTCGAGTGTCCAGACACCCCAGCGCACCCCGGCCTCGAAGTACGTACTCACGCCGATCAGCGGTCTGCCCACGCTGCTCTCCCTGGTGCCGTGGTGCCGTCATGGCGCCGTGCCCTCGTCGGTGCTCCGGAATTCAATGGAGCATGCTCATACCTTTGCGAGGTGAGCGGGAAGAAAGCAAGTGCGGGCAGCGAGCCGGCGGCTCACGTCAGGAAACCGCGCAGCAGCGCCGCCGTCCCCGCGCAGTGCTCGCGCATCATCTCCCGCGCCCCGTCGGCGTCCCCGTCGAGGACGGCCTCGACCAGCGCGATGTGCTGGCGCTGCGAGTGCTCCAGATTCCTCACCAGCAGGGGGATGCAGTCGAGCAGGTCGTTGAGGCCGGCGCGGACGGCCGCGTACTGGGCCGTGAGCGAGGGGGAACCGGAGAGCTCGGCGAGGGTCAGGTGCAGCAGGGTGTCCAGGCGCCGGTAGTCCGCCAGCGGGGCGTCGTGGGTGCCCGCCAGGGCGTCGCGCAGCCGGGCCGCCTGCTCCGCGGTCAGTCCCCGGGCGGCGCACAGGCCGGCCGCGCCCACCTCCAGGACCTCGCGGAAGCGCAGGACGTCCTCGATGTCGACGGCCCGGCTGCGGCGGCGCAGTTCGTCCTCGCCGCCGGCGTCGGTCCGCGGCCGTACGAACGTGCCGCCGTACCTGCCCCGGCGCGACTCCACGAGCCCCTCGTCCTGGAGCACCTTCAGCACCTCGCGCAGGGTCACCCGGCTGATCCCGAGCCGCTCGGCCAGGTCCCGTTCCGCGGGCAGCCGCTCACCGCCGGGCACCAGGCCGAGCCGGACGACCTGGAGGATCTGCTCCAGGGCCTCCTCGAAGCCGTTGCCCGCGCGCACCGGCCGCAGTATCGGCGTCAGCCGGTCCCCCGCACCGCCCGCGCCACCGGCGGGATCCGTCTGCGACATCCGGCCGCGCCCCCTTCCCAAGCAATGGTTCTCGGCAATACCTTATGGCTTCCGGCTGACCGAAGGAGGCACTTCCCGTGGCAGACCGCACACCCCCGCTCGGTGTCGAGGAGCTGCACGCCCTCGTCGCGGGCGGTGAGATCGACACGGTCGTCCTGGCCTTCCCCGACATGCAGGGCCGGCTCCAGGGCAAGCGGTTCGCCGCACGCTTCTTCCTCGACGAGGTCCTGGAGCACGGCACGGAGGGCTGCAACTACCTGCTCGCCGTCGACGCCGAGATGAACACGGTCGACGGGTACGAGATGTCCTCCTGGGACCGCGGATACGGCGACTTCGCGATGAACCCCGACCTCGGCACCCTGCGGCGCGTGCCCTGGAACGAGGGCACCGCCCTGCTCATCGCCGACCTCGCCTGGAACGACGGTTCACCGGTGGTCGCCGCGCCCCGCCAGATCCTGCGCCGCCAGCTCGACCGGCTCGCCGAACTCGGCTACACCGCCCGGGTCGGCACGGAGCTGGAGTTCATCGTCTTCAAGGACACGTACGAGCAGGCCTGGGAGGCCCGCTACCGCGGCCTGACGCCCGCCAACCAGTACAACATCGACTACTCGGTCCTCGGCACCGGCCGGATCGAGCCGCTCCTGCGCCGCATCCGCAACGAGATGCAGGCCGCGGGGCTCACCGTCGAGTCCGCCAAGGGGGAGTGCAACCCCGGCCAGCACGAGATCGTGTTCCGGTACGACGACGCACTCGTCACCTGCGACCAGCACGCCGTCTACAAGACCGGGGCCAAGGAGATCGCCGCCCAGGAGGGCGTCTCGCTCACGTTCATGGCCAAGTACGACGAGCGCGAGGGCAACTCCTGCCACATCCACCTCTCGCTCGCCGACAAGGACGGCGGCAACGCGATGGCGGGGGACGGACCCGGCGGCATGTCGGAGGTCATGCGGTACTTCCTGGCCGGCCAGCTGGCCGCGCTCAGGGACTTCTCCCTGCTCTACGCCCCGAACATCAACTCGTACAAGCGGTTCCAGCCCGGCTCCTTCGCACCGACCGCCGTCGCCTGGGGGCTCGACAACCGCACCTGCTCCCTCCGGGTGGTCGGCCACGGCCGCTCGCTGCGGTTCGAGAACCGGCTGCCCGGCGGGGACGTCAACCCGCACCTGGCCGTCGCCGGACTCGTCGCGGCGGGTCTGTACGGGATCGAGCACAAGCTGGATCTGCCGGAGGCCTGCACGGGCAACGCGTACACCGCCGCGTACGACCACGTCCCCACCACCCTGCGCGAGGCCGCCGAGCTCTGGGAGAACAGCCCCATCGCCCGGGCCGCCTTCGGTGACGAGGTGGTCGCCCACTACCGCAACATGGCGCGCGTCGAGCTGGACGCCTTCGACGCCGCGGTGACCGACTGGGAACTGCGCCGCTCCTTCGAACGCATGTGAGGCCCCCCTTGACCGACCGGTACGAGCGCGGCGACGCCGCCGAACACGTGCTGCAGGTACTCGATCCGGCGACCGAGGAGGTCGTCGCGACCGTCCCGGCCGCCACCCGCGCCGATGTCGACGCGGCCGTCGTCCGGGCCGCTCGGGCGCAGGTCCGCTGGGCCGCGCTCGCACCCGGTGACCGGGCCCGGCTGCTGCGCCGGTTCGCGGTCGTCGTGGACGAGCACCTCGAGGAGCTGGCGCGGCTGGAGGTCCGGGAGGCCGGTCACGTCATCGGCAACGCCCGCTGGGAGGCGGGCAACGTGCGCGACCTCCTGGACTACGCGGCCGGGGGAGTGGAGCGGCTGACCGGACGTCAGATCCCGGTCCCCGGCGGCCTGGACGTCACGATCCTCGAACCCCTCGGAGTCGTGGGGGTCATCGCGCCGTGGAACTTCCCCATGCCGATCGCCGCCTGGGGCGCGGCCCCCGCGCTCGCCGCGGGCAACGCGGTCGTCCTCAAACCCGCCGAGACCACCCCCCTGACCGCGCTGCGGCTGGCCGAACTCGCCCTGGAAGCAGGCCTTCCCGACCACCTCCTCCAGGTCCTCCCCGGTGCCGGACCGGTCGCGGGCGACGCACTGGTCGAACACCCGGGCGTCGCCAAGATCGTCTTCACCGGATCGACGGCCGTGGGCAAGAGCGTGCTGGCCAAGGGGGCCGCGCTCCTCAAGCGGGTCACCCTCGAACTGGGCGGCAAGAGCCCCAACATCGTCTTCGCCGACGCCGACATCGAGGCCGCGGCGGCCGCCGCCCCCCTGTCCTTCCTCGACAACTCCGGCCAGGACTGCTGCGCCCGCACCCGCATCCTGGTCCAGCGCTCCGTCCACGACCGCTTCCTCGAACTCCTCGCCCCCGCCGTCGAGTCCGTCGTCGTCGGCGACCCCTCCGACGAGGGGACCGCGATGGGCCCGCTGATCTCCCGGGTCCAGCTGGACCGCGTGCGGTCGTACGTCCCCGCCGACGCACCCGGCATCCGCGGCAAGGCTCCCGAGGGCCCCGGCTTCTGGTACCCGCCCACCGTCCTCACCGGCGTCGACCCGGACGCACCGGTGGCCGTCGAGGAGGTGTTCGGGCCGGTCGCCGTCGTCCTCCCCTTCGACGACGAGGCCGACGCGGTCCGCCTCGCCAACGCCACCGACTACGGCCTGGCCGGGTCCGTCTGGACGCGGGACGTCGGCCGGGCGCTGCGCGTCTCGGGAGCCGTCCGCGCCGGCAACCTGTCCGTCAACTCCCATTCCAGCGTCCGCTACTGGACCCCCTTCGGCGGCTTCAAGCAGTCGGGCCTCGGCCGTGAACTGGGCCCCGACGCGCTCACCGCCTTCACCGAGACGAAGAACGTCTTCATCAGTACGGAGGGCCCCGCACAGTGACTCCAGACTCCATCTGCCGCCGTCTCGTCGGCCGCACCGCCGTCATCACCGGCGCCGGCAGCGGCATCGGCCTCGCCACCGCGCGCCGGCTCGCCTCCGAGGGCGCCCATGTCGTCTGCGGCGACGTCGACGAGACGCGCGGCAAGGCGGCCGCCGAGGAGGTCGGCGGCATCTTCGTCCGCGCCGACGTCACCGATCCCGAGGATGTCGAGGCGCTGTTCAAGGCCGCGTACGACACCTACGGTTCCGTCGACATCGCCTTCAACAACGCGGGCATCTCACCTCCGGACGACGACTCCATCCTGGAGACCGGCCTGGACGCCTGGAAGCGGGTCCAGGAGGTCAACCTCACCTCCGTCTTCCTGTGCTGCAAGGCCGCCCTCCCCTACATGCGACGCCAGGGCAAGGGGTCCATCATCAACACGGCGTCCTTCGTGGCGCGGATGGGCGCGGCGACCTCGCAGATCTCGTACACCGCGTCCAAGGGCGGTGTCCTCGCCATGACCCGTGAGCTGGGTGTGCAGTTCGCCCGCGAGGGGATCCGGGTGAACGCGCTGTGCCCGGGACCGGTCAACACACCGCTCCTGCAGGAGCTGTTCGCCAAGGACCCGGAACGGGCCGCGCGCCGGCTGGTGCACATCCCGGTCGGGCGCTTCGCGGAGGCGGACGAGATCGCCGCGGCCGTCGCGTTCCTCGCCAGCGACGACTCCTCCTTCGTGAACGCCACCGACTTCCTGGTGGACGGCGGGATCTCGGGCGCGTACGTCACGCCTCTCTAGCGGCCGGGCGGTACCGGTGTACGGTCCACGTTCCATGCGATACCGACACGTCCTCGCGTGGACCATGGTCGCGGCCGCCGCCCTGGCGGCCGCGCCCGCCGCCACCGCCGCACCGGCCGAACGGCGTCCGTCCTGCCCCCGGCTCTCCGAGCGGCTGAACTGGTACGGCGAGAACCGCGCCCACCTCCAGCAGGTCATCGACGACCGCGGCACCTGCAGCGGACACGGGGGCCGCCCCGTCGCCGCCTTCGACTGGGACAACACCCTCACCAAGAACGACGTCACCGACGCCACCATCTCCTGGGCCCTGCGGCACGACGGAATCCTGCGCCCGGCGCGCTGGACGGACTCCAGCGCGTGGCTCACGGACGCGGCGGACACCGCCCTCACCGAAGCCTGCGGCACCGACGTGCCGGTGGGCGCCCCCCTGCCGACCTCCACCCGCCCCCGCTGCACCGACGAGATCCTCGAGATCCGCGAGACCGGCCGGACGATGAGCGGGGCCACCGCCTTCGCCGGGCACTGGAACCACCGGCGCACCGTCCCGCAGTACGCCTGGGTGCCCCAGCTCTTCGCCGGACACACCGTCGCCGAACTCTCCGCGTACGCCCGCCGGGCGCGCGCGGAGGCACTCGCGGCCCCCGTCGGCGCGACCCGCACCCTCGGCACCCACACCGTCCCCGCCTACGTCCGCTACTACGCCCAGCAGCGCGACCTCGTCCGCACCCTCCGACGGGCCGGATTCGACGTCTACATCGTCTCGGCCGGCTCCGAACCCGTCACCGAGGTCTGGTCGCGCGGCGTCGGCATCGACGCCCGGCACACCATCGCGATCCGGTCGGTCCTCGACCGGCACGGCCGGATCACCACCTGGAACCAGGGCTGCGGCGGCGTCCCCGTGAACCGGGGCGAGGCCATCCCGTACCTCGACGGCAAGCGCTGCTGGATCAACCAGGAGATCTACGGCGTCGAGGGCGCCGCGGCCTGGGAACGGCAGGACCGGCGGCACCGCCCCGCGCTGGCCGGCGGTGACGCCGACACCGACGTGACCTTCGTCGCCGACGCCACCGGCGCGCACCTCGTCCTGAACCGCGACAAGAGCGAGATCATGTGCCGGGCGTACGACGACGCCGACGGGCGCTGGGTGGTCAACCCGATGTTCATCGAACCGCTGCCGCGCAGGCAGGACCCCTATCCCTGCTCGACGAGCGCCTACAACGAGCCCGACGGCGGCCTCGGACCCGTCCTGCGCGCCGACGGTTCCGTCGTGCCCGACCAGGAGGACACCGTTCACTGAACCCCGTGTACCGGCGTTCGTGCGACGTCCTAGAGTGCCGGGATGAGCATGACGCCTCCGCCCGGCTGGTACCGCGACCCGTCCTATCCGCTCACCGAGCGCTGGTGGGACGGCTCCGCATGGACCGACCACCGGCGTCAGCCCGGGACGCCCGAACAGCCCGTGGTGCGGCCCCCGTCCGGTGCGGGCGGGGGCTCCCGGCGCGCGAAGGCCGTCGCGCTCACCACGGCCGGGGTCGTGCTCCTCGCGTCGATCGTGACGGGGGCCGTGCTCCTCGGCCGGGACGACGACGAGGGCGGCCGGGCGGAGACGAGGACCGCGCCGGGCAGCGCCTCCTCCACTCCCGAACCCACCGCCACGCCCTCCGCCTCCCGCAGCCCGGCCGACGACCCGGACGTCGTCGTGGACGAACTCAACGGCATCACCCTGCCGTTGGTCGCCGGCTGGGAGCGGCCCCGCAACGTCTCCGAGGACGACGTCGTCATGACCACCCCGGGCACGTACGAGTGCCCGGGCGATCCGGGACTGTGCCGGCACGGACGGGTGCTCTCGCGCACGGTCACCGCCAACGACGAGAAGTCCCCCAAGGTGCTCGCCGAGAACGACATCGAGGACGCGGCGAACCGCGCCTACGACCGCGACCAGCTCGACTCCCGCCCCTTCCGGGGCATCACCTCGCACCGGCTGGTGAAGGCCGGCGCGGTCGCCGTCGCGGGCCGCGCCGGGTACTTCGTGCGCTGGCGGGTCAGGACGGAGGTGGGTCCCGGCGGTTACGTCCAGTCGCTGGCCTTCCCCTCCAGCGTCGGCTCCCAGTCGCTGGTCATCGTCCGCTTCGCCTTCGACGCCGGGGACGACGGACCGCCCGTCGCCGACATGGACAGGATCACCAAGGGGATCCGGCCGGTCGGGGACGCGGACACCGGCGGGGGAGTGGGCAGCAGCATCGGGCCCGGCCGGTAGCCGTCCCGTCCCGGGAGCGGCGCCGCGCCCACGTGCGTCCGCCCGGAGGGCCGCGTGGGCCCGCCCGGCGTCAGAGGAACGTCTGCCCCTCCCCGCGATAGGTCGGGACCGTCGCCGTCACGGAGTCGCCCTCCACCAGATGCAGTGCGTCGAAGCGCTCGCACAGCTCGCCCGCCTTGGCGTGCCGGAACCACACCTTGTCGCCGATGAGCAGATCGTCCGCGGGCGAGCCCAGCAGCGGCGTCTGCACCTCGCCGGGGCCCTCCTGGGGGTCGTACCGCAGCCCCTCGGGGAGGTACGGCACCGGCAGCCGGTCCGGCCCCGGCGCGCCCGACGCCGGATAGCCGCCGCCCAGCACCGTGACGACCCCGACGCCCGGCCTGCGGACGACCGGCTGGGCGAAGAGGGCGGCCGGACGGCCGCTGAACGACGTGTAGTTGTCGAAGAGCCGCGGCACGTACAGGCCGGAGCCCGCCGCGATCTCGGTCACCGCGTCCTCCGCAGCGGTGTGCTGCACGCTGCCCGTCCCGCCGCCGTTGACGAACTCCAGGTCGGGCGCGACCGCCCGCACCGCGTGCACCACGTCGGCGCGGCGCTGCACCAGTTCCCGGCGCGCCGCGGCCTGCATCAGTCGGATGGCACGCGAACGCACCGGCCGCCCGGCGAGCGAGTCGCCCACCCCGGCGATGTGCCCCTCGTACGCCATGATCCCCACGAGCCGGAAACCGGGCCGCCGGGCCACCGCACGGGCCAGCTCCGCGACCTCGGCCGCCGAGTGCAGCGGCGAGCGGCGGGCCCCCACCCGGACCCGGCCGCCCAGCAGCTTGAACGACGTGTCCAACTCCAGGCAGACCCGGACCACTTCGGAGCCGCCCTGGCGGGCCGCGTCGATCAGGCCGAGCTGCGCCGGGTCGTCGATCATGACGGTGACGGCCGCCGCGAGCTTGGGATCGCCGGTCAGCTCGGCGTATCCCTTCCGGTCTGCCGAGGGGTAGGCGAGCAGGACGTCGTCGAACCCGGAGCGCGCGAGCCACAGGGACTCGGCCAGCGTGAACGACATGATGCCCGCGAAGCCCTCGCGGGCCAGGACGCGTTCGAGCAGGGCCCGGCAGCGCACGGACTTGCTGGCGACGCGGACCGGTTTGCCCGCGGCCCTGCGCGCGAGGTCGTCGGCGTTCGCGTCGAAGGCCTCCAGGTCCACGATCGCGACGGGGGCGTCGAGGTGAGCGGTGGCCCGGTCGTAGCGGGCCCGGTCTGCGGCGCGGACGGTCATGAACGAAGCCTGCCAGACAGGATTACCGCAGGGTAGGGGGACGTTCCGGGCAGATGCCCCGGGCCTGCGGACTGGTTCCCGCCGGGCCCGCGTCAACCCGTAGAGTGACGCGCACGCAGGGAGGAACGGCCTTGCCCGGGCCGTCGCGGCCGGGGTGACGGTGCGTCCGTACGGGTATGCCTGCCCGTGCCGGACGGGTTTCCCTCCGCACGTGTGAAGCGGCCCGCACGATCTCCGACGCGGGCCGAGGGCCCGGGACGAGAAACGGGGGGTGCATGAGCACGGAAGCGCGCCGCGCGTCGATTCCTCCGCGCCCGCCGTCGCCGCCCCGCCCCGCGACACCCCCCGGCGAGGACTTCACCGCCGACGACACCCCGGCGCCGCCGCCCGGCCGGAGCTCCGCGCCCGCCGTCCCGCCGGTGCCCGCGTCCCGCCCCGCACCGCTCCTCCCGCCCCCGCCCCGGTACGAGCCCCGGCCTCCGTCGCCGGCCTCCGGCGCGACACCCCCGCCGGAGCGGCGACCTGCATCCGGGCGTACGTCCACGCAGGCAGAGACGTCCGCCCCCGGGACCGCGGTCCCGCCCGACGGGAACGCGGCGCCCGCGCCGACCGCCGGAAGGGCGACCCCGCCCGCGCGGACGCCCGACGGGACCGCGACGCCCGGCTGGTTCGACGAGCCGGGCCGCAGGCAGCCGTCGGCCACCGCCACGACGTCCGCGCCCGGAGGGGCCACGGCCCCGCGGCGCCCCACGTCGGCGGACGCACCGGCCCCGTACGGAAACCGCCCGGGCGCCACGTCGCCCCCACCCCCTCCGCCCGCCTCGGCCCGGTTCCCCGACGCGCCGCCCTCCGGCGGTCCCCGCCGGGACGGCGCACCGGCACGCCCCGCGGCAGCGCCCCGGCGTACCGCCGTCCCCGAGGAGACTTCCGGCGAGACCACCCGGCGACTGCGCCCCGTGCGGGACGAGGAGCCCCGTGGGACCGCGGCCCCCGCCGGGCGCCCCGCCGTGCCGTTCGCGCGGCCCGAGACGTACGGCGCCCCCGAGCGCCCGCGGCGGACCCGCCCCCGCGCGCTCACCGCCGCCGCCTGCGTCGTCCTCGGGCTCGGGCTCATCGGCGGCGCGGCCACCGGGAGCTGGCTGACCGGCGACAGCGCGGCCGAAGCCGGTTCGCCGAGCGCCTTCGCGGCGGCCGGGAGCCTGTGGCACAGCATCCCCGTCGACCAGCTCTTCCCGCCCACGGTCGACGGCGACGGCGCCGGGCCCGGCGGCGCCGACCGGGTGTGGACCCGGATAGCCGTCGCCCCCGACGGCGGATGCAAGGGCGCCTTCGACCCGCTGCTGCGCAAGGCCCTCGCCCCCGTCGGCTGCTCGCGCCTGCTGCGCGCCACCTACACCGACGCGACCCGCAGCCATGTCACCACCGTCGGGCTGCTGTTCACCAAGGCGGACGCCGCCGCCATGACCTCCCTGAAGAACCGCTTCGGACGTGAGGGCCTGGACCGGCGCACCGACCTGATGCCCCGCGCGTACGCCGCGAAGGGCACCCTCGCCGCCGGCTTCGGAGACCCGCAGCGCGCGTCCTGGACGGTGTCGGTCCTCACCGACGCCCCCGTGGTCGTCTACGCCGTCTCCGGGTTCGCCGACGAACGCACCGTGGCGAATCCGCAGCCCGCCGAGGAGGCCGTCCGCTCCGGTGCGACCACGGCCCCCGCCCAGGCAGGACTCGGCCACGAGGCACAGGGCCTCGCCGACCGCGTCGAGCGGTCCCTGCGCAAGACGGTCACCTCGGCGACCAAGGAGCCGTCATGAACCGCGCGTCCGGCGCCCGGCTGCTCACCGCGCTCCTCGCCGGCTCCCTGGCCCTGCTGCCCGCCACGACCGCCCGCGCCGACGGCATCCGTGCCCAGCAGTGGGCGCTCGACGCCCTGCACACCCAGGAGGCCTGGCGCACGACCAAGGGCGCCGGCATCACCGTCGCGGTCCTCGACACCGGCGTCGACGCCGAGCACCCGGACCTGGCCGGCAACGTCCTGGCCGGCAAGGACATGGTCGGCTTCGGCGCCCACCGCGGCGACCGCGCCTGGGCCCGGCACGGCACCGCCATGGCGGGGATCATCGCGGGCCACGGGCACGGCGCAGGCAACGGCGACGGGGTCCTGGGCATCGCACCCGAGGCGAAGATCCTGCCCGTCCGCGTCATCCTCGAAGACGGCGACTCCGCCCGCGGCAAGGCCCGCAACACACGCGGCAACGCGCTCGCCGAGGGGATCCGCTGGGCCGCCGACCACGACGCCGACGTCATCAACCTCTCCCTCGGCGACGACTCCAAGTCCGCCCATCCGGAGCCCGCCGAGGACGAGGCGGTCCAGTACGCCCTGAAGAAGGGTGCCGTGGTGGTCGCCTCGGCCGGCAACGGCGGCGAGAAGGGCGACCACATCTCGTATCCCGCCGCGTATCCCGGCGTGATCGCCGCCACCGCCGTCGACCGCGTCGGCGCCCGGGCCTCCTTCTCCACCCGCCGCTGGTACGCCACCGTCAGCGCCCCCGGCGTCGACGTCGTGATCGCCGACCCCGACGACAAGTACTACGAGGGCTGGGGCACCAGCGCCGCCTCCGCCTTCGTCTCCGGGGCCGTCGCCCTGGTCCGGGCCGCCCACCCGGGCCTGGCACCGGCCCAGATCAAGCAGCTCCTGGAGGACACGGCCCGCAACGCCCCCGCCGGCGGCCGGGACGACTCACGCGGCTTCGGCTTCATCGACCCCGCCGCCGCCATCGAGGCGGGCGGCCGGCTGAAGCCGCAGGGGCTGCGCTCGGCGGCGTACGGCCAGCGGTACTTCGGCTCCGGGCCCGACACCGCCCGGGGGGACGGCTCCACCGGCTGGCTGGGCCCGCTCGCCGGCGGACTCGGCGCGGTGCTGCTCGCCGCGGCGGTCGTCCTGTGGCGCGGCCGCCGGGGCACACAGGGCCACGACTCCTAGGCCGGAACCCGAGAGACACGCCGCGGCAGCGGTCCGCCCCGCCCCGACCGGCACGGACGCTCACACCCCGACCGCACCGGACGCGGTTCGACCAACCGACGCGGGCACCGCGTCCCGAGCGGGTCCCGCGCGCCGCGGCTACGCGGCCGTGTCCCGGAACGCCGAGACCGCCGCCTCCGCCGCCGCCTCGACCAGAGCGACACCCCTCGCCTTCGTCGTGTTCCCGTCCGACAGCGCCGCCACCAGGTAGTCGCGCCCGTCGACCGTGATCCGTCCGATGCTGTTGATGTCCCACCGTCCCGTCGAACTCCGGGGCAGCCAGCCGTTCTTGAGCGCCCAGCCCGACCCGGAACCCGAGGAGGCGGCGGCCGAGACACCCCAGTCCTGACCGGCGGCGATCCCGCCCATCAGCCCCACGAGGTACGCCCGCGAGGCGCTGGAGAGGAGTGACTCGGCCCCGAACACCTGCCGGAGCAGGACGAGTTGGTCCGCCGCCGTGGTCCGGGTCAGCCCCCACAGCGCGCCGTCCCCGCCCGTCGTACCGGTCAGCCCGAAGCGCTTGTTCGCGGCGTCCAGGCCCGCCGACCGGCCGATGGCGTCCCACAGGGCGGTCGCCGACGCGTTGTCGCTGTTCTCGATCATCGCGGCGGCGTACGACCGCTCCAGGGCGGTCGTACCCCGGTCCGCGTCCTGCGCCTGGAGGAGCAGCGCGGCGAGGATGTCCACCTTGACGATGCTGGCCGTGTCGAAGGTGCCGTCCCGGTACGCGGCTTCCTCACCGGACGCCAGGTCCCGGACGGCCACCGAGACGTCCGCGCCGTCCTCGACGGTCACCGACTTCATGGCCGCGGCCAGCAGCGCGTCCCGGTCCGCCGAGGGTTCCGCCACCGGTTCCACCGCCTCCTCCCCGGCCCCCGCCGATGCCGGAGGCGACGCCGAAGACGATACGACGCCCGCGTCGGCGTGCGCCTGGGCCCTCACGTAGGCGGTCCCCGCCGCCGTCGCCGCGACGATCACGGCACAGGCCAGTGCGGAGCAGAGGAGGGGGCGGCGCGGTGACGGACGGGCGCGGCGGCGGGCTCTGCGGGACTCCATGCCCGCGATGCTGGGCCCCGTGGCTGTGCACGCCGTTAGCCGGATGTGAGATGTGGGTCAGGGAAAGCTGAGAAACCCGTGAGCCGCGTGAACGCCGGGTTTCCGGGGCCGCAGAATCCCAGCAGCATCCCACCGATAGGGTCGGTGACCGTGGCGAACAAGAACATTCCCGACTCCGGCTTCCCCGACGACGACGGCTCGGCCGATCCCCGGCTCAGCGCGGCGCTCGCGGCCTGGGCCGAGGACCGCACGGCGGTCTCCCCGGTCCTGGAGGCGCTCAAGGGGGCCCGGCTGCTCGTACCCGTGGTGGCCGTCCTCGGCGAGGTGGAGGAGGACGAGAACGGTCTGCGTCACGAGAAGACCAGCGACATGGCGGTGCCGACCCTGCAGGCCGGGAACCGCAAGGCCCTGCCGGCCTTCACCTCGACCGAGTCGCTGGCCCGGTGGGACCCGCAGGCCCGACCCGTCGCGGTACCGCTGCACCAGGCGCTGCAGGCCGCGGCGCACGAGGAGGCGGACACGCTGCTGCTCGACCTGGCCGGACCGGTGCCCTACGAGCTGACCGGCCCCGCGCTGCTGGCGCTCGCCGAGGGCCGGACGAGCACGGATCCCCTGCGCGACCCGGCCGTCGCCGAGGCCGTCCGGGCGGCGCTGGCCGCCGAGCCCGCCGTGCTCCGGGCCCACTTCGGTCCCGGCCGGGGGGACGGCACCCTCGCGCTGGTCCTCGACCCGTCCGCGAAGCCGGAGGACGCCGCCGCGGCGATCGCCGAACGGCTGGCGGCCGACGAGACACTGAGGGCCCGCCTGGTGCGCGGCCTCGAACTGGCACTGCTGCCGGCCGAGGCGACGCTTCCGGGCGAGCCCCTGTACGTACGCGACGTGTGAATCAGCCGTAGACCGGGCCCGTGTACTTCTCGCCCGGGCCCTGGCCCGGCTCGTCCGGGACGAGCGAGGCCTCGCGGAACGCGAGCTGCAGCGACTTCAGGCCGTCGCGCAGCGGCGCGGCGTGGAAGGAGCTGATCTCCGTGGCGCTCGCGTCGAGCAGCCCGGCCAGCGCGTGCACCAGCTTGCGGGCCTCGTCCAGGTCCTTGTGCTCGTCACCCTCCTCCGTCAGACCGAGCTTCACGGCGGCGGCGCTCATCAGGTTGACGGCGACCGTCACGATCACCTCGACCGCGGGGACCTCGGCGATGTCGCGGGTCATGGTGTCGAAGTCGGGAGTCCCGGGATCCTGGGCAGGGGTGTCACTCATACCTGACACGATAGGTCCACCCCGGCGATGGTCCCGACGCGGCCCCACCGGGCCGGGCCCGCCCCGGTTAGCCGTCCCCGGCCGAAGCTGCTAACCTTGTGTAACGACCGGCCGGACACTCCTGTGTATCGGCCCACAAGTGGAGGCTCCGATCTCCCACCCGACTGTCCTCCGGGACGGCGGGTCATTCCGGTCAGGCGGCCCCCATCGTTCCGTACGGACGATGGAGTCGCCCGAAGTGCGCCCCGCGGCCGACCGCGGCGGTGCTCCGGTAGTCCTTGGAGCCCCGCCTGTGTCCCGTCCCGGGGCATTTTTCATGCCCCGCGGTGGTTGGTCGAAGTGTCATCAGAGACATACGCGGCTGTCCGCCAGACCGCCGTGTGGTGCTACCGAGGAGGATCCATCAGCGCCGAGCCCCGCATCAACGACCGGATTCGCGTTCCCGAAGTGCGACTTGTCGGTCCTAGCGGCGAGCAGGTCGGGATTGTTCCGCTTGCCAAGGCCCTTGAGCTTGCTCAGGAGTACGACCTCGACCTGGTCGAGGTGGCGGCGAACGCTCGCCCGCCCGTCTGCAAGCTCATGGACTACGGCAAGTTCAAGTACGAGTCGGCCATGAAGGCCCGTGAGGCGCGCAAGAACCAGGCGCACACGGTCATCAAGGAGATGAAGCTCCGGCCGAAGATCGACCCGCACGACTATGACACGAAGAAGGGTCACGTCGTCCGGTTCCTCAAGCAGGGCGACAAGGTCAAGATCACGATCATGTTCCGTGGTCGCGAGCAGTCCCGGCCGGAGCTCGGCTACCGACTGCTGCAGCGTCTCGCCTCGGACGTCGAGGACCTCGGGTTCGTCGAGTCGAGCCCGAAGCAGGACGGCCGAAACATGATCATGGTTCTCGGTCCGCACAAGAAGAAGACCGAGGCGATGGCCGAGGCCCGTGAGGCCCAGGCGGCCCGCAAGGCCGAGGCCAAGGCCAACCCGGGCAAGTCGCAGAACGCCGCGGAGAGCGACGCCGACGGTGAGGAGATCACCGAGGGCGCCGAGACTGCCGAGGCTCCGGCCGAGGCATCAGCCGAGGCCTGATCCCGGGGCGGTGCCCCGAGGTGCCCGGGACGGGAGTCCGGGGGACCCAGGGACAGCGGTCCAGGGGTGTCAACCCATACATATGACGTTCCGACGTGCCCGGTTTCGCGACCGGGCACCGGAGCGCCACTGACGAGGAGAGAACGGCGCTATGCCGAAGAACAAGTCGCACAGCGGTGCCAGCAAGCGCTTCAAGATCACCGGCTCCGGCAAGGTGCTCCGCGAGCGTGCCGGCAAGCGCCACCTGCTCGAGCACAAGTCGTCGCGCCTGACGCGCCGCCTCACCGGCAACGCCGAGATGGCCCCGGGCGACGCCAAGAAGATCAAGAAGCTTCTCGGCAAGTGACGTACCGGCGCTCACGCGCCGCACGTCTGGACCGGGACCCAATCGATTTCGGGCCGTGTGACCACATCCACGGCCCCGCTACAAGGAGTTAACAAGTGGCACGCGTCAAGCGGGCAGTCAACGCCCACAAGAAGCGCCGGGCGATCCTCGAGGCGGCCTCCGGCTACCGCGGTCAGCGTTCGCGCCTGTACCGCAAGGCCAAGGAGCAGGTCACCCACTCTCTGGTCTACAACTACAACGACCGCAAGAAGCGCAAGGGCGACTTCCGTCAGCTGTGGATCCAGCGCATCAACGCCGCTGCCCGCGCCAACGGCATCACCTACAACCGCTTCATCCAGGGTCTGAAGGCCGCCAACATCGAGGTGGACCGCAAGATCCTCGCGGAGCTGGCCGTCAACGACGCCAACGCGTTCGCCGCGCTCGTCGAGGTCGCCCAGAAGGCGCTGCCCTCGGACGTCAACGCGCCGAAGGCCGCCTGACGCTCGACGCTGGCTTGAGCCGGTAGTGCATCGGACCCGCAGGCCGTGACGGCCTGCGGGTCCGACTGCGTCCGGAGCCCGGCGCCCGGGTCCGCCGCCCCGGCCCGGCGCCGCCGGACCGGCCGGAACGACGTCCCCGCCCGCGGCGGGAACACTTCGCAACCTCCCTGTCGTGAACCCCGAAGGTGAACCCATGCCCGCCGCCACCGAGTTGATCTCCCCGCGCTCGCCGCGTGTGTCCGCCGCCCGGCGGCTGGCCCGGCGGAACTTCCGGGGCAAGGAGCGGCTGTTCCTCGCCGAGGGGCCGCAGGCCGTGCGGGAGGCCGCCGCGCACCGGTCCGGCGGCGTCGCCACGCTCGTGGAGCTCTTCACCACCGTCGAGGCGGCCGAGCGGTACGCCGACATCGTCGGCGACGCCCGCGCCGCCGGGGCCCGGGTGCACCTGGCCGACGAGGACGTGATCGCCGACATCTCCACCACGGTCACCCCGCAGGGGCTCGTCGGCGTCTGCCGCTTCCTGGACACCCCCTTCGAGGAGATCCTCGCCGCCCGGCCGAAACTCGTCGCCGTACTGGCCCACGTGCGGGACCCGGGGAACGCGGGGACCGTCCTGCGGTGCGCGGACGCCGCCGGTGCCGAGGCCGTCGTCCTGACCGACGCGTCCGTCGACCTGTACAACCCCAAGGCCGTCAGGGCGTCGGTCGGATCCCTGTTCCACCTGCCCGTCGCCGTGGGTGTACCGGTGGAGCGGGCCGTCCGGGGACTCCGGGACGCCGGGGTGCGCATCCTCGCCGCCGACGGGGCGGGGGAGGACGACCTCGACGACGAGCTGGACCAGGGCACCATGGGCGGGCCGACCGCCTGGGTGTTCGGGAACGAGGCCTGGGGGCTGCCGGAGGAGACCAGGGAACTGACGGACGCCGTCGTCCGCGTCCCGATCCACGGAAAGGCCGAGAGTCTGAACCTCGCGACCGCCGCCGCCGTATGTCTCTACGCGTCCGCCCGTGCACAGCGCGCCTCCGGAGGGTGCCGCTCCGTCACCGACAGCTAGTAGGGTGACGGGCTCGGGGGCCCACTGCGCCAGACGAGAGGTGGGGTACGGGGATGGGTGTCGGCACCAGGAGAGCACCGGGGGCACGGGACGTGCGCGGCACGTCCACGCCCCGGCGCGGTGATCTCGCCGCACTCGGAGCCGACGGGGGCGTCGACCCGGACGACCTGCCGGACGGACTCGTCGTCGCCGACGAACAGGGCCGCGTGATCTGCTTCAACGCCGCGGCCGTCCGGATCACCGCGGTGCCCGCCGCCGACGCCCTCGGGCGCCTGCTGGACCGGGCCCTCCCGCTGGAGGACCTGGAAGGCCGCCGCTGGTGGCAGCTGACCGACCCCTACGGCGGTCTCGCCATCCGGGTCGGACAGCCCGAGCGCAACCTGCTGCTGCCCGGCGGACGCGAAGTGCTGGTCTCCGCCCGCTACGTACGCACCCGGCCCACCGGCCCCGTCCGCCGTGTGATCGTCTCCCTGCGCGACACCGAGGCCCGCCGCCGCACCGAGCGCAGCCACGCCGAGCTGATCGCCACCGTCGCCCACGAGCTGCGCTCGCCCCTCACCTCCGTCAAGGGGTTCACCGCGACCCTGCTGGCCAAGTGGGAGCGGTTCACCGACGACCAGAAGAAGCTGATGCTGGAGACGGTCGACGCCGACGCGGACCGCGTGACCCGGCTCATCGCCGAACTGCTCGACATCTCCCGCATCGACTCCGGGCGGCTGGAGGTGCGCCGCCAGCCCGTGGACATCGGCGCCGCCGTCGGCCGCCACATCCAGGCCTACGTCGCCGCCGGCCAGCCAGCCGACCGCTTCCTGCTGCGCATCGAGCACCCGCTGCCGGACCTGTGGGCCGACCCCGACAAGGTCGACCAGGTACTGAGCAACCTGCTGGAAAATGCCGTGCGCCACGGCGAGGGAACCGTCACCATCGACGTCACGCCCTCGGCGTCCCCGCGCGAAGGGGAGGACGCCGGTACGTCGGTCACGGTGAGCGACGAGGGCACCGGCATCCCGGAGGAGTCCATGAACCGCGTCTTCACCCGCTTCTGGCGGGGCAGCAAGCGCGGCGGCACCGGGCTTGGGCTGTACATCGTCAAGGGCATCGTCGAGGCCCACGGCGGCACGATCACCGTCGGCCGCGCCCCCGGCGGGGGCGCCGAGTTCCGATTTACCTTGCCCGTGGGCACCCCGGCGTACCTCCTGTAGCGCCGCAGGCCCCCACGGGCGCCGTCGCACCGGGCCCACCCCCCGACGCCCGGTCGGGGAGAGGCTCCCACCCCCGTTAGACTCGGCCTTTGGCACCTTTGCGTCCCCGTTTCAGGGACGATGCGTCCCCCGAGTCGGGACGGGGACCATCCGCCAGCCAACCGGAAGCACGGGAAGAGATGTCGGCACCGAATAAGTCGTACGACCCTGTAGAGGTCGAGGCCTTGAAACCGGAAGAGATCGAGCGCATGCGGGACGAGGCGCTCGCCGCCTTCGCGGCCGCCGGCGACCTCGACGCGCTGCAGGAGGCCAAGGTCGCCCACACCGGCGGCGCCTCGCCGCTGGCCCTCGCCAACCGCGAGATCGGCGCTCTGCCCCCGCACGCCAAGGCCGAGGCGGGCAAGCGCGTCGGCCAGGCCCGCGGCGCCGTGAACAAGGCCCTCGCCGCCCGCCAGACCGAGCTGGAGGCCGAGCGCGACACCCGGGTCCTGGTCGAGGAGGCGGTGGACGTCACCCTGCCGTACGACCGCGTGCCCTCGGGCGCCCGCCATCCGCTGACCACCTTCATGGAGCGGGTCGCGGACGTCTTCGTGTCCATGGGATACGAGGTCGCCGAGGGCCCCGAGGTCGAGGCGGAGTGGTTCAACTTCGACGCCCTGAACTTCACGCCCGACCACCCGGCCCGGCAGATGCAGGACACTTTCTTCGTCCAGGGGCCCCAGGGCACCCAGGGCGACGAGTCCGGTGTCGTGCTGCGCACGCACACCTCGCCGGTCCAGGCCCGCGCCATGCTCGACCGTGAGCCGCCCGTCTACGTCGTGTGCCCCGGCCGGGTCTACCGCACCGACGAGCTGGACGCCACGCACACCCCGGTGTTCCACCAGATCGAGCTGCTCGCGATCGACGAGGGCCTGACCATGGCCGACCTGAAGGGCACCCTGGACCACATGGTCCAGTCGCTCTTCGGCGCCGACATGAAGACCCGGCTGCGGCCCAACTACTTCCCCTTCACCGAGCCGTCCGCCGAGATGGACATGCTCTGCTACGTGTGCCGGGGCGCGTCCGTCGGCAACCCCGACCGGCCCTGCCGCACCTGCTCCAGCGAGGGCTGGATCGAGCTCGGCGGCTGCGGCATGGTCAACCCGCGCGTCCTCGTCGCCTGCGGCGTGGACCCGGCGAAGTACAGCGGGTTCGCCTTCGGGTTCGGCATCGAGCGGATGCTGATGTTCCGCCACAACGTGGAAGACATGCGAGACATGGTCGAGGGTGACGTCCGGTTCACCCGGCCGTTCGGGATGGAGATCTGATGCGGGTCCCGCTTTCCTGGCTGCGGGAGTACGTCGACCTGCCGGCCACCGAGACCGGCCGCGACGTGCAGGCCAAACTCGTTTCCGCCGGCCTCGAGGTCGAGAGGGTCGAGCAGCTCGGCTCCGGCCTCAAGGGCCCCCTCGTCGTCGGCCGGGTGCTGACCATCGAGGAGCTGGAGGGGTTCAAGAAGCCCATCCGCTTCTGCACCGTCGACGTCGGCACGGCCAACGGCACCGGTGAGCCCCAGGAGATCGTCTGCGGGGCCCGCAACTTCGCCGTCGGCGACAAGGTCGTCGTGGTGCTGCCCGGCGCCGTGCTGCCCGGCGACTTCGCGATCGCCGCGCGCAAGACGTACGGCAAGACCTCGCACGGCATGATCTGCTCCGGCGACGAGCTGGGCATGGGCGACGACGGCAGCGGCGGCATCATCGTGCTGCCGCCCGAGTACGAGCCCGGCACCGACGCCATCGAGCTGCTCGAACTCGTCGACGAGGTCCTCGACATCGCGGTCACGCCCGACCGCGGCTACTGCCTGTCGATGCGCGGCGTGGCCCGCGAGACCGCCATCGCCTACGGCCTGCCGCTGCGCGACCCGGCGCTGCTCGACGTGCCCGCTCCGAACGCCTTCGGCCACCCGGTGCGTATCTCCGACCCGCAGGGCTGCGACCGCTTCACCGCGCGCACGGTCACCGGCCTCGACCCCGAGGCGCGGTCCCCGATCTGGCTGCAGCGCCGTCTGCAGAAGGCCGGGATGCGCCCGATCTCGCTCGCCGTCGACATCACCAACTACGTGATGCTCGAAGTCGGCCAGCCCCTGCACGCGTACGACCGCACCCGCATCCAGGGCGCGATCGGCGTGCGCCGGGCCGAGCAGGGCGAGAAGCTCACCACGCTCGACGGCGTCAAGCGCACCCTCGATGCCGGTGACCTGGTGATCACGGACGACCGCGGCCCGATCGGCCTCGCGGGCGTCATGGGCGGCGCGAACACCGAGATCGACGACACCGAGGGCACGACGACCGAGGTCGTCGTCGAGGCCGCGCACTTCGACGCGATCTCGATCGCCCGCACCGCGCGCCGGCACAAGCTGGCCTCCGAGGCGTCCCGGCGCTTCGAGCGCGGTGTCGACCCGGAAGCCGCCGCGGCGGCGGCGCAGCGCACGGTCGATCTGCTCGTCCTCCTCGCCGGCGGCACCGCCGACGCGGGGGTCACCCAGATCGTCGCGCCGTCCGCACCGCACACCATCAGCATCCCGGCGGACCACCCGGACCGGGTCGCGGGAGTCGAGTACGGCCGCGAGACCGTCGTCCGCCGCCTCCAGCAGGTCGGCTGCGACGTGTACGGGCAGGACGAGCTGATCGTCACCGTGCCCTCCTGGCGGCCCGACCTCACCGATCCGAACGACCTGGCCGAAGAGGTCATCCGGCTGGAGGGCTACGAGAACCTGCCCTCCACCCTGCCCAAGCCGCCCGCGGGCCGCGGTCTCACCGACCGGCAGCGGATGAACCGCCGGTTCGGCCGCGCGCTGGCCGGCGCCGGATACGTCGAGGCGCTCAACTACCCCTTCCTCGGCGAGCACGTCTTCGACCAGCTCGGCCTGGCCGCCGACGACCCCAAGCGCCGGGTCGTCAAGCTGGTCAACCCGCTCTCCGACGAGGAGCCGGCGCTCCGCACGACGCTGCTGCCGGGCCTGCTCGGTGCGCTGCGCCGCAACGACGGCCGGGGCAACCACGACCTCGCGCTGTTCGAGACCGGTCTGGTGTTCCACCCGCGTGAGGAGCAGCGCATCGCGGTGCGGCTCCCCGTCGACCGCCGCCCCACCGACGAGGAGCTCGCGTCGCTGACCGCCGCGCTCCCCGTCCAGCCCCGGCACGCCGCCGTCGTCCTCGCGGGCGCCCGTGAGCAGGCCGGCTGGTGGGGCAAGGGCCGGCCGGCCGACTGGGCCGACGCCGTCGAGGCGGCCCGCACCCTGGCCAGGGAGGCGGGCACCGAACTCCTCGTCCGCACCGGCCAGTACGGGCCGTGGCACCCGGGTCGCTGCGCCGAGCTCGCCGTGGTGATCGACGGCGCCGAGCGGGTCGTCGGCCACGCCGGTGAGCTGCACCCCCGCGTGGTCAAGGCGCTGGGCCTGCCCGCGCGTACCTGCGCGGCGGAGCTGGACCTGGACGCGCTGGAGCAGGCGAGTGCCGGGCTGCCCAAGGGCCCGCACATCTCGACGTTCCCCATTGCCACCCAGGACGTCGCACTGGTCGTCGAGAAGTTCGTCCCCCACGCGGACGTGGAGGCGGCGCTGCGTGAGGGCGCGGGCGAACTCCTGGAGTCCATCCGCCTGTTCGACGTCTACGAGAGCGAGCAGCTCGGTGAGGGCAGGAAGTCGCTGGCCTACGCGCTGCGCTTCCGGGCCGCCGACCGCACGCTGACCGTCGACGAGGCCTCCGCGGCCCGCGACGCGGCCGTCGCGCTGGCGGCCGAGCGCACCGGGGCGGTGCTGCGCGGGGCGTGAGCGTCCCGGGGCACCCGCGGTGACCCAGGTGGCAGTGAGTGAGGGGCACGTCCGGATTGCCGGATGTGCCCCTCACTCGTTCGGGTGACAACTCCGGGCGATCTGGTCCCATCGGGGCATGTGCTCGACAGAATCGGACCGGCCCAGCGGGTGGCGGTGTCCGCCCCGGGCCGTTCTGCGCAGTCAGGGCCTGATGGGGGGCCGTCGGCATGATCCGTATCAAGGCTGGGGCTGTCCGCAGGGTGTGGCCCCGGAGGCATTCCCGGCGGCCGGCCGGGGCGGCTCTCCCGGAGCGGAGCCGCCGGGGCGCATGGGGGACGCGGCTGACGCGCGCGCTCCACCGGGCCGACCGGCAGACCCGCCGGGCCGACCGGCAGCCGGTCCGCCGGTCCGAGCGGAAGCGGTTGCGCCGCGCACTGTCGGCCGGGCTCCCCACGCTCTGGGGGGCCGGTGCCATCACCTACAAACTGGCCTGCCCGCTCGCCCAGCAGAACGGGCTCGGTGCCCGGCTCGTGACGAGCGCCGTGTTCTTCGCCGTCGGCACCGGGCTGATCCTGCACGTCCGGCAGACGCTGCTGCGTGAACTGCGGCAGGCCCGCAGGGTCGCCGGGGCCGCGCAGAGCGTCCTGCTGCGTCCGCTGCCGCCGAGGATCGGCGGCCTCGACATCGCCGTCGCCCAGCTCTCCGCGGACCGGGGCGCCGTCGTCGGCGGTGACCTGTACGAGGTGGTCGCCACCGAGTACGGCGTCCGGGCCGTGATCGGGGATGTCCGCGGACACGGCATCGGTGCCCTGACGACGGTCGCCGCCGTCCTCGGCAGCTTCCGCGAGGCCGCGCACGACGAACCCCAACTCGCCCGGGTGCTCACGCGACTCGACCGCGCGTTGGCCCGGCACCTGCGGGAGCGCGCCAGGGCCGAACACCCCTCGGTCGGCGCCGAGCCCGACAGCCCGGTCGTCGAGGAGTTCGTCACCGTGCTGCTCCTGGAGATCGGCTGCGACGGCGAGATGCGCATCCTGAACTGCGGTCATCCGTGGCCCCACGTACTGCGCGACGACACGGGACCGTCCGGGCCGGCCGTCCGGGTGGAGCCGCTGTCCTGCGGTGAACCCCTGCCGCCCCTGGGGCCGTTCCCGCTCCCGGAGGATCTCGCGGCGTCCGGTCACGGTCCGCTGCTGCCCGGCGAGGCCCTCGTGCTGCACACCGACGGCGTCGAGGACGCCCGTGACGCCCGTGGCCGGTTCTTCTCGCTGCCCGCCGCCCTCGCCGCGTCGGTCCGGGCCCGGCCGGTCTCACCCGAGGCGGTGCTGAACGCCGTCTTCGCCGGGCTGCTGCGCCACACCGGCGGCCCGCCCACCGACGACGTGGCCCTGCTCGTGCTGCGCAACTCCCGTCGGCCCGCCCGGTATCAGGGCGAGCCCGTCGGGCACCGGGCGTACCCCCTCGTCTGAGTTCGGCGCGCCGTCCGCCCCGCCACGGAGTGTCGGGCAGGCAGCCGGGCGGACGGCGCGGAAGCGGGCCGCCGCACTGTACGAGGGGGAGCCGGCGGCCCGACCGGCCTCTTGCGAGGCATTTCAGTCAAGCGGCCCGAAACGCTCCGCAACAGCGCGCGTACTCCGCGGATTCGGGCATTCCCTTCACACCCCGTGTGAAGCCGTACGCACTACTCTGTCGGCACCGAGCCACCGGAGGGCCTCCATGCAGCCCAACACCCTGCTCGACGCGATCCTCGACGAGGCCGGGATCTCCCATGCGGGACTCGCCGCGCACGTCAACCAGGCCGGCCGGGCCCGCGGCCTCGCGCTGCGGTACGAACACACGGCCGTGGCACGGTGGTTGAAGGGGCAGCGGCCGCGGGGCCAGGTGCCCGACCTGATCTGCGAAGTGCTCGCGGGACGGTTGCACCGGCCCGTCACGCTCGACGACATCGGCCTCGGCGTACCGGGCGAGCCCTCCGTACCGCACGGCACCTCGCTCTCCGGCTTCGTCGAACGCGCCACGGCACTCTGGCGGTCGGACGAGCAGCAGCGGCCGCACATACTCGGCGCCCCGGCCGTCACCGGCACCCCCGCCGTGATGCCCGTGTGGGAGTGGGAGAACCCGCCGGAGGACGTCGACGTCTCGCGCGGCGGGCGCCACCGCGTCAAGATGTCCGACATCGAGATGCTCCGCGCGGCCCGTGCCCACTACGAGCAGATGTACCGCAAGGCGGGCGGCATCGCGACGCGCACCCGCATCGTCGGTTTCCTCAACTCCGAGACCGCGCCCCTGCTGCGGGGCAGCTACACCGACGAGACCGGACGCCAACTCCACCGCGCCACGGGCGGGTTGGTGGCCATCGCGGGCATCTGCGCCTACGACTCCGACGCGCACGGACTCGCCCAGCGCTACTTCCACCAGGCGCTGCGCCTGGCGAAGGCCAGTGGGGACAGGGGACTTGGCGCCTATGTGATAGCCCTGCTCGTCAACCAGTCGCTCTTCATGCGGGAGTGGCGGCAGTCCGTCGCCTTCGCCGAGGCCGCGCTGCGCGCTGCGGGCCGGCACATCACCCCCGCCCTCGCCTCCGACCTCTACGCGATGCAGGCCAAGGCGTACGCGCATCTCGGTGACGGCAGCAGCGCGTTGTCCTGCATCCGGCGTGCCGAGCAGGCGGCCGAACGCATCAGGCGCGGTTACGAGCCCGACGAGACCGGCTATGTCCAGCCGGGCCTGGTGAACGTCCAGGTGGCGGAGGCGCTGCTCAGCCTCGGTGATCTGGTGGCCGCGGCCGAGCACGCGGCGGCGGCGGTGGACACCCCGGCGCACGACCGGGGCCGGGTGCACCGGCTCGCCATGCTCAGCCAGATCGAGCTGCGCCAGGGAAACGCCGACAAGGCGGTGGCGACGGCGGTCCAGATGGCCGAGCAGGCCCGGGGGATGGAGTCCCAGCGCCTGCGCGACAGACTGCGGGCGGTACGCGAACACCTGGTGACCAGCGGTTGCGCGGGTACGGCCGAGGCCGCCGAACTCATCGACGGGGCGCTGCGCGTACCGCTGTAGAGGACCCCGGTTCCCCTGCCGGCCGCCCGCGGGGGAACCCGGGGAGAGCACCCCACCCCGCGCCGGGAAGACGGCGCGTCCGTCCCTGTGCCGGGCACTGAGCCTGCCGCTGCGCTGTGAGCGGACCGCGGCGGCCTGCTGCCGCGACGTTCCTGCTGCGATATTGCCATCTACTCAGCGGAAGGTGGCAGAACCGTGCAGTGGACGAAACAGAACGAACAAACTGTGTACGCAAATCGCTGGTTCAGCGTCAATCTCGCAGATGTCGAGCTGCCGGACGGCCGGCACCTCGACCACTTCTTGATAAGGCTGCGGCCCGTCGCCGTGGCCACGGTGGTGAACGAGGCCAACGAGGTGCTGCTCCTGTGGCGGCACCGCTTCATCACCGACAGCTGGGGATGGGAGCTCGCGGCGGGGGTCGTCGAGGACGGCGAGGACATCGCCGTCGCGGCGGCCCGCGAACTGGAGGAGGAGACCGGCTGGCGGCCGGGACCCCTGCGCCTGCTGATGAGCGTCGAGCCCTGCAACGGGCTCACCGACGCCAGGCACCACATCTACTGGGCCGACGAAGGCACGTACATCGGGCATCCCGTGGACGACTTCGAGTCCGACCGCCGGGAGTGGGTTCCCCTGAAACTCGTTCCGGACATGGTCGCCCGCGGCGAGGTCCCGGCCGCCAACATGGCGGCCGCGCTGCTCCTCCTGCACCATCTGAGGCTCGGGCAGGACGCTGTGCCCTGACCTCCCCACGCATCCCGTGGCCGAGGGCCCGGCGGACGGGAACGTCGGACTGCTTCTAGTGGCCGAGTGCCTGCCAGATCGCGATGACGAGGGCGCCCACGGCCGTGACGGCTGTCACCGCGGGCAGGGGCCAGCGGGAGTGTTCGAGCGCGACGACCCGTGCGCTGAGGTCGTCCAGCTCCTTGGCGGTCTGTTCGGCGCGGTGACTGAGCAGGGCCAGCCCTCCCTCGACGCGGGCATGCGCCACGTCGAGGCGGCGGCGTAACTCTGCGAGTTCTCCGTGGACCACGGGATGCTCGGGGTCGATGGTCACGTGATCGCTCCTTTCCGTAGTCGTCACATCCCTTACATGCGCACCGAAAGTCAACTCGCCTGGTGGGCGCCCGGGGAGCGTGTGCGAGGGGCATATGCGGGCCCGGCGCGCACACGGTGTGTGAAGGGAACGGGCCCGGCTCTCGAAAGAGAGCCGGGCCCGAGCAGGCGGAGAAGTGACGGAGCGTGTTCAGCGGCCCCGGTGACGGGATGTCATCAGGCCGCCGTGGCCGGGAACGGACGGATGTGGCCGGATCGGACGCATACGCCGGCCCGTCGGTGCCCCGGGGTCAGGAGTAGGTGTAGAAACCGGACCCCGTCTTCCGGCCCAGCCGGCCCGCGTCGACCATGCGCTGGAGCAGCGGGGGAGCGGCGTACAGCGGCTCCTTGTACTCCTCGTACATCGAGTACGCGACCGAGGCCACCGTGTCCAGGCCGATCAGGTCGGAGAGCTTGAGCGGTCCCATCGGGTGGGCGCAGCCCATCTCCATGCCGTTGTCGATGTCCTCGCGGCTCGCGATGCCCGACTCGAACATCCGGATCGCCGACAGCAGGTAGGGGATCAGCAGCGCGTTGACCACGAAGCCGGAGCGGTCCTGGGCGCGGATCGCGTGCTTGCCGAGGATCTTCTCGACGAGTGCCTGCGCGCGGCTCAGGGTCCCCTCGGAGGTGGTCAGCGCCGGGATCAGCTCCACGAGCTGCTGCACCGGGGCCGGGTTGAAGAAGTGGATGCCGATGACCTGGTCGGGCCGCGAGGTGGCGACCGCCAGCTTCACCAGCGGGATCGAGGAGGTGTTGGAGGCGAGGATGGCGTCCTGCCGGGTCACCACCTGATCGAGGACCTGGAAGATCTCGGTCTTGACCTGCTCGTTCTCGACGACGGCCTCGATCACCAGATCCCGGTCGGCGAACTCGCCGAGGTCGGTGGTGAAGGTGAGCCGGTCCTGTGTCGCCTGGAGCTCGTCCGCGGAGATCTTTCCGCGCTCGGCCGCCTTGGAGAGGGAGTTGAAAAGGCGGGTACGGCCAATCTCCAACGCCTCGCCGGTGGTCTCGGCGACCTTGACGTCAAGGCCGGCACGGGCGCACACCTCGGCGATGCCCGCCCCCATCTGGCCGCAGCCCACCACTCCGACGCGTTCGATGTCGGTCACATCGTCCCTTTCGCTGATCATCGGGCCCGCAGGTCCGCCGTTGTTCGGTGCCTGCTCCGATCGAGCACGTTACTCCGGAAGTGCCGGTGATCGATCGTCCGGGTCGGGCATGCTGTGCGGGGAGACGATCCGTGACCGGGCGGATCCGCAGCGTATGGGGGTGGACGGATGGGGCGGATGTCACGCCGGGCGTTCGCGGTGGCCGCGCTGGCCACCCTGTCGGGGCTGCCAGCGGCCGGGGACGCGGGCGCCGTTCCCGGTGCCCGGAACGCGGGCTCGCGCGGGCGGGCGCGCGCGGCCCGCGAGATGCGCGGCATGTGGCTCGCGACGGTCGCCAACCGGGACTGGCCCTCGCGGGCCGGCCTCACCGTCGCCGAGCAGCGCGCCGAGCTCCTCGCCCACCTCGACACCGCGGTCCGCCGCCGGCTCAATGCCGTGATCTTCCAAGTCCGTCCGACGGCCGACGCGTTGTGGCCCTCGCCGTACGAGCCCTGGTCGCAGTACCTCACCGGCGTCCAGGGCCAGGACCCCGGCTGGGACCCGCTGGGCACGGCGGTCGCCGAGGCGCATGCGCGGGGACTCGAACTGCACGCCTGGTTCAACCCGTACCGGATCGCCAACCACACCGACCCGGCGCGGCTCGTCCCCTCGCATCCCGCGCGGCTGCATCCCGACTGGGTGGTGCCGT
The DNA here is from genome assembly GCF_055567695.1 of Streptomyces sp. NPDC026417. Lineage (NCBI taxonomy): Bacteria > Bacillati > Actinomycetota > Actinomycetes > Kitasatosporales > Streptomycetaceae > Streptomyces > Streptomyces sp. NPDC026417. The sequence goes on from NZ_JBVHPY010000004.1 coordinate 198,456, forward strand.
ACGGCGGGAAGCTCTACTACAACCCGGGACTGCCGGAGGTCCGCGCGTTCGTGCAGGACGCGATGCTCGACGCGGTCCGCGGGTACGAGGTCGACGCCGTGCACTGGGACGACTACTTCTACCCCTATCCGGTCGCGGGCCAGGTCTTCGACGACGACGCGGCCTACGCGGCCCACGGCGCCGGCTTCCCGGACCGGGCGGCCTGGCGGCGGCACAACATCGACCTGCTGGTCCGGGAGACGGCCGCCCGCATCCGGCGCGTCAGGCCCGGCACCCGGTTCGGGATCAGTCCCTTCGCGGTGTGGCGCAACGCGGCGACCGACCCGCTCGGCTCGGACACCCGGGCCGGCGTCCAGACGTACGACGACCTGTACGCGGACACCCGCACGTGGGTGCGCGAGCGCTGGATCGACTACATCTGCCCGCAGGTGTACTGGAACATCGGGTTCTCCGCGGCCGACTACGCGGCGCTGGTCCCGTGGTGGGCGGAGGTGGTCAGGGGCACGGGTGTGCGGCTGTACGTGGGCGAGGCGCTCTACAAGGCCGGCGATCCGGCACAGCCCGCGGCCTGGCAGGACCCGGCCGAGCTGTCCCGGCACCTCACCTTCGCCCGGAAGCACCCCCAGGTGCGCGGCCATGTCTTCTTCTCGGCGAAGGAGGTGGCCGCGGACCGGATCGGTGCGATGGCCCGAGTGGTCGCCGACCACTACGCGAGCCCGGCGAGACCGGCGCGGTAGCGCGGGACCGAGGTGTCCGGGCGCGCCCATGCGGCGAGTCCGGTCCGACCACCGCGTCAGGGCATGCCACGCGGGAGTCCGGTCCGACCGCCGCGTCCCGGCGCGCCCCGGGGGGAGTCCGTGCGACCACCGTGCCGGGCGCACCGCCGGGGGAGTCCGGCCCGACCGTCGGGCCCGGGCGCACGGCCGTCCCGGCGCTCGCCGGCCGTCCCGGCGACGGGACGGCGCGCCGAGGCCGGTCAGGGAAGGGGGCGCCTTCGGGCCGGTGGCGGCCGGAGCGGCCGGTTCACAGGCCGGGAGTCGGCGGCAGTGCCTGGCTCATGGTGTCCTTGTGGCGGATCTCGGAGTCGGGGCCCGGCGACATCACTGCCTCGTGCCCGTCCTGGAAGCGCACCCGGTAGGGGGGAGTGCCCTCCGCCCCCATGACCTCGGTGATCTCTGCGACCTTGTCGTGCTGGCCGACGATCCGGCCGTGCGTCACCAGCTGGTCGCCCACGGTTGCACGCATCTGGAGGGCCTCCTCATCACGTGCGGGAGTAGCGGTCCGTGCACCAATTCTACGGCCGACGGGGCAGGTTGCCCCGGTCCGTGTACGGGGGTCAGCCCCGCGCCCGCTGGGTGACCGCGATGCACACCAGGACGGCCACGGCGGTCAGGGGGGCCGCCGGGGTGAGCCGCTCACCGAGCAGCAGCACCGACCACACGAGCGTGAGCAGGGGCTGCGCCAGCTGCAGCTGGCTGGCCTTCGGCACACCGACGGCCGCCATGCCGCGGTACCAGACCACCAGCCCGAGGAACTGCGAACCCAGCGCCACCCACAGCAGACCCAGCACGCTGTGCGTGGTGAACTGCACGGGCTCGTACGACAGCGCGACCAGCGCCCCCGGCACCGAGAGCGGCAGACAGAGGACCAGCGCCCAGCCGATGACCTGCCAGCCGGGCATGACCCGGGCCAGCCGGCCGCCCTCGGTGTAACCGGCCGCGCAGACCAGCAGCGCAGCGAAGAGATAGGCGTCCGCGCCGGTCAGGGTGCCGCCGCTCTGCTGCACCGTGAACGCGATCACCGCGCCCGCACCGGCCAGCGCGGCGGCCCAGAAGGTGCGGGAGGGGCGGGCTCCGGTGCGCAGTGCGGACAGCGCGGCGGTGGTCAGCGGCAGCAGTCCGACGACGACGGCCGCGTGCGAGGTGGTGGCCGTCTCCAGAGCGAGGGTGGTCAGCAAGGGGAACCCGAGCACCACGCCGGCGGCGACGACGGCGAGCCCCGCCCAGTGCCGCCGCCCGGGGAGCGGGACGCGGAGCGCCAGCAGGCAACCGCCCGCGACGAGCGCCGCGAGGACACTGCGGACGGCCACCAGCGACCAGGGGCCGAAGCCCTCCAGGCCCCAGGCCGTGGCGGGGAAGGTGAGCGAGAAGGCGACGACGCCGAGGCCGGCCAGGACCGTGCCCGAGCGGGCTTCGGTCCGGTGGTGCGCGTTGCCCCGCCGCACCGCGCCGGTGCCCTGACCCGGTTGGGATCGGTCGCTTCCGGCCGTGCTGACCGCTATCCGGGAATGGTCGGTAGCGCTATCCTGTGCTGTCATGCAAGAGCGTAGCAGCGTGAGTGAGCTGGCAAGTCGGTTGCGCGGAGAACTCGACCGCTACTCTCCCGGTGGAAAGCTGCCGTCGAGCCGGACCCTGGTCGAGCGCTTCCGGGTCAGTCCGGTCACCGTCTCGCGGGCCCTGGCTCAGCTGGCCGCGGAGGGACTGGTGGTGACGCGGCCGGGAGCCGGGGCCTTCCGCGCCGAGACCCGGGCCGCTCCCGCGGTGACGGGGGACACCTCCTGGCAGACGGTCTCGCTCAGCGCGGACGCCGCGGCCGAGCGGGTACCGCGCACGGTGGACGCCTCCGGGGTGCTGGTCTCGCTGGCGACCCCGCCGCCCGGCGTGATCGAGTTCAACGGCGGCTATCTCCATCCGTCGCTGCAGCCGGAGCGGGCGATGGGCGCCGCCCTGTCCCGGGCGGGGCGACGGCCCGGAGTATGGGCCAGGCCGCCCGTCGAGGGGGTCGCCGAGCTGCGGGAATGGTTCGCGCGCGGCATCGGCGGGGGAATCTCCGCCGCGGAGGTGCTGATCACCGCCGGCGGCCAGTCCGCGCTCACCACCGCGCTGCGCGCGCTCGCCCCGCCCGGGGCGCCGGTCCTGGTCGAGTCGCCCACGTACCCGGGCATGCTGGCCATCGCCCGCGCCGCCGGACTGCGCCCGGTACCGGTGCCGGTAAACCGGGACGGGGTGCAACCCGCCCTGCTCGCCGATGCGTTCCGGGCGACCGGGGCCCGCGTCTTCGTCTGCCAGCCCCTGTTCCAGAACCCGACCGGCGCCGTGCTCGCTCCGGAGCGCCGCGGCGAGGTGCTGCGCATCGCCCGGGACGCGGGGGCGTTCGTCGTCGAGGACGACTTCGTGCGGCGGCTCGTGCACGAGGACGCGGGCCCGCTGCCGCGCCCGCTCGCCTCCGACGATCCCGACGGGGTCGTGGTGCACGTGTGCTCGCTGACCAAGGCGACCTCGCCGAGCTTCCGGGTGAGCGCGCTCGCCGCCCGCGGTCCGGTCCTGGAGCGGCTGCGCGCCATTCAGGTCGTCGACACCTTCTTCGTGCCGCGGCCCCTGCAGGAAGCGGCGCTGGAACTCGTCGGCTCACCGGCCTGGCCCCGCCATCTGCGGTCCGTCTCCGGCGAGTTGAAGAACCGGCGCGACGTGATGGTGTCCGCGCTCCGGCTGCACCTGCCCGAACTCGCCCTGCCGCACGTCCCGTCGGGCGGTTACCAGCTCTGGCTGCGGCTGCCCGACGGCGCGGACGAGGCGGCGCTCGTCACCGGGGCGCTGCGGGCGGGTGTGGCCGTGACCCCCGGGCGGCCCTACTTCAGCGCCGAACCGCCCGCCGGGCACGTCCGGTTGAGCTTCGCGGCCGTCGCGGGGCCGGGCGAGATCGCGGAGGGCGTACGACGGCTGCGCGCGGCGTGCGACGAGGTGCTGCACCGGACGGGCCGGTGACACCGGCGGCGCGCGCTTCTCCTGTGCCGTCCGGAAGCACGGCGGCGCCCCTCCTCTCCCGTGACGTCCCCGACGCAAGGCGGTGCGGTTCTTCCGCGCAGTCGTGATGCACGGCGGTGCGGCTCCTCGTGCCGTCGTGATGCGCGGCGACGCGTCCCCGCTCGCCGTTCCGACGCGACGGGGCGTCCTCGCCCGCCGTCCGGACCGGGACGCACCGCCGTCCGGACCGGGACGCGCCGCCGTCCGGACCGGGACGCGCCGCCGTCCGGACCGGGACGCGCCGCCGTCCGGACCGGGACGCGCCGCCGTCCGGACCGGGACGCGCCGCCATCCGGACCGAGGCGCGCCCGCCCTCCGGACCGGGTCGCACCCACCCTCCCGACGTGGAGCGGAACAGCCCCTTCCGCGCCGCCGCAGAGCCCCACGAGCGATGCGAGTGACCTGGCGGATACCCTGAGTTACCCCCCTTGACCAGCGGAGTTTCGCGCTCCACCATCGCCGCATGCATCTTCGGGTCACCTTCGTCGCTGCCGCGCGCAGCTCCTCGCTGCTCACCGAGCGCTTCGAGGACGACCGGCCGCTGGACCAGGCCGGCTGGGACGAAGTGCAGCGCGTCGCGCACGAGCTGGTGCCGCTGGCGGCGGCCGAGCTGCGCTACTGCTCGCCGACCCCGCGCAGCAGGGCGACCGGTGACGCGCTCGGCTATGCACCTCTCGTGCAGCTCGCGCTGCGCGACTGCGACATGGGGCGCTGGCGCGGGTTCACCCTCGGCGAGGCGATGGCCCGCGAGCCCGAGGCGGTCGACTCCTGGCTCGCCGACCCGCGCTCGGCACCGCACGGCGGCGAGTCGCTGCTGTCCTTCATCTCGCGGGTGGGCGGCTGGCTCGACACCCGGCCCGCCGACGACGGCAGCCGCATCGTGGCCGTGGCCGAGCCCTCCGTCGTGCGGGCGGCGCTCGTCTACGCCCTGAGGGCCCAGCCCGCCACGTACTGGAACATCGACGTCCGGCCCCTGTCGGCCGTGACCCTCACCGGGCACAACGGCCGCTGGAACCTGCGTCTGGAGTCCGGACTCCAGCGCGTCTAGCGGGAGTCGTCCGGCACGGCCCCGGGGATCCGGGCGTAGTCGGTGGTGAGCACGAGGTCCTTGGCGGGACCGCCCACCCGCCATACCGTGCGCCAGCGGTCGGCGTCGTACACCGTGAACTCGCCCCGGTACAGGTCCGCCGCGCAGGGATGGTCGGCTACGTGTCGGCCGGTGGACAGGTCGAGGTCGTGGAAGAACCGGCCGTCGGCGAACCGCACGGCCGCGGTGCCGGCGCGGTCCCCGGGAAGGAACCGCAGTGTCCGCTCGGCGGGGCGGGCCGTGCCGTGCCACACGAACGTGCCCGACTCGTGGTGGAGGAGGCCGTCGTCGGCGTCCTCCAGCGGCGCGAAGACCGTCGTACCCGCGAAGCGGCCCTCGGTGCCCGCCGCGAGATCCGCCACGCGGCGCTCGACCCGCCAGCTTCCGGCCAGATACCCCAGCACATCGGCCACCGGCCTGAACTCGCCCATCCCGTCCCGCTCTCCGTCACATCCGACCCCGGGCACCGCATCGGGCGCCCGATGCTGCGCAACCCATTGGCGCGCTCAGGCCCCCTCCCTATCTTGCCGTTCGACCAAATGATCACCATGTGACATGCCGAACGATCTCCCACCTCGGAACCGCGGAGTATCCGTGCCACCCACCCGCACCCGCTTACTTTCACGGGCGTCGCCGGCAGATTCACGTACACCTTCCCGGCGAACTCGGAGACGTTCCTGCGGATCAGGGCCCGGTAGGCGCCGACACCCGCCCGGGCCGAACGGGTCCTGCTCAGAAGAGGTCGTCGATCGCGTCGAGATGGCCCTCCAGCGCGGCCAGGTCGTCCTGGTCGAACACCGCCTGGGTCCGGGCCCACTCGGCGTTGTCGGCCTTGTAGGCCGCGACGACCTCGGCACGGGTGGTGCGGGTCAGTGACGCGACGACGTCGGCCACGTCGTCCGTCAGCCCGTACGCCCGGGCGAGGACGCCGTACACCTCGATGCTGTCGTCACGGTCCCCGGGATCCACCCGTTGCTCGATCCAGCGGGTGAACCCGCTGCGGAACTCGCTGCCGTAGCGCTCCATGGCTCCGCCCCTCCATGAACCGGATGCTCGCACAGCGGGGGGCGGGACAGGTCCCCGGCGGGGAGACGCCTTCCGCCGGGGACGGTCACGGACATCCGGTAGCGGTCGTGGGCGGACGGGGCGGCGGGTCAGCTCACCCGCTCGGCGAGGAAGTCCTCCCACGTCCGCTTGCCCACGTCGTTGCCCTGCAGGGTGAGGTTCTCGCCCGCCCGGTAGGCCTTGCCCGCCTTTCCGGGCATCCGCATCGGCATCAGCGGACGGCGCTTGCCGCGCGCCCCGAGGTAGCTGCGCAGCAGGTCGCCGAGCGGGTACACCTTCGGGCCCGCGAGCGGGGTCACCAGGCCGGCCGGCTGCCCGAGTGTCAGCTCCACCAGCCGGGCCGCCACCTCCCGCGAGTCCACGGGCTGGAACTGGAGGCCTCCCGGGACCGGGATGACCGGCATTTTCGCCATCTTTTCCGCCATCGTGAGGACGATGTCGTGGAACTGGGCGGCCCGCAGCATCGTCCACGGGATGCCCGAGCCCGTGATCGCCTGCTCCGCCGCCAGCTGGGTCTTGAACCAGCCGAGGGGCATCGTGTCCGCGCCGATGACCGAGATGTACACGAGGTGCTTCACGCCGGCGCTCTGCGCGGCCCGCACCAGGTTCTGGGCCACCTTGTCGTCGCCCTTGTTGCCGCCTGCCAGGTGCAGCACCGTCTCCACCCCGGCCAGCGCGGGCTCGATGCCCTCGCCCTTGAGCAGGTCCACGGCGACGTACTCGACGCCGTCGCCGGGCGTGCCGCCGCTGCGGTTGAGCACCCGCACCTCGCGGCCTGCCGCCCGCAGCATCGGGACGACGTGGCGGCCCAGGTTGCCCGTGCCGCCGGTGACCAGAATCGGGGAGGTCGTCATGGCAACTCCTAAACTGTTCGGTCCGGGAGTCGCTCTCCCGGTACTTTCGGCTGCGTTGTGTGGATCTACTGTTCTGACACCCGGCGACGAAGGAATGTGACACGGTGGACGAACACGAATCGCTGACCGAGCGTTTCGAGGAACAGCGGCCCCATCTGCGGGCGGTGGCGTACCGGATGCTCGGCTCGCTGAGCGAGACCGACGACGCCCTTCAGGAGGCCTGGCTGCGCGCCGACCGGGCCGGCACCGACGGTGTCGAGAACATCGGCGGCTGGCTCACCACCGTGGTCGCGCGGGTGTGCCTGAACATGCTGCGTTCGCGTGAGCACCACCGCGAGGACCCCCTCGACGCCCGGCCGGCGGACCCCGTCGTCCCGCCCGAGTCCGGCGGCGACCCGGTACGGGAGGCGGAGCTCGCCGACTCGGTCGGGCTGGCGCTGCTGGTGGTGCTCGACACGCTGGCCCCGGCCGAGCGCCTCGCCTTCGTCCTGCACGACATGTTCTCCGTGCCCTTCGACGACATCGCCCCCATGATCGAGCGATCCCCGGCCGCGACGCGGCAGCTCGCCAGCCGGGCGCGCCGCCGGGTCAAGGGGGGCGACCGGCTGCCCGCCGCCGATCTCGCGCTGCAGCGGGCGGCCGTCGACGCGTTCCTCGCCGCCACCCGCGGCGGGGACTTCGACGCACTGGTCACCCTGCTGCACCCCGATGTGGTGCTCCGGGCCGACAAGGCCGTCATCCCCAGCCCGGAACCCGTCGTCGTCAGTGGCGCCCAGACCGTGGCGAAGGGGGCGATGGCCGCGATGGAGCGCGCCCAGGCCACCGAGGTGGCGCTCGTCGACGGCCGCGTCGGTCTCGTCATGGCGCCGCTCGGACGCCTCCGCCTGGTGCTCGCCTTCACCGTCACGGACGGCGGGATCACCGGAATCGAGGTCGTCGCGGAACCCGCCCGTCTCCGCGAGGTCGACCTGGCCGTCCTCGCGTCCTGACCACGACCGGAGCGGCTCCCCGAGAGGCCGGGGGCCGCTCCGGCGGGCCCGGGACGCAGCCTCCGGCCGGGGTGCCGCGGTCCCGGAAAACCGGTCGACGGCCCTGCCGCGGGAGGACATGATCCGCAGTTGTGACGACACCGAAGCAGCTCCTGGTCGAGACCGCCGCCCGCAACAACGCCGAGTGGTGCGCGGTGATGAGCGCGTCGCACGGCCTGGAGAGCGGGTGCACGGAGCAGGCCTGGACCGCCCCGGTCCGCACGCCGCCGTACTACCCCGACGCCGTGACGCTGGTGCCTTCGGCCGACCCGGCCGCGCTGCTGGCCCGGATCGACACCACGGCGCCCGGTGCCTCCGTCAAGGACAGCTTCGCCGACCTCGACCTGACGCAGGCCGGTTTCCGGGTGCTCTTCGAGGCGGAGTGGATCCACCGCCCGGCGAGTGCGCCCGCCGGCGCCCCGGACCCGGCCTGGGACGTGGTCCCCGACCCGGTCACGCTGCGCGCCTGGGCACTCGCCCTGCACGACGGGGACGGTGCGGCCGACCTCTTCCGCCCGGAACTGCTCGACGACCCCGACACGCACGTGCTCGCCGGGGTGGCACCGGATGGCCGGGTGATCGCCGGAGCGGTCGCGAGCCGCAGCGGTGCGGTGGTCGGCCTGTCCAACGTCTTCGCCCGGGACGGTGGCCCGGACGCGGCCTGGCCGGGCGCCCTGGACGCCGTGCACCGGCTGTTCCCCGCGCTGCCGGTGGTCGGCTACGAGCACGGCGACGACCTGGCCGCCGCGGTCCGCCACGGCTTCGAGCCGGTGGGCCCGCTGCGGATCTGGCTGCACGGATAGGCGCCGCGGCGGTAGCGGCCGGTGACCCTCCGCGCGTACCGGCCGGGCGTCCGGCGCCTCGCCACGTCGCGCCCGCGGTCCTCCCCGCGTCGCGCCCGCGGGCCCGGCGTCCTGTCCGGGTAGCGCCCCGCCGGCCGGTCTCCTCCCCGCGTGCCGCCCAGGGTGTCGCGGGCTCCGCTCCGCCTCCTCGGGCATGGATTGCATAAACGTGCATCGATACGTATAGTCATGCCATCCAGGAGGAGGGTTTCATGGCGGTACGTGCGGCAGTGGCAGGAGCGAGCGGGTACGCGGGCGGGGAGCTGCTGCGTCTGCTCCTGGCCCACCCGGAGATCGAGATCGGCGCTCTGACCGGCAACTCCAACGCGGGCCAGCGCCTGGGCGCGCTGCAACCGCATCTGCTGCCCCTCGCCGGCCGGGTCCTCCAGGAGACGACCCCCGACGTCCTCGACGGCCACGACGTCGTCTTCCTGGCGCTCCCGCACGGACAGTCCGCCGCGGTCGCCGAGCGGCTCGGTCCCGACGTCCTCGTCGTGGACATGGGCGCCGACTTCCGGCTGCGGGACGCGGCCGACTGGGAGCGCTTCTACGGCTCCCCGCACGCCGGCACCTGGCCCTACGGCCTCCCCGAACTGCCGGGCGTCCGCGCCGCGCTGGAGGGGTCCAAGCGCATCGCGGTGCCCGGCTGCTACCCGACGGCCGTCTCCCTCGCGCTCTTCCCCGCCTACGTGGCCGGACTCGCCGAGACCGAGGCGGTGATCGTCGCCGCCTCGGGCACCTCGGGCGCGGGCAAGACCCCCAAGGCGCACCTGCTGGGCAGCGAGGTCATGGGCTCGATGTCCCCGTACGGCGTCGGCGGCGGCCACCGGCACACCCCCGAGATGATCCAGAACCTCAGCGGCGCCGCCGGGGCGCCCGTCTCGGTCTCCTTCACGCCCACCCTCGCGCCCATGCCCCGCGGCATCCTCGCCACGTGCAGTGCGAAGGCCCTCCACGGCGTCGGCGCGGATTCCGTACGGGCCGCCTACGAGAAGGCGTTCGCGGACGAGCCGTTCGTGCACCTGCTGCCCGAGGGACAGTGGCCGACCACGGCGTCCGTCCACGGTTCCAATGCCGTTCAGGTCCAGGTCGCGTTCGACGCCGCCGCGCACCGGATCATCGCGATCAGCGCCATCGACAACCTCACCAAGGGCACCGCCGGCGGTGCCGTCCAGAGCATGAACCTCGCCCTCGGGCTTCCCGAGGACACGGGTCTTTCCACGATCGGAGTCGCACCGTGAGCGTCACGGCAGCACAAGGGTTCACGGCGGCGGGCATCGCCGCCGGGATCAAGGAGAACGGCAACCCCGACCTGGCCCTCGTGGTCAACAACGGGCCCCGCCTGGCCGCCGCCGGCGTCTTCACCTCCAACCGCGTGAAGGCCGCGCCCGTGCTCTGGTCCGAGCAGGTCCTCAAGGGCGGTCTCGTCTCCGCGGTCGTCCTCAACTCCGGTGGCGCCAACGCCTGTACGGGACCCCAGGGCTTCCAGGACACGCACGCCACCGCCGAGAAGGCCGCCGAGGTGCTCGGCGTGAACGCGGGCGAGGTCGCCGTGGCCTCCACCGGCCTCATCGGCGTACTGCTGCCGATGGACAAGCTGCTCCCCGGAGTCGAGCAGGCCGCGGCCCAACTCTCCGAGCACGGAGGCGAGAAGGCCGCCATCGCCATCAAGACGACCGACACCGTCCACAAGACCTCCGTCCGTCAGGGCGACGGCTGGACCGTGGGCGGCATGGCCAAGGGCGCCGGCATGCTCGCCCCCGGCCTCGCGACCATGCTCGTCGTCCTGACCACGGACGCCGACGTGGACACCGCGACCCTGGACCGGGCGCTCCGCGACGCCACCCGGGTCACCTTCGACCGGGTCGACTCCGACGGCTGCATGTCCACCAACGACACCGTGCTGCTTCTCGCGTCCGGCGCCTCACAGGTCACCCCCGCCTACGAGGAGTTCGCGGAAGCCGTACGGGCGGTCTGCGACGACCTCGGCCAGCAGCTGATCCGGGACGCCGAGGGCGCCAGCAAGGACATCAAGGTCGAGGTCGTGAACGCGGCGAGCGAAGAGGACGCCGTCGAGGTGGGCCGCTCCATCGCCCGCAACAACCTCCTCAAGTGCGCCATCCACGGAGAGGACCCCAACTGGGGCCGCGTCCTGTCCGCCATCGGCACCACCCGGGCCGCCTTCGAGCCGGACCGCCTGAACGTCGCCATCAACGGCGTGTGGGTCTGCAAGAACGGCGGCGTGGGCGAGGACCGCGAACTGGTCGACATGCGCTACCGCGAGGTGCACGTCGTCGCCGACCTCGCCGCGGGCGACGCGACCGCCACCATCTGGACCAACGACCTCACCGCCGACTACGTCCACGAGAACAGCGCGTACTCCTCATGAGCACCACGCGGAAACACACCGCCCTGCCCAAGGCGCAGATCCTCATCGAGGCACTGCCCTGGCTGACCCGGCACCACGGCCGGACCGTGGTCATCAAGTTCGGCGGCAACGCCATGATCGACGACGAGCTGAAGGCCGCCTTCGCCCAGGACGTCGTCTTCCTGCGGCACGCGGGCCTCAAACCGGTCGTCGTGCACGGCGGCGGCCCGCAGATCAGCGCCGCCCTCGACCGGCACGGCATCGTCAGCGAGTTCAAGGCGGGCCTGCGGGTCACGACCGAGGACGCGATGGACGTCGTCCGCATGGTGCTGGCCGGGCAGGTGCAGCGCGAACTGGTCGGACTGCTCAACCAGCACGGGCCGTTCGCCGTCGGCATGACCGGCGAGGACGCGCACACCATCACCGCCACCCGGCACCAGCCCCGGATCGACGGCGAGCCGGTCGACATCGGCCGGGTCGGCGAGATCACCGAGATCGACACAGGCGCGATCGAGGCGCTGCTCGCCGACGGCCGGATCCCGGTCGTCTCCTCGATCGCCCGCTCCCAGGACGACGGACATGTCTACAACGTCAATGCTGATACGGCGGCTGCGGCACTCGCTGCGGCTCTTGGTGCCGAGACCCTGATGGTCCTCACCGACGTCGAGGGCCTCTACGAGGACTGGCCGAACTCCGACGAGGTGATCAGCCGGCTGACCGCGAGCCAGCTGGAGAAGCTGCTGCCGGAGCTGGCCAGCGGCATGGTGCCGAAGATGGAGGGCTGTCTGCACGCCGTCCGCAACGGCGTCAACACGGCTCGCGTCATCGACGGCCGGGTCCAGCACTCGATCCTGCTGGAGATCTTCACCGACGAGGGGATCGGCACGATGGTCGTGCCGGACGACGAAGAGGGGGATGCCGCATGACCGCCAATCAGGACCTGACCCAGCGGTGGCAGGGTGCACTGATGGACAACTACGGCACCCCGCGCCTGCCGCTCGTCCGCGGCGCCGGCAGCCGGGTGTGGGACGCCGACGGCAAGGAGTACCTCGACTTCGTCGGCGGGATCGCGGTCAACGCGCTCGGGCACGCGCACCCCGCCGTCGTCGGGGCCGTGAGCACGCAGATCGCCACCCTCGGCCATGTCTCCAACCTGTTCGTCGCCGAGCCGCCCGTCGCGCTCGCCGAACGGCTGCTCCAGCTCTTCGGGCGGGAGGGCCGCGTCTTCTTCTGCAACTCCGGCGCCGAGGCCAACGAGGGCGCCTTCAAGATCGGTCGGCTGACCGGACGTTCGCACATGGTCGCCACCCACGGCGGCTTCCACGGCCGGACGATGGGCGCGCTCGCCCTCACCGGCCAGCCCGGCAAGCAGGAGCCGTTCCGACCGCTGCCCGGCGACGTCACGCATGTGCCGTACGGCGACGCGCAGGCGCTGGCCGAAGCGGTCACCGAGGACACCGCGCTGGTCGTCATCGAGCCGATCCAGGGCGAGAACGGCGTCGTGGTGCCGCCCCCGGGCTATCTGAAGGCCGCCCGGGCCATCACCGCCGCCACCGGGAGCCTGCTGGTCCTGGACGAGGTGCAGACCGGGATCGGCCGCACTGGCTCCTGGTTCGCCTACCAGGACCACGAGGGTGTCCTGCCGGACGTCGTCACCCTCGCGAAGGGGCTCGGCGGCGGGCTGCCGCTCGGCGCGACCGTCGCCTTCGGCCGCGCCGCCGAGCTGCTGAAGCCCGGTCAGCACGGCACCACCTTCGGCGGCAACCCAGTCGTGTGCGCCGCAGGACTCGCCGTACTCGACACGATCGAGTCCGAGGGGCTGCTGCAGAACGTCAAGCGCGCGGGCGAGCGGCTGCGGGAGGGAATCGAGTCCCTCGGACACCCGTTGATCGACCACGTCCGGGGTGCGGGCCTGCTGCTGGGTATCGTGCTCACCGAGCCCCTCGCGCCCCGGGCGCAGCTGGCGGCTCAGGACGCCGGCCTCCTGGTGAACGCGCCCGCCCCCGATGTCGTACGGCTGATGCCGCCGCTGAACCTCGGCGACGACGAGGTGGACGCGTTCCTCCGGGCCCTGCCCGGTGTCCTCGACGCAGTCGACGGGGACGGACGATCCGGAGAATGAGACGACGATGAGTCAGGCGCAGGAGCACGAGCACGCAGGGCCTGCCGTGCCGCAGACCCGCACCGCACGCCACCGCCGGATCGTGGACATCCTCAACCGGCAACCGGTGCGCTCGCAGAGCCAGTTGGCGAAGCTGCTCGCGGACGACGGGCTGACCGTCACGCAGGCGACGCTCTCCCGGGACCTGGACGAGCTGAACGCGGTGAAGATCCGCAACAACGACGGCGACCTGATCTACGCGGTGCCCAGCGAGGGCGGGTTCCGTACGCCGCGCGCGCCGCTGGGGGAGTCGGCGAAGGAGGAGCGGATGCGGCGGCTCTCCGCGGAGCTGCTGATCTCCGCCGAGGCCTCCGCGAACCTCGTGGTCGTGCGGACGCCGCCGGGCGCCGCGCAGTTCCTCGCCTCGGCGATCGACCAGGCCGAGCTGCACGACATCCTCGGCACCATCGCGGGCGACGACACGCTGATGCTGATCAGCCGGGAACCGAGCGGGGGGCAGGCCCTGGCGGACCACCTGCTGCGACTGGCCCAGAACGGGCACTGAGACGCGGCGACGGGGGGCGCATCTCATCCGAGGTGCGCCCCCCGTCGATTTTGCCGCGCGGCACGCCGGTCACCCCAGCCGTCCGGCCAGCCCCCCGGTGCACCGCACCTCGTCGCCCGCCGTGATCAGCAGGGCCTCCACGTCGGGCAGCGACTCCAGCCAGGCGAGGGCCTGCCGTGAACCCATCGCGAAGGCCGCGGTCGCCCAGGCGTCCACCCAGGTCAGCCGGGGGCCCACCACGGTCACGGCCAGCAGGTCGGTGACCGCGGCACGGCCGGTGCGCGGATCCAGGATGTGGGTGCCGCGCTCGGCCGTGCCCGAGGTCGCCACGGCCAGTTCGTCGGCCCCGGCGGCGGAGACGACGGCCGCGAGCGAACCGGGGCGCAGTGGATCGGAGACGCCGATGCGCCAGGGGCGGAGCGGGCCCGGGGCGCCGCACAGCTGGACGTCGCCGCCGCCGTTCACGCTCACCCCGCTCGCCCCGGCCGCGGCGATGTGCCGGGCGGCGCGCTCGCCGGCCCAGCCCTTGACGATCCCCGTCGGGTCGAGCCGTCCCCCGTACGTCGTACTGAACCAGCCCTCGCTGAGCCGCTCCGCCTCCTCGCCCAGCGCGAGCACCTCGGCGACCTGCGGATCGCAGTCCCCGACGCCCAGCTCGCCGCGGGACAGCCGCGCGACCTGGCTGTCCTCGCGGTAGGTGCTGAACACCTCGTCCACGCGGTGGAGTTGGACGACCGCCTCGTCGAGCGCGGCCCGCACCGCGGCGGGTTCGCCGCCCCGCACGTCGAAGGAGAAGACCGTGCCCATGACCTCCTCCGCGTGACGCAGGGCGGCGGGCCCCTGCGCGGGCTCAGCCACCGGCCTTGTCCAGGGCGGACTGGAGGGATTCCTTGTATCCGGCGCTGGTGTAGGTGGCGCCGGACACGGCATCGATGTCGGCGGTTCCGGCGGTGACGGCCTGCTGATTGAGCTTGGGTACGGCGTTGTCGGTGACCTGGGTGCTGCGGCCGCCGCTGGGTGCCTGGACGGCCTCGGCCCGGGTGACTTCGCCGCCGGTGAGGGTGAGGCGGACCTGGACGGGTCCGTACTGGGTCTGGGAGACGCTGCCGGTGACCGTACGGGCCTGCGGGGCAGGGGCCTTGGACGCCGCCCCGGCGGAACCGCCCGAGCCCGAGCCGCCCCCGGAGCCGGCCTTGTCCAGGGCGGACTGGAGGGACTCCTTGTATCCGGCGCTGGTGTAGGTGGCGCCGGATACCGCGTCGATGTCGGCGGTTCCGGCGGTGACGGCCTGCTGATTGAGCTTGGGTACGGCGTTGTCGGTGACCTGGGTGCTGCGGCCGCCGCTGGGTGCCTGGACGGCCTCGGCCCGGGTGACTTTGCCGCCGGTGAGGGTGAGGCGGACCTGGACGGGTCCGTACTGGGTCTGGGAGACGCTGCCGGTGACCGTACGGGCCTGCGACGACTGCTGCGAGCTGCCGCCCTGGGGCGACTCCTGCCCGGCCGCCGACTGCGGAGGCACCGCCCCGCCCGCCGACGCCGCGGCCGGATCGGACGCGGGCTTCAGCGAGAGCAGCAGGACGATCCCGGACACGGTGGCGGCGGTGGCGAGCACGACGCGCCGAATGGGGTGACTCTTCTTCATCGCTCCTGACTCCCGTCGCTCACATCTCGAACGACTCGTGATGGATGCGGCGGGCGGGGACCCCCGCGCCGCGCAGTGCTTCGTAGACCTGCTGCGCGAAGCCGGGCGGACCGCACAGGAAGACGTCGTGGCGGTCGATGTCCGGCAGCTTGCGCTTGAGGGTCTCCGCGGAGATGTCCGGGCGCTCGCCCTCGGGGCTGTTCACCGCGTACATCAGCCGGGCGCCGCGCTCCTCGGCGATCGCCGCCAGTTCGTCCCACAGCGCCAGGTCCTGGGTGCTGTTGGCGCGGTACAGCAGCGTCAGGTCGCCGGACGCGCCGGGGAGCGTCTCGAACAGCGCCCGCATGGGCGTGATGCCGACGCCGCCGGCCACGAGCAGCACCTTGCCGCGGCTGCGCCGGGCCGCCGTCAGCGCCCCGTAGGGCCCCTCGGCCCACACCCGGGTGCCGGGTTCCAGGTCGCGCAGCGCGGCACTGTGGTCCCCGATCGCCTTCACGGTGATCCGCAGCATGTCGGGGCGCGGCGCCGCCGACAGCGAGTACGGGTGGGAGCTGAGACGCATGCCGGGTGCGAGGAAGCGCCAGCGGAAGAACTGGCCGGCCTCGGCGCCCATGCGGTGCAGCTTGCGGCCGCGGATCAGCACGGACACGATGCCGGGCGTCTCCTCGATCACGGCCTCGACCCGCATCCGGTGCCGCAGGTTGAGCCGTACCGGTACGCACACCCGGTACCAGAGGACCAGGGCGGTCACCGACCCGTACAGCCCGTACCAGACGGTCTTCGCGGTCGGTTCGACGGCGAACTCGTTGCCCGTGGAGAGCTGGTGCCAGAACGTCAGGAACACGGCGGCGTACGTGAGCAGGTGCACGTGGTACCAGAGGTCGTACGGGATCCTGCGCCGTACCGGGCCGATCGAGATGAGCCCGATGAACAGCAGCAGAGCCGTCCCGATCGCCGCCTTGCCCATGTCGGGAAGCTGGTTGACCGAGTCGACGGTCTGCTGGACCACCCCGGAGAAGGTCCGGCCGGCCTGCAGCGCGTACCCGTACATGATCAGTACGAGGTGGGCCAGGACCAGGCAGAGGGTGTAGCGGCCGCTCATCGCGTGCCAGCGCGCGACCCGGTCCGAGCCGACCCGGCGCTCCAGCGCGGGGACCCGGGCCATCTGCAGCACCACGAGTGCCATCAGGTACCCGGCGAGCAGCCCGGTGATCCGGCCGGCGTTGAGGATCCTGCTGTTGTCGTCCGCGATGGACGGGGTGTTGCTCCACCACAGCCAGATCACCCCGGCCGCGCCCGCCCAGACGGCGATCAGCAGTGGTACGGCGGGGGAGCGTCGAGGGCGGATACGGCGCATGGTCTGGCGCCGCGCGGCGCGACCACCGGCGATCGTGGACACGGTTCCTCCGTGTTCGTCCTGGGGACCGGGCAGGGGAAGTGGCCCCTGGCCCAGAGATACGGCCCACGACGGCGGTCCGTTCAGAGGTTCGCCGGGTCCCGTGGCGACGGGTTTTCCCGGCGCGTCCGGCCGGGTGTCCGCGACCGCCTCCCCCTGCGGACCGCGGCCCCGCTGCCCTGCCGCTCAGTACCGGGTGATCGCCGTCGCCCCGCCCGCCGTTCCGATCGCGATGTGCGGTGCCCGCCCGGGATCGGCCCAGGTCAGGATGCGCCGCATCGCGGCGGCGGACACCGAGACGCAACCGGCCGTCGGTCCGCGTCCGTTGACGTGCAGGAAGATGCCCGCGCCCCGCCCCCGCACCGGCCGCTCGTAGTTGAAGCCGATGACGAAGGCGTGGGCGTACTGGGCCCGGTAGGAGATCAGCTGCTCGGACTCCGCGGCCCGGCAGTCGGCCGGGCGCGGCTCGGTCCAGCGGTTGTAGGAGCGGGAGCCGTTGTCCTGGCACCACCAGGAGTTCCGGTGGACCCGGCGGTACGGGGCCCTCGTCCCGACCGGCGCGGCCTCGATCCCGAACGCGTACGGCAGGTCGTACAGGCCGGTGGGCGTCGTGTTCGTGCCCTGCCGGCGCGAGGAGCCCTCCGTGAGTCCGGCGGCGCCGAAGCGGGCCGCCGCCGAGCCCGCCTTCGCCCAGCGCCCGTGGCGCCGCTCCCACCAGGTGACCGTGCCGGTCGTGGCGGAGGTGTCCGAGGCCCGGGCGGTGATCAGCTGGCTGCCGCCGCCGGTGTCCGCCATCTGTTCCGGCAGTGCGGGCGGACCGCCCGGGGCCAGGGCGAACAGGGACGCGGAGACGAGGGCGGCGGCAGCGAGGCGCATGAATCAGAACGTACGGGGAGGAAGCGGCAGCGGCAGCCCGGGTAGGCCGTCCAGGCTCGTCGCCACGTGGTCCTTCTTGTGGAAGTAGGCGTCCAGCGAGGCGTCGTCCTCGCGGGCGAACCGCTTCGCGTGCAGATCGCGGTCCTCGTCGTACGCCATGAACGGCACCGCGTAGCCGCAGCTGTCGCGGACCCGTTCGGCCGTCACGACGATGACGGCGCGCAGGCCGTGCCGGGTCGGGTCGATGTCGGGGAAGTGGGCGAGCAGCTCCGCGAACCGCGGGTCGTCGCGGAACACGGGTTCACCGCGGCCGTGCACCCGGACGATGTTCGGTGGTCCCTGGAAGGCGCACCACATGAGGGTGATCCTGCCGTTCTCCCGCAGATGCGCGATGGTCTCCGCGTTGCTGCCGGCGAAGTCCAGGTACGCGACGGTCAGTTCGTCGATCACCACGAAGGAGCCGGTGAGCCCCTTGGGCGAGAGGTTGACCGTGCCGTCCCCGGACAGGGGCGCGGTCGCGGTGAAGAAGATCGGCTGCGCCTCGATGAACGTACGCAGTCTGTCGTCGATGCGCTCGTAAGTCTTTCCCATGTCTAACGATTATCCGCCACGGTCGTTTGTCTGTCTAAGGAATTGCCTGTTCCGTCTCCGGTCACCGGCGGGTCCGATTGACGAATCATGCAGACTTCTGCATACTCATGCATGGCAGTGGCCGTAAGGGTGAGAGAGCGGAGCAGAGCGAGTGAGCAGCAACAGCGGTGACGTCCGGCTCTGGGGTGGACGTTTCGCCGACGGTCCCGCCGAGGCCCTGGCGAAGTTGTCCGCGTCCGTCCACTTCGACTGGCGCCTCGCGCCGTACGACATCGCCGGTTCCCGTGCCCACGCGCGCGTGCTGCACAAGGCGGGCCTGCTCACGGCCGACGAGCTGGAGCGGATGCTGGACGGACTCGGCCGACTGGAGCAGGACGTGGCGTCCGGCGTCTTCGTGGGCACCATCGCCGACGAGGACGTCCACACGGCCCTGGAGCGCGGGCTGCTGGAGCGGCTCGGCCCCGACCTCGGCGGCAAACTGCGCGCCGGCCGGTCGAGGAACGACCAGGTCGCGACGCTCTTCCGGATGTATCTGCGCGACCACGCCCGGATCATCGGCGGCCTGCTCGCCGGCCTCCAGGACGCCCTGGTCGGCCTCGCCGAGGCCCACCCGGACGTGGCGATGCCCGGCCGTACCCACCTCCAGCACGCCCAGCCGGTCCTGTTCGCCCACCACGTCCTCGCCCATGTCCAGTCGCTGTCGCGGGACGCGGAGCGGCTGCGCCAGTGGGACGAGCGGACGGCTGTCTCGCCGTACGGATCGGGTGCCCTGGCGGGTTCCTCGCTCGGCCTGGACCCGGAGGCGGTCGCCGAGGACCTCGGGTTCGAACACGGCAGCTCCGCCAACTCCATCGACGGCACCGCCTCGCGCGACTTCGTCGCGGAGTTCGCCTTCATCACCGCGATGATCGGGGTGAACCTCTCCCGTATCGCCGAGGAGGTCATCATCTGGAACACGAAGGAGTTCTCCTTCGTCACCCTCCACGACGCCTTCTCGACCGGGTCGTCGATCATGCCGCAGAAGAAGAACCCGGACATCGCGGAGCTGGCGCGGGGCAAGTCGGGCCGCCTGATCGGCAACCTGACCGGCCTGATGGCCACGCTCAAGGCCCTGCCGCTCGCGTACAACCGCGACCTTCAGGAGGACAAGGAGCCGGTCTTCGACTCCTGCGACCAGCTGGAGGTCCTGCTGCCCGCCTTCACCGGCATGATGGCCACGCTGACCGTCCACCGCGAGCGCATGGAGGAGCTGGCCCCGGCCGGGTTCTCGCTCGCCACCGACATCGCCGAATGGCTGGTCAGGCAGGGCGTGCCCTTCCGGGTGGCGCACGAGGTCGCCGGCGAGTGCGTGAAGGTCGCGGAGGCGGAGGGCGTCGAGCTCGACGGGCTCACCGACGAGCAGTTCGCGAAGATCTCCCCGCATCTGACGCCCGAGGTGCGCGGCGTCCTGAACGTCCCGGGCGCGCTGGCCTCCCGCAACGGCCGCGGCGGCACCGCGCCGAGCGCCGTCGCCGTGCAGCTCGCCGAGGTGAAGGCGGACCTGGTGGCGCAGCACGCGTGGGCCACCGCGAAGAAGTAGCACTCCGCGTCCCGGAAGGGCGTCGCGGGTTACGTTGGTCGGGAGCCGTCATGGAGCCGACCCCACGGAGCCCGCGATGCCCTTCGCCCGACTCGCCTCGGCGACCACGCCCACCGCTCACATCGGCCTGGGCCTCGCCGCCGTCGGCCGCCCGGGGTACATCAACCTCGGCCGCGAGCAGGACCTCCCGGCCGAGCGCAGTGTCGACGCCCTGCGCGAGCGCACCCATGAACTCCTCGACGCCGCGTACGCCCAAGGCGTGCGCTACTTCGACGTGGCCCGCTCCTACGGCCGCTCCGAGGAGTTCCTGGCCCAGTGGCTGCACGAGCGGCCCGAGGCCGACGACGTCGTCGTCGGCAGCAAGTGGGGCTACACCTATACGGCGCAGTGGCGCACGGAGGCCGAGGCGCACGAGACCAAGGACCACGGTCTCGCCACCTACCGCAGGCAGCGGGCCGAGACCGCGGAGCTGCTCGGAGACCGGCTGGACCTCTACCAGATCCACTCGGTGACGCCGGACAGCCCGGCCCTCACCGACAAGGAGCTGCACGCGGAGCTGGCCGAGGCCGCGTCCCAGGGTCTCTCCGTCGGGTTCTCGACCAGTGGGCCCGCGCAGGCCGAGGCGATCCGCACCGCGCTCGCCGTGACGGTCGACGGCGCGCCGCTCTTCCGTACGGTCCAGGCCACCTACAACGTGCTGGAGACCTCGGCCGGGCCCGCTCTCGCCGAGGCGCACGAGGCCGGGCTCACCGTGATCGTCAAGGAGGGCATGGCCAACGGCCGGCTGGCCGCGCCCCACGCGCCGGACGCGGTACGGGACATCGCGCGGGAGGCGGGCCTCACCGCCGACGCGGTCGCCCTCGCCCTCGTCCTGCACCGGCCGTGGGCCGGAGTCGTCCTGTCGGGTGCCGCCACCGCCAACCAACTCGCCTCCAATCTGCACGCGGCCGTCGTCGACCTCGACGACGAGCGGCTGGCCCGGCTGGACGCCCTGGCCGAGGACCCGCACGCCTACTGGGAGCGGCGCGGCCGGCTGCCCTGGCACTGAGCACCCGACGCGACCCCCGACGCCCCCGTGAAGGAGCCTCGCCGCTCTCTCGTGAGACAAAAGTGTCTCACATGGTCTACGCTTGTCTCATGGCCGTCGATCGTGACCACGTACTCCGCAGTGCCGCCGCCCTGCTGACCCGCAAAGCCACCGCCACCATGGACGAGGTCGCCAAGGCGGCCGGGATCAGCCGGGCCACGCTGCACCGCCAGTTCGCCGGGCGGGACGCCCTGGTCCGCGCCCTGGAGGACCTGGGCATCCGGGAGTGCGAGGCCGCGCTGGACGCGGCCCGCCTCGACGAGGGGTCCGCGAGCGACGCCGTGCGCCGCCTGGTGGGGGAGATCGAACCGGCGGCCGGGCTGCTGGCGTTCCTGGTCACCGAGAACCAGCTCTTCGAGGGCGACGCCCAGCACGAGGGCTGGTCCCGGCTCGACGCACGGATCGCCGCACTGTTCCGGCGCGGCCAGGACAGCGGCGAGTTCCGCATCGACCTCACCCCCGCCTGGCTCACCGAGGCGCTCTACGGGCTCGTCGGTTCCGGGGCCTGGGCCGTGATGGACGGCCGGGTGGCGGCCAAGGACTTCCAATTCATGATCGTCGAGCTGCTGCTCGGCGGCGCACTACGGAGAGTGGAACCATGACCAGCACCGAACAGCGGACAGCCGTGGCGGAGGTGGTGGAGAAGCGCCCCGGGCGCTGGCTCGCCCTGTCCGTCCTGGTCCTCGCTGTGCTGCTGGTGGCCGTCGACGCGACCGTCCTCGGCCTCGCCACGCCCTACATCAGCGAGGACCTGCAGCCCTCCGGAACCCAGCTGCTGTGGATCGGTGACGTCTACTCCTTCGTCATCGCGGGCCTGCTCGTCTCCATGGGCAGCCTCGGCGACCGCATCGGCCGGAAGAAGCTGCTGCTCGTCGGCGCCACGGCCTTCGGCGCGATATCCGTGCTCAACGCCTACGCCACGACACCGGAGTTGATGATCCTCGCGCGAGCGCTGCTCGGCGTCGCGGGCGCGACCCTGATGCCCGCCACGCTCGCCCTGATCCGCAACATCTTCCACGACCCGCGCGAGCGCAGCCTCGCCGTCGGGATCTGGGGCGCCACCGCCTCCGCCGGCACGGCGGTCGGACCGGTGGTCGGCGGCTTCCTGCTGGAGCACTTCTGGTGGGGTTCGGTCTTCCTGATCAACCTGCCCGTGATGGTGGTGCTCGTCCTCGTCGGCATCAAGCTGCTGCCCGAGTCGCGCAACCCGAACCCCGGCCCCTGGGACCTGGCCAGTGTCGTCCTGTCCCTGGTCGGCATGATCGGCATCGTGTACGCGGTCAAGGAGGCCGCCACGCACGGGTTCACCTGGCAGTCGTCGGCAGTGGGCCTGCTGGGCGCCGTCGCCCTGTACCGGTTCGTGCGCCGCCAGCTCACGCTGCCCGCACCGCTGCTCGACATGCGGCTGTTCCGGCACCGCGGGTTCTCCGGAGCCGTGCTCGCCGACCTGCTGACGATCCTCGGCCTGTCCGGGCTGGTCTTCTTCCTCTCCCAGTACCTGCAACTCGTGCAGGGCAGGCCGCCGTTCGAGGCGGGTCTCGCCGAGATCCCGGCCGCGGTCGGCGCGGTCGCCGCGGGCCTGATCGCCGGCACGGTCGCCCGGCGGTACTCGGTGCGCGCGGTGGTCTCGGGCGGCCTGGCCGCCGTGGGGCTGGCGCTGGCGGTCCTCACCCTGATCGGCGAGTCCACCGGCTATCCGCTGATCGGCGGCGCGCTGCTGGTGGTCGGTGTCGGCGCGGGCTTCTCGTTCACCGTCACCGCCGACGTGATCCTCTCCACCGTCCCCAAGGAGCAGGCGGGCGCGGCCTCCGCGGTCTCGGAGACGGCGTACGAACTCGGCGCCGCCCTCGGCATCGCGGTGCTCGGCTCGATCGTCACCGGCGTCTACCGGGAGTTCACCGGGCCCGCGGGCACCCCGGCCGCGGCGCACGAGTCCCTCGGCGGAGCCGTCGAGGCGGCGGCGGGACTGCCGGCGGACACGGCCGACGCGATGCTGTCGTCGGCCCGCGGCGCCTTCGTCGAGGGGCTGACCCTGGCGGCCGGGGTGGGAGCGGCGGTGCTGATCGCCACCGCGGTGGCGGCCTGGTTCCTGCTGCGGGGCCAGCGGCTGGAGAGCACCCCCTGAGCGGGTGCGTGACGCGGACGGCCGAGGGGCGCCGCGGGCGGAAGCCCGACGGCGCCCCTCGGCCGCCTGCCGCTACGCCGCCTTCGCCTTCGTGGCGTACATGTCGACGTACTCCTGGCCCGAGAGGCGCATGACCTCGGTCATCACCGAGTCGGTCACCGCCCGCAGCACATAGCGGTCGCGGTCCATGCCCTCGTACCGGGAGAACTCCATCGCCTCACCGAAGCGGACCGTGACGCGGCCGGGGCGCGGGATGCCGGCGCCGCCTGGCTGCAGCTTGTCGGTGCCGATCATCGCGAACGGGACCACGGGGGCGCCGGTCATCAGCGTCAGCCGGGCGATGCCGGTGCGGCCGCGGTACAGACGGCCGTCGGGGGAGCGGGTGCCCTCGGGGTAGATGCCGAAGACCTTGCCCTCCTCCAGGATGCGACGGCCGGTCATCAGGGCGGCCACACCGCCGTTGGCACCGTCCCGGTCCACCGGGATCATGCCGACGCCGGTGAAGAACCAGGCCATCAGCCGGCCCTTGAACCCCTTGCCGGTGACGTACTCGTCCTTGCCGATGAACAGCACCTGCCGGTCGCAGACCAGCGGAAGGATCATCGAGTCGATGAACGTGAGGTGGTTGCCGGCCAGGATGACGGGACCGTCGCCGGGAATGTGCTCCACGCCCTCCACCCGTGGGCGGAACATCAGGCGCATGATCGGTCCGAGCACTGCCTTGATGAGCACGAAGCGGGACAACGGGCCCTCCGGTGTCAAGGGATCGGTATGAAGTATGTGCAGGTGAGGACGATACTCGCGGCGCCCCGGTGATTGCACATCGGGTTCACCGAAGGGATACGCAGTGTTGACGCACGTTTACCTGCGGTGGCGCCCCGCGCAGGGGTCGCCGAGCGGGCGGAGATGTGACAGAGGTCGCGCGCGCCGTACCGCTCCCCGGGTGACGCGCGGCTCCGCGAACCCCGACGTGACGCCGCCCGCCGACACGCCTCCGGCCGCGGGGCCCGGGCGACCGCCGACCGGGTACCCGGGGGAGCGGCCGTCAACCGGCGAACCGTCAACTCGCCCACCCCGCAGGACATCCAGCGTCACCCACGTGTTCCGTCCGAGGTCTCCCTCCCGTCACCGTCCGGCACCTACGATCGTCCCGCTTTGACAGGTGCAGGGCGGTACGGCGGGAGGAGCGCTCATGGCGACGCAGGAGTCGGACGAGCAGGGACGGGGTACGGCGCGACGGGCACTGCTCGGGGCGGCGGTGCTCGGCGCGGGCGGAGCGGTCCTCGGACTGCCCGGCGCGGCGAGAGCCGACGAGCGGCGCGGCAGCGGCGGCTACAGAAGCCTGCCGAAACCGACCGTCATCGGGCACCGCGGGGCCAGCGGCTACCGGCCGGAGCACACCTTCGGCTCGTACGAGCTGGCCCTCGACCTGGGGGCGGACGTCGTCGAGGCCGGCGACCTGGTGCCCACCAAGGACGGTCACCTCGTGTGCCGTCACGAGCCGGAGATCGGGGGCACGACGGACGTCGCGGCGCACCCCGAGTTCGCCGACCGCAGGACCACCAAGAGCCTCGACGGCGTCGCCACCACCGGCTGGTTCACCGAGGACTTCACCCTCGCCGAGCTGAAGACGCTGCGCGCCGTCGAACGCATCCCCGGCACCCGGCAGCGCAACACGATCTACAACGGCCGCTGGGACATCCCCACCTTCGAGGAGGTCCTCCGGTGGCAGGACCGGCAGACCCGCGAGCGCGGCAAGCAGGTCTGGATCTACCCGGAGCTCAAGCACCCCACCTACTTCCGCAAGCTCGGCCTCGGCACCGAGGAGCGCCTCGCCCGACTGCTGCGCAAGCACGGCAAGGACGGGAAGAACGCGCCCGTCATCATCCAGTCCTTCGAACCGACCAGCATCCAGCGCATGAACAAGCTCGTCGGCAATCCGCTCGCCGTCCTGCTGTCCGGCGCCGCGACCCGCCCCTGGGACTTCGTCGAGTCGGGCGACCCGCGCACGGTCGCGGACCTGGTCAAGCCCGAGGGGCTGGAGTGGATCGCGTCGTACGCGCAGGGGATCGGCCCCACCCTCGACCTGATCATCCCGAAGGACGCGAGCGGCAACCTCACCACGCCGACCACGCTCGTCCACGACGCGCACGCCGCGGGCCTCATCCTGCACCCGTACACCATGCGCAACGAGAACACCTTCCTGCCCGCGAACTTCCGCAAGGGCACCGACCCGAACGCCTACGGCGACGCCTTAGGTGCCTTCCGGACGTACTTCGAGACCGGGATCGACGGCGTCTTCTCCGACAATCCGGACACCGCGCTGCTGGCCCGCGAGGACTTCGTCAACGCGTGACCGCCCCACCCCTGATGGGGTGACACCCGGCCGCCCCGGCAACCTCGCGCCGGGGCGGCCGCGTCGTGCCGCATATGACACACGAGATGGTGGCCACGCTGCGTCCGCTGCTCACCGCCGAGGCCTCGGCGGAGGCATATGCGGCGGGTGCGGAGCCCGGCGACCTGGAACAGGCGGTCTGGGTGCGCCTCTTGGAGCGGCTCGACAGCGACGGGCCACCCGTGGACCCGCAGGGTTGGCTGCGCCGGGCCGTGCGCTCGGAGGCCTGTCGCAGCCGCCGGACCACCCGCATCGAACGGCCGTACGCCGCCGAGCCCGCCGCCGACCACCGGGCCGGCCCGGAGCAGCAGGCCCTGACCGCGGCCCGGCACCGCGCACTCCACGACGCCGTGCGGCGCCTGCCCGGCCGCTGTCCCCGCCTGGTGGCGGCGCTGCTGTCGCCGAAGGACCTGACCTACCGGGAGATCGCAGGCGAGTTGGGTATCTCACAGGGCAGTCTGGGCCCGGAACGTTCCAGATGCCTGGGATGTCTGCGTCGATTGCTCGCTCCGGAGGTTGCGGCTCTCGAAGCACGGGGATAGGAGTGGGGGACGACCGGTAAACAGGTGAGCGGGAGGCATGCACACATGGGCATGAGCGTGACCATCTCGGCGGCGACCGAAGAGGACGCCGAACAGATCCTCAAGCTGCAGTACCTCTGCTACCAGAGCGAGGCCGAGCTGTACGGCGACTACAGCATCGAACCCCTCACCCAGCCGCTGGACTCGCTCAAGGCCGAACTGGCCGGGGGCACGGTCCTGGTGGCCAGGCTCGGGGACGAGGTGGTGGCCTCGGTGCGCGGCGTCGTCGACACCGACGGCACGGCACGCATCAGCAAGCTCATCGTCCACCCGCGCATGCAGCGCCACGGTCTGGGGGGCAGGCTGCTCTCCGCCATCGAGGCGCGGCTCGGCGCGGACGGCGCCGCCACGTCCTACCAGCTCTTCACCGGTCACCGCAGCGAGCGCAACCTGCGCCTGTACCGCAAGCACGGCTACGCCCAGGTCTCCACGGAGCGGGTGGACGAGCGCCTCACCCTGGTCACCCTGGCGAAGGGTGCCGACGCGAGCGCCTTCGTCACCAGCGCCTGAGCCGGTTCCGGCCGACGGCGGCCACCGCTTCCGGGAGGGAGCCGGTGGCCACCGTCACGCGGTCGTGCGGGCCTTGCGGAGCCAGTACATCGCCGTCAGCGGCAGCAGCACCGGAATGAACAGGTAGCCCATCCCGTAGTCGGACCACACCGTGGCGTCCGGGAAGGCGGAGGGCTCCACCAGCGTCCAGGTCCCCACGATCAGGACGCCCGCGAGCTCGGCGGCGCAGCACACGAACGCCGCCCGGCGAGCCGTCTCCCCGCCCCGGACGAGCGAGTACGTGATGAAGCCGTACACCAGACCCGCGACGGCGGACAGCGAGTAGGCGAGCGGGGCCCTGTCGAACTCCGTCGAGATCTGCACCGCGGAGCGGGACACCGCCCCGACGACCATCACGCCGTACAGCCAGACCAGCAGCATGCCGGGCCCGCGGATCAGCCGGACCCGCTTCCCGCCCGCCGCCGGTTCCTCCTGAGGCATGGTTCCGTTCCCGTCGGTGGCCGTCATCTCAGCCTCCCCAGATGTCGTAGAGCCGCACTTCGAGGACGGCGAGGACCGCGCCGCCGGCCGCGACCGTGATGGAGCCCCAGCGGGTGCGCTCGGCCAGTGACATGAAGCCCGCGGCCGGGATGCACGCCACGGCGCCGAGCAGATACGCCACGAAGATCGTCGTGCCCTGCTCCGGCTTCTCGCCGCGCGAGAGCTGGACGATGCCGACGACCAGCTGGACCAGGGCGAGCAGCGACACCACGGCCATGCCGATGAAGTGCCAGTCCTTGGTGGGCTGGTCGCGGTAGGCGGCCCAGCCGCACCAGGCGGCGAGCACGAGCGCGGCGACGGCGGTCGCGACCGTCAGGGCATCAAGCATGCCGTGACCCTATTACGGGCCAAAAGGCCCGAGGCGTCCGCCCCCGGCCTGCCCGGACGGGGGCGGATGGTCCAGGACGGAGGTGATCGTGGCATTGGCCACAGCCAACCGGGATACGGGCCCGGGGCGGTCCCCGTCACCGGGCGCCCTCCGCCGTGTCCGCACTGGTCACGCGGGGGTGGAGAGCGCGTCCGCGTCGTGCCCCGACAGCGTCCACCGCTGTCCGCTATTCGGACAGCGGTGCGGGTGAGGGGCCCCGCGTCTGCTTTACTGATCGCATGACCACGACGAGCAGCCGCATCCCTGCGACCGAGGCGACCACGACGCCCGGTGCTCGTTGTATGTGTCGAATGTGCGCCTTCTGAGGGCCCCTGCACCACCCCTGAGCCTCGCGCCCCGAAGCGAGACAGCTGTGCCGTGTCCGTGCCCGCCACGCGACTGAGCCGGCCCCCGCGCACACGTTCTCCCCGGTTCGACCGCCCACGCGAGAACCGTGCCGCGTTCCCGACCGCATGCACCCGTGCCGGGGCACACCCACGCCCTGCACTCGACAGTGACGGAAACCCCAGTGATCACGACAACGGGCCTGACCAAGGTCTACCGCTCGCGCGGCCGTGAGGTGACCGCCCTCGACGGCGTCGATCTGCACGTACGCGAAGGCGAGGTGTACGGCGTCATCGGACAGTCCGGCGCCGGCAAGTCCTCCCTCATCCGCTGCGTCAACCTTCTGGAGCGCCCCACCGCCGGCACCGTGACCGTCGCCGGACAGGACCTCACCGCCCTCGCCGGCCGTGGTCCGCGCGCCGGCCGGGAGCTGCGCCGGGCGCGCAGTCACATCGGCATGGTGTTCCAGCACTTCAACCTGCTGTCCTCGCGCACCGTCCAGGACAACGTCGAACTCCCCCTGGAGATCCTCGGAGTCTCCGGCAAGGAGCGCTCCCGCAAGGCCCTCGACCTCCTCGACCTGGTCGGTCTCTCCGACAAGGCGAAGGCCTACCCGGCGCAGCTCTCCGGCGGGCAGAAGCAGCGCGTCGGCATCGCCCGCGCCCTGGCCGGCGACCCGAAGGTGCTGCTCTCCGACGAGGCCACCAGCGCCCTGGACCCCGAGACGACCCGGTCCATCCTCCAGCTGCTGCGCGACCTGAACCGGCAGCTGGGGCTGACCGTCCTGCTCATCACCCACGAGATGGACGTCGTCAAGAGCGTGTGCGACTCGGCCGCGCTCATGCAGAACGGCCGCATCGTCGAGTCCGGCACCGTCACCGAGCTGCTGGCCACCCCCGGCTCCGAACTGGCCGCGGCCCTCTTCCCGGTGAGCGGCGACGCCTCCGCCGAGGACCGCACGGTCATCGACGTGACCTTCCACGGCGAGTCGGCGACCCGGCCCGTGATCTCCCAGCTGTCGCGCACCTACAACATCGACATCTCCATTCTCGGCGCCGCGATGGACACTGTCGCCGGCAACCAGGTCGGCCGGATGCGCATCGAACTGCCCGGCCCCTACGAGGAGAACGTCGTGCCGATCGGATTCCTGCGGGAGCAGGGCCTGCAGATCGACCTCGTCGGCCAGGCGGCCCGGCAGTCCGAGCTCGTGAAGGAAGGTGCCAAGTGACCTGGTCGGAGACGCAGCCCCTGCTGACCCAGGCGTGTTGGGACACGCTCTACATGGTGGCCTGGTCCACGCTGATCGCGGTCGTCGGCGGACTGCCGCTCGGTCTCCTGCTGGTCCTCACCGACCGCGGCGGACTGCTGCAGAACGTCGTGGCCAACAAGGTGATCGGGCAGGTCGTGAACATCGCCCGCTCGATGCCGTTCATCATCCTGATGGTCGCGCTGATGAGCTTCACCCGCACCATCATCGGCACGACCATCGGCCGGGAGGCGGCGATCGTGCCGCTCGCCATCGGTGCCATCCCCTTCTACGCGCGGCTCGTCGAGATGTCCGTCCGCGAGGTGGACGACGGACTGGTCGAGGCCGTCCAGTCGATGGGCGGCAGCACCTGGAAGACCGTACGCAGCGTCCTCGTCCCCGAGGCCCTGCCGTCGCTGATCTCCGGCGCCACCACCACGGTCATCGCGCTCATCGGCTACTCCGCCATGGCGGGCACGGTCGGCGCCGGCGGACTCGGCGACATCGCCATCCGGTACGGCTACCAGCGCTTCGAGACCGGCCTGATGTGGATCACCGTCGCGGTCCTGGCGGTCGCCATCTCCGTCCTGCAGTTCGGCGGCGACTTCGCCGCGCGGGCCCTGCACCGCCGGGGCGCCAAGTCCGGCCCCCTGCTGCTCTTCCGCCCCTTCGGCGGCGCCCTCCCCGGCCCGGTCGCGACCGACGCCGTCGAGAAGGGCTGACCCCAGACTCCCCGTCCCACCCAGACGGGGCCGCTTCACCCATAAGGAAAGGCACTTTTCGTGCGTAACACCGCCAAGATCACCACTGCCGTCCTCGCAGCCGGAGCCCTCACCCTCGGCCTCAGCGCCTGCGGTTCGGACAAGGATTCCGCCTCCGACACCAGCGGTCCGCTGATCGTCGCCGCGAGCCCCGTCCCGCACGCCGAGATCCTCACCTACGTGAAGGACCACCTGGCGAAGAAGGCCGGCCTCGACCTGGAGGTCAAGGAGTTCACCGACTACGTCACGCCGAACACGGCGACCGAGGACGGGTCCGTGGGCGCCAACTACTTCCAGAACCAGCCCTACCTCGACGACTTCAACAAGAAGAAGGGCACCCACATCGTGCCCGTCGTCACGGTGCACCTGGAGCCGCTCGGCCTGTACTCGCACAAGGTCAAGAAGGCCGACGACCTCAAGAGCGGCGCGACGGTCGCCGTCCCGAACGACACGGTCAACGAGGCGCGGGCGCTCAAGCTCCTCGACGCCAACGGGATCATCACGCTCAAGGACGGCGTGGGCAACGAGGCGACCCCGGGCGACATCGCCAAGAACCCGAAGAACCTGAAGTTCAAGGAGCTGGAGGCCGCCCAGACGCCCCGCTCCCTGGACGACGTCGACGCCGCGGTGATCAACGGCAACTACGCCATCGAGTCGGATCTCAAGCCCGCCGACGACGCCCTCGTCCTGGAGTCCGCCAAGGACAACCCGTACGGCAACTTCCTCGCCGTGAAGAAGGGCAACGAGGACGACCCGCGCGTGAAGAAGCTCGCCAAGCTCCTCACGTCGCCCGAGGTGAAGAAGTTCATCGAGGACAAGTACGCCGGCTCCGTTCTGGCGTCCTTCTGATCCGTCCCTCCGGACCCGCCCGCGGGACCGTCCCTCCGAACCGGCCTCCTGATCGGTCCTGTTGATCCGCGGCGGGGAGGGCGCGCGGTGCGCGAGGCCTCTCGCGGGCGGGACGGGGCGCGGCGCGCGAGGCCTCTCGCGCCGTCCGCCGCAGGGCAGTTCACCAAGGACACGGACGGGGGCCGGGTCCGCCGGACCACCCGCCGAGCCCCTCGTCACCGCACGGGGTCCGCTCCTCACCGGGAGCGGACCCCGTGATGCGGTTCGGTGCTTCCATGCTGCATGCTGGGCAGTTCAGCGGGCCCGCCGATTTCCGACGGCCCGTAGGTTTCCGAAGGTTACGGAGCGGCGCATGACAAGCACCTTCCCCGGCATCTCCATCAGCACGGAACGGTTGGTGCTGCGCCCGCTCGAGGAGGACGACGTCCCGGCCCTGGCCGAGATGATGAACGACGAGCTGGTCGCCGCCTGGACGTCCGTGCCCCAGCCCTTCACCGAGGACGGCGCCCGTGCGTGGGTCGCCGACTACGCGCCCTCCGAACGCACGGCGGGCCGCGGACTCGACCTGGCCGTCACGGAGTTCCTCACCCAGCGTCTCGTGGGCATCGTCCAACTCGGCAAGACCAACTGGCACATTCGCTCCACCGAGCTGTCGTACATCATCGCCCCCTGGGCCCGTGGCGAGGGCTACGCGTCCGAGGCGGCGCTCGCCACCGCCCAATGGCTCTTCCGCGACCAGAAGTTCGAGCGCATCGAACTGCGCACGGCCGCCGACAACACCGCCTCCCAGCAGGTGGCCCAGAAGATCGGCTGCATCAGCGAGGGAGTCCTGCGCAACGCCTGCATAGCGCGTACGCGCACCGAGGACGGCACATGGGCCGACCTGCGCACCGACTTCATCGTGTGGAGCCTGCTGCCGGAGGACCTCGACGGGGTGGCCGAGGAGCTCGCCGAGACCACCGGTTTCACGTCTTACTCCGACTGGAACTGAGACCGCGGGACCGCTCCCACACCCCGGGGCCCGTCGCGGCACGGTCCGGCTCCACCAGGTACCCTCACGGAGCCCGTGCGGGGGCGCCGACCCGCTGCGACAACCACCTGGAGACTGACGACGATGGCCGACCGGGTCACGGTGATCGGCTGGGACGGCTCGCCGCCGACCGACGCGGCGCGCTCCGCTCTCGGTGCCGCCACGCTGGTGGCGGGTGCCGGCCACCATCTCGCGCTCCCCGAAGTGCCCGCCACCGCCGAGCGGGTCCGCCTCGGCAGCGTCGCCCTCGCCGCCCGCCGCATCGCCAACCACCGCGGCACCGCCGTCGTTCTCGCCGACGGGGACCCCGGCTTCTTCGGCGTCGTCCGCACCCTGCGCGCTCCCGAGTTCGGCCTCGAGGTCGAGGTCGTCCCCGCGGTGTCCTCCGTGGCCGCCGCCTTCGCCCGCGCCGGGATGCCCTGGGACGACGCACACGTGGTCGTCGCACACCCCCGCTCGCTGCGGCGCGCAGTGAACGTATGCCGCGCCCACACCAAGGTCGCGGTCCTCACCTCGCCCGGCGCCGGTCCCGCGGAACTCGGTCTGCTCCTCGAAGGAGTGCACCGCACCTTCGTGATCTGCGAGGAACTCGGCACCGACCGTGAGCAGGTCAGCGTCGTCACCTCCGACAAGGCCGCCGACCACACCTGGCGGGACCCCAATGTCGTCATCGTCATCGGCGGCTTCGTGGCCGCGGCCGAGGGCGGCGGCTGGATCGCCGGACGCGAGCCGGGCGCCGGCACGCGTGGCTGGGCGCTGCCCGCGACCGCCTACGGCGGCGTGCTCGGCGAGGGCGAAACGGATCTGCTGCGTGCCGCGCAGCTCGCCCGCCTCGGTCCCCGCCTCGGCGATCTGGTCTGGGACATCGGTTCCGGCAGCGGCGCCTTCGCCACCGAGGCAGCCCGCACCGGCGCCGCGGTCATCGCGGTCGACCGGGATCCGGCGGCGTGCGCGCGCACCGAGGACTCGGCCCGCCGCTTCGGGGTCCAGGTGCACGTCGTCCCCGGCGCGGCCCCGCACGTCCTGGAGAACCTCCCCGAGCCCGACGTCGTACGCGTCGGCGGCGGGGGAGCGGAAGTCGTCTCCGCCGTCGCGGACCGCCGTCCGCAGCGCATCGTGACCCACGCGGCGACCCGCGACGCGGCCGAGCTCATCGGCCGGGACCTGACCGAGCACGGATACCAGGTCGAGTGCGCCCTTCTGCAGTCCGTCCAACTCGACACGCGGGCCTGGACCGAGAAGGAACGGAGCGTCGCGTTCCTGCTCACGGGGCGTCTGCCCGATCGCGCCCCGTGATCCGTTTGTCGTACCGCGCGCGGTAGGCTGGCCGATCGTTGTACCGCACTCGTGCCCGGCGCTTCGTCGGCCAATGTCCGGAAAACGCGCCCCTTTTGGGTTGGGTGTGGTACGGCGTTACCGGAGGACGCGCAACGTGGCGCAGTCCACAGTGGACCGTCGCGGATCAAGCTGTCGCGACGGCGGGACGACCGCGACAATGCCAGTAAATGGCTTTGTCTGCTTTGCGGGCGGGTCGTTCGTGCCGCTGGGCACGCACGCTCGTTCTTCATGGCGGGGGGCGGTCGGTGCGCCGTTCCGGGCGAGCTGGTCGTAGGAGCACTAACCGATGGGCGAGGGGTACGCATGACCGACACCGGCCAGGTCCCGGGCGAGGGACTGCCGGAGAACGCAGGCATGGTGGATCAGCCGGGCGTCTCCGCGCACGGTGCGTACACCTACCTCGACCCCTCCGTGGCTCCCGCCGAGGACGACGACCTTCTGCTCATGCCGGGTGCCCAGGGCGCCTGGGGCAACGAGGTGCCCCCGCCCGCCCCGATGCCGCTCGCCTTCGAGCCGGTCGCACAGCCCGCTCCCGAGCCGGAAGCGCCCGCCCACGAGCCGGCCGCGCAGCCCGCCGACGAGGCGACCGGGCCGCACGCGCACGAGCCGGTGGCGCAGCACGCGTACGAGCCGACTCCGCAGGACGCGTACGAGCCGGCCCCGCAGGACGCCCTCGAGCCCGGTCCGCACGAGACGGGCGGCCGGGACACCGGCTCGGTCGATCTCGGCGGCGTCCGGACGCCCGCCGCCCCGGCCCCCCAGCCGTCGCCGCCGCGCCGCCCGCTGCACCTCGGCCCGCCCACCCCGAACGGCTCGTCCAGCCCCGTGCGCTCGCTCGCGGACCGCGGCCCGGCGGGTGCGCCGATGCGCCAGGCCGGCCCGCCGACCGCCGGCCCCGACTACCTCGACGCCCCGCAGCTCGGGGACGTGCCGCAGCAGGGGACGCCCTGGGGCGCCGCGCCGCAGCCGCAGGACCCTCCGGCGGTGCCGCAGGTGCCCGCCGAGGGGACCCCTGCAGAAACGGTCGTCCCCGTGGGGGCGCCCGCCCCCGAGGCCGTCCCGGCCGCCGAGCCCGCGCCGGCCGCGGAGGCGTCCCCGGAGCCGGCGGCCGAAGCTCCCGCGCAGCCCCCCGTGGCCGCTCCGGTCGAGGAGGCCCCTCAGGCCGCGGAGCCCCCGAGCACCGAGCCGGCTCCCGACGAGGCCCAGGTGCCGGCGCCGGAGGGTGTCGGCACCCCGGAGGTCCCGGGCGCCGTGGATGCGCCCGCGCCCGCCGCGGACGACGACACCCGTCCGTCGCCGGAGAGCTACCTGCACCAGCAGGCACTGGGCGGTTCCCCGGACCTCCGCGTCGCGGACTCCGCGCCGGCCCCGCAGGACCCCGTCGGCCCCGTGCCCGCGGAGGCCACGGACGGCGCACCGGACCCGCACGCCGGCCCGGTCGCCGTCGCGGACGCCGTCCGGCCCGGACAGCCGTCGCCCGATGAGGAGAGCGTGCGGGCGACACCCGTCGCCGACCCTGACGAGCCCGTCGTCGCCGAGGGCGAGCAGGCCGGGCCCGCGCAGGACCCCGCGACCGCGCCCGCCCCCTCCGCGACGGACCTCGCGGCCACCGCCGACCCCCACGGCCCCCAGCACCTGTACGAGGGGCGGACCGCGTTCCCGACCGCGCCGCAGCTCACCGACCCGGCCGAGGCGCCCGCGGCCGACGCCGGTCCGGCGGCAGGAGATGTTCCGTTCGCGGACGCCGCGCGCACCTCCGAGGCGCAGCCGCCGGCCGAGGTCCCGCAGCCGGCGCCGGCGGCGGAGCCCGTGTCCGCGGCGGACCCGGCGCTCGCCGCGCCGGCCGCGGACGTCGCGCACGGATTCCTCGTGTCCGAACCCGCGGCACCGGACGCCCGGCAGTTCGACGCCCCCGCCGCGCAGGGCGTCCCGGTGGCCGTCGGAGCGCACGCCGCCGGGACCCACGCCGTCATGGGGCCCGCCCCGGCGGGCCGGCCGCAGGGAGAGTCCGGGCCGGAGGGCCCCGCCGCCCTGCCGGACCCGCCGCCCGCGGAGGCCCCCCGCGAACAGCGGGCCGGTCGGCACGCGAACCGGCCCGTCGGCGAGTTCGTCCCGGTCGAGGGCTCGGTGCCCACCACCCCGCACCTGGCCCCGACGCCCCCGCACGCCATGACCGTCCCGCCGCTGCCCCCCGTGGAGCAGCCGGAGGCGGCGGAGACCCAGCCGGCCGCCGCCCCTGAGGCGCCGGCACCCCTTCCGGTGACGGTCGAGGGGGCCCTCCTCACCGAGGAGACCCTCTACGCCGAAGAGCCGGTCGAGCCCCCGGCCGCCGAGGCGGCCGCCGCGCCCGCGGAGTCCGGGCCGCCGGCAGCGCCCGGGCCCGCCGCGGGGACGGTCGCCGACGAGGCCGTCGCCGCCGTGCCCGCCCCGCGCGAGGCCCAGGCACCCCCCGCACCGGAGCCGCTCGTCGCGGACCCGGACGTCGTAGTCGCACAGCAGGCGGACGACCTGGACACCCAGGGCGCCGACCAGGAAGAGAGCACGGCCGCAGTGGAAGACGTACGAGAGTCCACCGGCCCCGCCGCGCCCGGTTACGACGACGCCGAGCGCGAGGCCGTGCTGCGCGTGATGCGTGAGCGCCGCGACATCCGCAACGGGTTCCGCAGCGACCCGATCCCGCACGACGTGCTGCTGCGCGTCCTCGAGGCCGCCCACACCGCGCCGAGCGTCGGCCACTCCCAGCCGTGGGACTTCGTGGTGATCCGCTCCGCCGAGACCCGCCGCTCGATGCACGAACTCGCGGCGCGGCAGCGCGAGGCCTACGCGAAGTCCCTCCCCAAGGGCCGGGCCAAGCAGTTCAAGGAACTGAAGATCGAGGCCATCCTCGACACCCCGGTCAACATCGTCGTCACCGCGGACCCGACCCGCGGCGGGCGCCACACCCTGGGCCGCCACACGCAGCCGCAGATGGCCCCGTACTCCTCCGCGCTCGCGGTCGAGAACCTCTGGCTCGCCGCGCGCGCCGAGGGCCTGGGCGTCGGCTGGGTCAGCTTCTTCGACGAGCGCGAGATGGTGCGCGCGCTCGGCCTGCCGGACCACCTGGAGGTCGTGGCCTACCTCTGCGTCGGCTACGTGGACGAGTTCCCGGACGAGCCCGAGCTGATGCAGGCCGGCTGGTCCAAGCGCCGCCCGCTGTCGTGGGTCGTCCACGAGGAGACGTACGGGCGTCGGGCGCTGCCCGGCGAGGAGCCGCACGACCTGCTCGCCGAGACGGTCACCAACATCCGTCCGCTCGACGCGAAGGCGCTGGGCGAGGCGTGGGAGCGCCAGAAGCGGATGACGAAGCCGGCCGGCGCCCTCGGCATGCTGGAGATCATCTCCGCCCAGCTGTCCGGGCTGTCCCGGCAGTGCCCGCCGCCGATCCCGGAGCCCGCGGCCGTCGCGATCTTCGCCGGCGACCACGGCGTGCACGCCCAGGGCGTCACCCCGTGGCCGCAGGAGGTCACCGCCCAGATGGTGGCGAACTTCCTGGGCGGCGGCGCGGTGTGCAACGCCTTCGCCAACCAGGTGGGCGCCGAGGTCTGTGTCGTCGACGTGGGCGTCGCCTCCGACCTGCCCGCCACCCCGGGCCTGCTCCCGCGCAAGATCCGCGCGGGCACGTCCGACATGACCACCGGCCCCGCGATGACCCGCGAGGAGGCCAAGGCGGCCATCGAGGTGGGCATCGAGACGGCCCGCGATCTCGTCGCGGCCGGCAACAAGGCGCTCCTCACGGGCGAGATGGGCATCGCCAACACCACCGCCTCCGCGGCCCTGATCTCGGTCTTCACCGGCACCGACGCCGGGGAGGTGACCGGACGGGGCACGGGCATCAACGACGAGACGCTGGCCCGCAAGACCGAGGTCGTGCGGCGCGCCCTGGACGTGCACCAGCCGGACCCGGCCGACCCGATCGGCGTCCTCGCCGCGATCGGCGGCTTCGAGCACGCCGCCATGGTCGGCCTGCTGCTGGGCGGTGCGTCCCTGCGGACGCCGGTGATCCTGGACGGCGTCAGCGCGGGTGCCGCCGCGCTGGTGGCCCGAGCGATCGCCCCGGAGGTGCTGGCCGCCTGCATCGCGGGCCACCGCAGCGCCGAGCCCGGCCATGTGGCGGCCCTCAACAAGCTGGGCCTGCGCCCGCTGGTCGATCTCGACCTCCGTCTCGGGGAGGGCACGGGCGCCCTCCTGGCGCTGCCGGTCGTACAGAGCGCGGCCCGGGCGATGCACGAGGTGGCGACGTTCGACTCCGCAGGGGTCACCGAGAAGTAGCCGCGAGCGCCGTGTCCCGTCCCGCCGCCGCGACCGGACACGGCCGCCTCCCCGGGCCGCTCGGACGGCGTCCCGGGCGCGCCGCCACGGTTTCGGGCGGGTGCGGGGGCGGGGAGGAAACCCGCACCCGCCCGCGCCACCTGCCCGAGCCGCAGCTTAAAATCCGCACGTCAGGCCCGCTCCGAAGGCGCAGGGGGCCCGTCTCGCCCCGCCCCGCACGAGGAGCCGCCCCTCCATGGCCGAACACCCCGCCTACCCCGTAGGCCTCCGCCTCGCAGGCCGCCGCGTCGTCGTCCTCGGTGGTGGCCAGGTGGCCCAGCGCCGCCTCCCCGCCCTGATCGCGGCCGGCGCGGACGTCCACCTCGTCTCGCCGCAGGCCACCCCCTCCGTCGAGGCGATGGCGGACGCGGGCGAGATCGGCTGGAGCCGGCGCCCGTACGAGGACGGTGACCTCGCCGACGCCTGGTACGCCCTCATCGCGACCAGCGACACGGCCGCGAACCTACGGGCCTCGGCCGAGGCGGAGCGACTGCGCGTCTGGTGCGTCCGCTCCGACGACGCCGACGCGGCCACCGCGTGGACCCCGGCCACCGGCCACAGCGAGGGCGTCACGGTCGCCGTGCTGACGACCGACGCCCGGGGGCGCGACCCCCGCCGCACCGCCGCGATCCGGGACGCCGTGGTCGAAGGACTCCGCGACGGCACCCTGGTGGCACCGCACCACCGCGCCCGCACCCAGGGTGTCGCGCTCGTCGGCGGCGGCCCCGGCGACCCGGACCTGATCACGGTCCGCGGCCGTCGTCTCCTCGCCGAGGCGGACGTGGTCATCGCCGACCGCCTCGGACCGCGCGACCTGCTCGCCGAACTCCCGCCGCACGTCGAGGTGATCGACGCGGCGAAGATCCCGTACGGCCGTTTCATGGCGCAGGAGGCCATCAACAACGCGCTGATCGAGCACGCCAAGCAGGGCAAGGCGGTCGTCCGCCTCAAGGGCGGCGACCCGTTCGTCTTCGGACGGGGCATGGAGGAGGCCCAGGCGCTCGCCGAGGCGGGCATCCCCTGCACGATCGTCCCCGGCATCTCCAGCTCGATCTCGGTGCCGGGCGCCGCGGGCATCCCGGTCACCCATCGCGGGGTCGCCCACGAGTTCACCGTGGTCAGCGGTCATGTGGCACCCGACGACGAGCGCTCCCTGGTCGACTGGGCGGCCCTCGCCAAGCTGCGCGGCACACTCGTCGTCCTGATGGGCGTGGACAAGATCGGCGCCATCGCGCGCACGCTCATGGAGAACGGGAAGGCCGCCGGGACGCCCGTCGCCCTGGTCCAGGAGGGCACGACCGCCGCCCAGCGCCGCGTGGACGCGACCCTCGCGACCGTCGCGGACACCGTCCGCACCGAGGAGGTGAAGCCCCCGGCCGTCATCGTCATCGGCGAGGTCGTGCACGCGGGCGCGGGGCTCCTCGGCGACCTCTTCCGGGCGGCGCCCGCCGGGCCGTCCGAGGACCCGGACCCCCGGCACCCCGCATGACCCCGGAGCCCCCGAGCCACGGGGGCTCCTCGCGTAACCCCGGGTAACCCACCCGTTCCGAGCCGTTGGCACCACACCCAGGACAAGGCAGTATCACCCTGTGGCCGATCTCATCACCGTTGAGGACCCCGACGACCCGCGTCTGCGCGACTACACGGGCCTGACCGACGTGGAACTGCGCCGCAAGCGCGAACCCGCCGAGGGCCTGTTCATCGCCGAGGGCGAGAAGGTCATCAGACGGGCCAAGGACGCCGGTTACGAGATGCGCTCGATGCTGCTCTCCGCCAAGTGGGTCGACGTCATGCGCGACGTCATCGACGAGCTGCCGGCCCCGGTGTACGCGGTCAGCCCGGAACTCGCCGAGCAGGTCACCGGCTACCACGTGCACCGCGGCGCGCTCGCCTCCATGCAGCGCAAACCGCTGCCCACGGCGGCCGAGCTGCTGCAGTCGGCCCGCCGGGTGGTCGTCATGGAGTCGGTCAACGACCACACCAACATCGGTGCCATCTTCCGCTCGGCGGCGGCCCTCGGCATGGACGCGGTGCTGCTCTCCCCGGACTGCGCGGACCCGCTCTACCGACGGTCGGTGAAGGTCTCCATGGGGGCCGTCTTCTCCGTGCCGTACGCCCGCCTCGAATCGTGGCCCCGGAGCCTGGAGTCGGTCCGCGAGGCGGGTTTCGCCCTCCTCGCGCTCACTCCGGACGAGAAGGCCAAGACCCTCGACGAGACCGCGCCCCACCGGATGGACCGGGTCGCCCTCATGCTCGGCGCGGAGGGGGACGGCCTGTCCACTCGGGCCCTGGTCGCCGCGGACGAGTGGGTTCGCATTCCGATGGCCCACGGCGTCGACTCGCTCAACGTCGGCGCGGCGGCCGCCGTCGCCTTCTACGCCGTGGCGACGGGCCGTCCGACCGCCTGAGCACCGCGCCGCCCGCTACCGCGGACCGTACCGGTGTCCGCCGTCCGGTGGCCCGTACGACCGCTCGTGCCGTACGTCCTGGTGGGCGCCCCCGTCGCCGAGGCCCCGCGCCGGCCCCTGGCACCCCTGGGCCGCGGCGATGCCCAGCGCCACCAGCAGGGTCACCACGACGAACACGAAGAGCCGCTGACGCAGCAACCGCGGATTGGCCGGCCGCCTGCCCGTACCGGTGGTGCGCGGTCCCGGCCGGCCGGCCCCGCTGCGCGGTGCGGGCCGGTTGCCCGAGCGCGTCGTGTTGCGCGACGGCGCCGGGCGGGAACCCGACCGCGAGCCACCGCCCGTCCGGGGCTGCGAGGAGCCCTGCGAACCGTGCGGACCCTGCGGGCGCCGCTGGGTGCGCTGGTCGGCGTACTGCTCGGCGAGCCGCCCGCTCGGCCGGTCCGGGTCGGTGCGCGGCGCGGGCGGCCGTACGTCGGCGAGTCCCTGCGCCTCCCGCGCCGCGATCTCCTTGAGCCGCAGCGACAGTTGCAGCGTGCTGGGCCGCTCCTCGGGATCCTTCGCGAGGCAGGCCCGCACGAGTGGCGCCAGCGCGTCGGGAACCCCGTGCAGCTGGGCCTCCTCGTGCACCACCCGGTACAGCATCACTTCGGAACTGCCGTGCCCGAAGGGGGAGTCGGCCGTCGCCGCGTACGCCAGCGTGGCGCCCAGGGAGAAGACGTCGGTCGCCGGGGTGACGGCGGCGCCGCGCACCTGCTCCGGCGCGAGGAACCCGGGCGACCCGACCGCCGTACCGACGTGGGTCAGGGTGGAGGCGCCCGTCGCCCAGGCGATCCCGAAGTCGATGATCCGGGGGCCCTTCGGCGAGAGCAGGATGTTGGACGGCTTCAGGTCACGGTGGACGACACCGGCCTCGTGCACCGCGACGAGCCCCTCGGAGAGGGCGGCGCCCACGGCCGCCACGTCCGCGGCGCTCAGCGGCCCCTCCTCGGCGACCTTGTCGTGCAGCGAGGGCCCCGGGACGTACTGCGTGGCGAACCACGGCCGGTCCGCGTCGAGATCGGCCGCCACGAGCCGCGCCGTGCATCCGCCCCTGATCCGCCGAGCCGCCGAGACCTCACGCGCGAACCGCGACCGGAACTCCTGATCCTCCGCCAGGTCGGGCCGGATCACCTTCAGCGCGACCCGCTGGCCGCGCCGGTCGGAGCCCAGATACACAACGCCCATCCCGCCCGCGCCGAGCCGTCGGTGAAGCCTGAACGAGCCGACGACACGCGGGTCCTCGCGCCTCAGGCGCATCATCGCCATGTCCATCCCCGCTGCCCGGTCCGTTTGACGAGCCACAGCTTACGTTTCCACGGCCGGGTGCGCGCATAGGCCGCGCCCTCACGACCCGATCGATTGTCAGTGCCGGGTGGGAAACTTGAAAGATGGTCAGGGAACGCGCGACCAGGCCTGCTGCGAGCTGCCTGGGGTCCCAACCACCCGTCGCAGAAGGGGGATTGATCCCGTGAAGGGTGACCGAGTGGAGATAGTCGTGGACGCCGGCGACACGACGCGGACGTACGAGGTGGTGGCGAGCAGGGCGGGCCGCCGGGTGGAGACGGCGGTGCGCCGGGGTGTCGTCGAAGTGAGCGAAGTCACCCGTAGCGGATCAGTGGTGCGCACCGCGCGCTTCATGGCGAATCGGGTGCTGGCCCTGGTCGAGCAGCCGATCCCGCGGGAGGACAGCTCGGAACAGTAGGGGCACACCGGGCATCCCCTCCGGGAAGACCCCGAGACCGGCGGCCGCGTCTCCACCCAGGGGAGTACGCCGCAGGTCATCGCTCATCCTCCGGGAGGCCCGGCAATCGGTACGAGGGCATGACGACCGGCACCCGCCGCGGGCCTAGATTTGAGGTCAAGCGGCGGGTGCAGCACTCGTCCCCCGAGGTCAGACACCCGCCGCTGTCAACACCACAGAAGCTCGGTCAGGAGAGGGACCATGGCCCACACGGCACCGCGGACGGCGATCCGCACGCAGGGACGCAGGGCGTACACCGCCGCGTTCGGCACCAGCCGGCCGGGCCGTCGCCACCCGCTGGTGGCGACAGCGATGGTCCTTCCCCTGGCGGCCCTGCTCGTGGTCGTCTTCGGCGGCTGGGAAGCGGTGGTCACACAAGCGTCGTCCGTGGGCGTGATGCTGGGGCGCTGAGCGGCGCCCCAGGCCCGGAAGAGCGGTCCGGGCGGGGACATCCGGCCATGAAACCCCGTGGGGACGGGGGTGCGGCGGACGGCACAAATGCCCGCGCAGCTGGGGAGCTGCGCGGGCATTGCCATGCCCCGGCGATTCCCGCCCCCACCGCCGTAGGGCGCCGCGGTGCCCGCACGCACCGGGGGTGCGCCGGGACCCCGCCTCCGCCGGCCCGCCCCCTCCTGCCGGGGCCGCCCCCGGCCCGCATACGCTCACCGGGAACCGTTCGCGTACGAGGGGGGACCCGTGACCGCAGACGTGGTGGCCGTACTGACCGCGCAGGTGCGCGGCGCGGCGCACCCGGGGGACGCCGCCTGTGCCCACACCGAGGCCGTCCTCGCGGACCGGCGGGACGGCACCGTCGTCCGTCACGGCGACACCGTGGCCAAGGCCCACGACGGGGCCACGGACCCGGAGCAGCTCGCCCGGCGCC
The DNA here is from genome assembly GCF_055567695.1 of Streptomyces sp. NPDC026417. NCBI lineage: Bacteria > Bacillati > Actinomycetota > Actinomycetes > Kitasatosporales > Streptomycetaceae > Streptomyces > Streptomyces sp. NPDC026417. The sequence continues at coordinate 240,845 of NZ_JBVHPY010000004.1, forward strand.
TCGCCGTCGCCGCCGATCCCGCCCTTCGCGGTGTCCTCCTCCCGCCCCTGGGCCAGGCCCCCGTCGACCCGCACGGACGCCTGGTGACCTTCTGGCCCTACGGCACCCCGGTCGACCCGGAGCGGCCGGAGGCGGCGCCCTGGGAGGAGGCCGCCTTGCTGCTGGCGCGGCTGCACCGGGCGCCGGTGCCGGACGGGCTGCCCCCCATGCGCGGCCCGGCCAAGGCGGCGCGGGCGATCGCCCGGCTCGGCGCGGCCGGTCCGCACCCCGCCGCCGAACCGGTGCTGCGCGCCTGGGCCGCCCTGCCGCCCTGGGCCCGCGACGAGGCGCCGATGCCGGAGGGGTCCGGGACGCTCTGCCACGGCGACCTCCACCTCGGCCAGTTGGTGCGGCACCCCGCTGCGGCCGGCCCCTGGCTGCTCATCGACGTCGACGACCTGGGGTACGGGGTGCCCGCCTGGGACTTGGCCCGCCCGGCCGCCTGGTACGCCTGCGGCCTCCTCCCGCCCGACGAGTGGACCCGCTTCCTGACCGCCTACCGGGGAGCGGGCGGCCCGGCCGTGCCCGCCGACGGCGATCCCTGGCCGGCGCTGGACGTGCCGGCCCGCGCCCTCGCGGTGCAGACCGCGGCGCTCGCGATTGCCAAGTCCGTGGCGTCCGGCGACCCGTTGGACGAGGTCCAGCAGGCCGTGATCGACGCCTGCGACCGAATGGCCCCCCTCCCGCCCGAGTTGGCCGGGGAACCCGCGAAGTAGGGTGCAACCGACGACGGCCGGACTGAGTCTGTCCTGGCATAACGCTAAGCAGCACCGACGGCGAGGAGTTGAGCCGAGCATGCAGTGTCCGAAGTGCCATGCGCCCATGCACACCTACAACCGCAATGGCGTCCAGATCGAGCAGTGCAGCGGCTGCCGCGGGATCTTCCTCGACTACGGCGAGCTGGAGTCCCTGACCCGCCTGGAGTCCCAGTGGTCGCAGCCCGCCCCGCCGCCCCCGGCGGCCCCGCAGGCCTACCCCTCCGCCCCGGCACCGGCCTGGGGCGCCCCGCACGGCGGCCACGGCGGTCACTACGGCGGCCACCACCGCCAGAAGAGCTTCGGGCGCATGCTCTTCTCGTCCTGACGCGACAGGGGTCCTCCACGGCTGGAGGGCCCCTTCGCCGTTTCCGGACGGAGCCGGCGCGCACGACGAAGCCCCCGGCCGTCGAGACGGCCGGGGGCTTCGGCTGGTGCGCGATACTGGGATTGAACCAGTGACCTCTTCCGTGTCAGGGAAGCGCTCTCCCGCTGAGCTAATCGCGCGGGACGTGGAGCAGTGTACTGCGTGCGCGATACTGGGATTGAACCAGTGACCTCTTCCGTGTCAGGGAAGCGCTCTCCCGCTGAGCTAATCGCGCGGGTACGGATCTTGGGCAAGATCCAGTGGACGATACTGGGATTGAACCAGTGACCTCTTCCGTGTCAGGGAAGCGCTCTCCCGCTGAGCTAATCGTCCTTGGAGGTGGAGACGGGATTTGAACCCGTGTAGACGGCTTTGCAGGCCGTTGCCTCGCCTCTCGGCCACTCCACCAGGCGTGGGAGCTCGGGAAGATCCCCCACTTCCTGCGAGCGGACGACCAGGTTCGAACTGGCGACCTCAACCTTGGCAAGGTTGCGCTCTACCAACTGAGCTACGTCCGCTTGTCGTTTCCGGTCGGCTCTCGCGTCCCGGCGACGTGTTGAACTCTAGCGGATTCCGGGGCCAGCACAAAAACGCGTTTGTGCAGCGTGCTGCGTTGCGTCCGCGCCAGGACGCCGCCGGGCCCGCCCGCAGGTCACCCACCCTAGACTCGATTGCGTGCACGACCTCCCTGCTCTCGCCCGCTTCGGCGGCCTCGTGGCGACCGGCCTCCTCGATGTCACCAGCGACCCCGCGGCCCTGGAATCCACCGGCTTCTGGGCCGTCTCGGCCGACTTCGAAGGCCGTCTGACCTGCGCCCGCTTCGCGGACGTCCGGGCGCAGACGGTGCCCGCGCCGGTGCCGGGGGAGTGGCGCGGGCCGGCGGCCGCGGACTGGACGTCGTCCCTCGACCACGCCGCGTACACGGAAGGGGTCCGGCGGATCCGGCGGCACATCGCGGCCGGCGAGGTCTACCAGGCGAATCTCTGCCGGGTGCTCTCGGCGCCGGTCGCCCCCGACGCCGACGTGGACGCGCTGACCGCGCTGCTGGCCCGCGGCAACCCGGCACCGTACGCCGGAACGATCCGCCTGCCCGGTCACGGCGTCGAGATCGCCACCGCGTCCCCGGAGCTCTTCCTGCGCCGCGACGGCCGGACCGTCGAGTCGGGGCCGATCAAGGGAACCGGCCGCACCGAGGCCGACCTCCTGGAGAAGGACTACGCCGAGAACGTCATGATCGTGGACCTGGTCCGCAACGACATCGGGCAGGTCTGCGCCACCGGCACCGTGACCGTCCCCGACCTGTGCGTCGTCGAGAAGCACCCCGGACTCGTCCATCTCGTCTCCACCGTGCGCGGCGAGCTGCGCCCGGAGGCGGGCTGGCCCGAGGTGCTCGCCGCGGCGTTCCCTCCCGGCTCCGTCACGGGGGCACCCAAGTCCAGCGCGCTGCGGATCATCGACGCCCTGGAGACCGCGCCCCGCGGCCCCTACTGCGGCGGCATCGGCTGGGTCGACGCCGACCGGGGCACCGGGGAGCTGGCCGTCGGCATACGCACCTTCTGGATCGACCGGGCCGAGGGTGTCCTGCGCTTCGGCACGGGCGCCGGAATCACCTGGGGCTCGGACCCCGGCGGCGAGTGGCGGGAGACCGAGCTGAAGGCCTCCCGACTGCTCGCGGTAGCGTCGGGGACGTACGAGGCGAGTGGAGGGACCCTTTCGTGAAGATCTGGCTCGACGGCGGGCTGCAGGACACCGAGTCCGCCCGCGTCTCCGTCTTCGATCACGGACTGACCGTGGGCGACGGCATCTTCGAGACGGTGAAGGCGGTCGACGGACGGCCGTTCGCCCTCACCCGCCATCTCGACCGGCTGACCCGCTCGGCCCGCGGCCTCGGCCTGCCGGACCCCGACCTCGACGAGGTGCGCCGCGCCTGCGCCGCCGTCATCGAGGCCAACCCGATGCCACTGGGCCGGCTCCGGATCACCTACACCGGAGGCCACGGCCCGCTCGGCTCGGACCGCGGAGAGCACGGTCCGACCCTGGTCGTCGCCCTCGGCGAGTCCGCCCGCCGGCCCGACTCCACCGCCGTCGTCACCGTGCCGTGGACGCGCAACGAGCGGGGCGCCCTGACCGGCCTCAAGACCACCTCGTACGCGGAGAACGTCGTCGCCCTCGCCCGTGCCCGCGAACAGGGCGCCACCGAGGCGCTGTTCGCGAACACAGTGGGCCGGCTGTGCGAGGGCACGGGGTCGAACGTCTTCGTCGTCCTCGACGGTGAGATCCACACCCCGCCGGTCGCCTCCGGCTGCCTCGCCGGCATCACGCGCGCCCTCGCCGTCGAGTGGACGGGCGCCCGCGAGACCGACCTGCCGCTGGACGTCCTGGAGCGCGCCGACGAGGTCTTCCTGACATCCACGCTGCGCGACGTGCAGGCGGTGCACCGCGTCGACGGACGCCAACTGCCGGGCGCGCCGGGCCCGGTGACCGCGGAGGCGATGCGGATCTTCGACGAGCGCGCCGGCAGCGACCTCGACCCGTAACCCGGGACCCGCGGGTAATCCGGATGACGTCGGCCCGCCGGGCGGGTACAACTCCCCTGATGACCACGACCCTGCGGCCGACCGAGCCGCTTCAGCACCACGCCGACGGAACGCGCTCGCGCCACTACCAGGTGTGTGTGAACAGCCGTCCCATGGGCGGGATACGGCTCAGTACCCACGCGCTGTTCGGACCCGACGTCGCGCGGGTCACGGATCTGCGGATCGACGCGCCCGACCGAGGGAGGGGGCGGGGCACGGTGGCCGCTCTCGCCGTCGAGGAGGTGGCCCGCGGCTGGGGGTGCCGGCGGATCGAGGCGTCGGTGCCCGCCGATGCCGTGGCCGCACTCCGGATGACCCGGGCGCTCGGTTACGTGACGCGCAACCGCGGCATGGAGAAGCAACTCGGCGCCACGCCTCCCGGCCTGCCCGCGGGGAGCGTCGCCCGCCCCATGTCCGAGGAGGAGTACGGCCCTTGGGAGGCGCGGGCCCGGGAGAGCTACGCGCAGATCTGGATCGACCGCGGGGTGCCCGAGGCGGAGGCGCACGAGAAGTCGCGCCGCGACCACGACCAGCTGCTGGCGCACGGGACGGCCACCGAGAACGTGCTGATCAGCGTTCTGGAACACGAGGGGAGGCCGGTCGGCACCCTGTGGCTGGCGCTTCAGGACGAGCGTGCGTTCGTCTTCGACGTCGAGGCGGACGCCGCCCACCGCGGCAGAGGCCACGGCCGTACGCTCATGCTGCTGGCGGAGGCGCAGGCGGTCGCCGCCGGCCGCACCGTGATCGGACTCAACGTGTTCGCGGGCAACACCCCGGCCGAGCGGCTCTACGAGTCGCTCGGCTACGAAACGACCGCCCATCACCTGTACAAGAGCCTGTAGGTCCGGTCGATCCGGGAAGCGTCCGGCGAGGTCAGGCGTCCTGATCCGCCAGCAGCCGGTCGGCGATCTCCTCGATGCGCTCGCGCAGGCCGGCCTGGCTCCTGCCGCCGTCCAGGCGCCGGCCGTCGATGACGTACGTCGGCGTGCCCGTCACGCCGATGGCCTTGCCCTCCGCCTGGTCGGCGTCGACGATCAGGATGTGCCGGCCGTCGATCAGCGCGGTGTCGAACTCCTCGGCGTCCAGGCCGAGTTCGGCGGCCACCTCGACGAGGAAGGGCTCCCCCCGGCGGTCCAGCTCCTCGACGCGGCCGAGCACGGCCTCCACGTAGGCCCAGGCGCTGCCCTGTTCGGCGGCCTCCTCGGCGGCCTGCGCGGCGGCGAAGGCGTGCTGGTGCTTCTCCAGCGGGAAGTGCCGCAGCCGCACCTCCAGGCGGTCGCCGTAGCGGGCGCGCAGGGCTCGCAGGTCGTCCAGGGCGGTGCGGCAGTCGGGGCACTGCAGTTCGCACCAGACGTCCAGGACGGGGGTGACGGGGCGGGCGGCGGAGGAGTCGTTCATGGTCCTCAGTCTCCCAGCCGCCGAGCCGCTGCCCCAACCGGGACCTGCGGAGGACCCCCGACCCGGAGATGTCCCTGAGGTCCGCCCGGACCATGGCACACCGGGCGGGCCGCGGTGCAGGATGGAAGGGACGTAGTACCCCTTCCCGCCCCGCACCCCGCCCGGAGGACCGGATGATTGCCGAGACCGTCTGTTCCGCCGTCTCCGTGGCCGGGCTGGGCATCGCCGCGGTGACGGCCTACCGCAAGCGTTTCCTCTCCGCCGCCCGCATCGCCGCCTACTCGCTGGTACCCATCGGCCTGGTGATGACGGGAGCCGTCGGCTGGGTGGCGGACACCGCCTTCAGCCCGACCGCATGGGCCGGTTTCGTCCTGCTGGGCGCTGCCTGGCTGCTGTTCCTGACCACCCGGGCCGTGGAGCGCCGCGGCGGAGGCACGCGCAAGGAGCGCAGGGCGGCCCGGGCCGCGGCCCGGCGGGAGGCGGCTGCTCCCGGGGCGTCGGCGCCGTCGTTGGGGCAGGGCTCGCGCTCCACCGCGCGGCCCGCGTCCACGGGACGTGGCGCGGGTGCGGCGGGTCCCTCGGAGGATTTCAGCGACATCGAGGCCATCCTCAAGAAGCACGGCATCTGAAGCCGGGCCCGGCAGCGCGCGGCGGGTACCGGCGGCCCGGGACCGAGTGCGCCCGGAACTGATCAGGTGCACCCGCGGAAGTGATCACGTCCGTCGTCACGCTTCGCGAGGATTGATGAACTCCCGGTCATTTCGGGCGTGTTGATCGCCCCCGGGGTGGCCCGTGGGTCATCATCACCGCGAGATGCTGGACACAACACAGAGCGACACCGCCGCCCCTCCCGAGGAACGGCGGGGTTGTCTCTTCGCACTTTCCCAGCCGCCGCTGATGATCTTCCTAGCGGTGATCGGCTGTCTGCTGCTCATGGCGTCGCTGCACGATCTGCTGCTGCTCTGAGCCGTACACGGAGCCCCTGGCGCCACCCGTCGAGGGCTCCGTCAGCTCGCCGCCTCCTTGCGCCGGGCCCGGTAGGCCGCCACGTGCAGACGGTTGCCGCAGGTGCGGCTGTCGCAGTAGCGGCGGGAGCGGTTGCGGGAGAGGTCGACGAAGGCGCGCCGGCAGTCCGGGGCCTCGCACCGGCGCAGCCGGTCCTGCTCCCCGGCGACCACGAAGAAGGCCAGTGCCATTCCGCAGTCCGCCGCGAGGTGGTCGGCGACGGAGGCGCCGGGCGCGAAGTAGTGCACGTGCCAGTCGTAGCCGTCGTGGTCGGTGAGTCGCGGTGTGGTGCCGGCGGCGGCCACCAGCTCGTTGATGAGTCCGGCCGCGGCGCGTGCGTCGGCGGCCGCGAAGATGCCGGTGAACCGCCCGCGCACCTGCCGGACCGCCGCCAGGTCCTGCTCCGACAGCACGCCCACGTCGCTGATGTCGTGGTTGCGCACGAACTCCTCCAGGGACGCGACGTCCGTGAGGCGATCCGCCGCGTCGTCGTCCGGCGCGGTGTTCACCAGATCCACCACGGTGTCGAGGGCGCACCGGGTGTCGTGGGTGATCAGCACGTTTCGCTCCCTGGCCTGAAGTCGGGCGGGCGCCCGCCGATGGGTGGCCGAGCCTAGCGGCTCGGTGCCGGCGGGGGCCGGTACGGACCAGGTCCCGGAACGCTCCGTGACGGCCGGAGCGCTCCTCGGGGCACGCACCGGCGCCGCCTCCGCGGAAATCCGCGGCGACGGCGCCGGTGTGTGCCATGTGAAGTTGTCCAGGCCCGAGCCGTCTCCCCGAGTGGACGGCGCCGGGCGGCTCTGGGTCCCTCGCTAACTCTCCGCGAGGATGTGGGAGAGCTCCGTGTCGAGATCGAAGTGCCGGTGTTCCGTGCCGGGGGGCACGGCGGCGTCGGTTCGCTTGAGGAACGACTCGAGAGCCCGTGCCGGGGCCTCGAGGAGGGCTTCACCCTCCGGGGAGCTGAGGGCGATGCAGACGACGCCCTGACCGTGGCTCCGGGACGGCCAGACTCGGACGTCGCCGGTTCCGGTGGGCCGGTGCAGGCCCTCGGCGAGGAGGTCGCGGGCGAACACCCACTCGACGGTTTCCTCGGCTCCGGTGTGGAAGGTGGCGTGCACGGCGTAGGGATCGGCCGTGTCATACCGCAGTCCTGCGGGTACAGGCAGTGAGGACTCGCTCGACACAACGAGGCGCAGGTGCAGCTCGCAGCTGACCGTGGTGTTCATAAGCGCCAGGGCCTTTCGCTCAGTGTGCGCTCGGGGATTCGCACGTCGGCGAAATCGACATGCCACCTACGGTGCCGTTGTAAACCCCTCTGAGTGTTTTGCGTGTGTTTAGGTAGCTCATCCGGCCGAGAGTGTGTTCGTGACGTACGCCCATTCCGGTGACTGGTTTCTCTCGGGTAGGGTTTGGTCGTATGAATACGGGGAGTGACGAGCCGGGCGAGGTCGCCGTGGCTCCGCAAGAATCGAAGGACGAGCGACCGCTCGGTTCGCGGGCGCCGGAATTCATCCAGGCCCGGCGGGCGCTGCACCTGAGCTGGCAGGTGGGAGTTTTCATCGTCGGCCTCGCTGTCGTGGGCGCGGGCGTGGTCATGCTTCCGCTGCCGGGGCCCGGCTGGCTCGTGATCTTCGGCGGTATGGCGATCTGGGCGACCGAGTTCGTCTGGGCTCAGCTGGTCCTGCGCTGGACCAAGCACAAGGTGACCGAGGCGACACAGCGGGCGCTCGACCCGCGCGTGCGCCGGCGCAACATCATCCTGACGACCGTGGGTCTCGTGATCGTCGCGGTGCTCGTCGCGATCTACGTCTGGAAGTTCGGCTTCGAGATGCCCTGGAAGATCAAGGAATGACGAGGTCCCGGCGGTGTGCTCCCGGGTCGCGCTGCTGGTCCGGGGCACCCGCTGACATGGGGTAATGTTCTCCGTGCGCCCGGGCGATTAGCTCAGCGGGAGAGCGCTTCGTTCACACCGAAGAGGCCACTGGTTCGAACCCAGTATCGCCCACCAGTTCGAAGGCGGTCCTCGTCCACGCAGTCCGTGGACGGGGGCCGCCTTCGCTGTTTCCGGGGGCCCAGGGTGCCGTGTCCGTGGGCTTGAGGGCCCGGCCGCGAGGCGGGCAGGAGGCGCACCAGTGGACTACCGCCGCTGCGACGGCTCCGGCATCGACGGGCTGCTCCCGGCGTCCCGTGCAGCCCCTCCTGGGCTTCCTCCGCCCGTCGTCCACGGTGGGGGCGGTGGCGGTTCCCTCGGCGGTTCCGCTCGGGGCACCGCGGCGCGTGATCCCATCCCTTCGCCCGGTGTGCCGGTGCCCTTCCGCCCCGGTGGCCGGCCGCTGGCGGCCCCGCGGGGTGACCCTGCCGAGCCGTCCGTGACCGCACCCGCGCCGCTCCCGCCGGGACCGGGCCCGCACGCTCGGTCATTGCGGAACCGTCGACTCCTGCTCCGGCGCCGGGTGGCATCCCGGCCGACGGGGGATTTTCGGCCGGGATCGCAGGCGCCCCGAGGGGGCCGGCGTTCGGCCCGTCGGCCACGAGCGCCCGACCCGCACGGTCGAACCGCGCAGGTGGCGCCCCGGACGGAGGGCTCCGAAACGGTGGCGCGACGCCCGCCGGCGATTCCTGTCCGAATCATTCACGCGCCCCGGGGGTCTCCGTACCTTGTGCCAGCAAGCGCTTACTCAAAACGATTCATGAAGCGGCCGAGGTGGCACGAGGAGGGTTCGACTGTGGGGATTCGCAGGAGCGTGGAGGGCGTACGGTCCTCAAGGCGGTCGGAGCGTCGCTGGCCGCGGCCGGGCTGACGGCCGCGACCGGCTGCGGTGGCAACGGCGGTTCCGGGGACGGGCCGGTGACGATCCGTTACGCCTGGTGGGGTGCGGACACCCGGGCCCAGGAGATCAACCGCTCGATCGAGCTCTTCGAGAAGAAGCACCCGAAGATCAAGGTGAAGGCCGACTTCCAGGATTACGCGGCCTTTTGGGAGAAGTTCCAGACCCAGGCCGCGGGCGGGAATCCGCCGGACGTATTCCAGAACGCCGTCGGATTCCTTCGGAAGTGCGACAAGAGGGGCGTCCTCCTCGATCTCAAGTCCCAGATGGACGCGGGGACCCTGAGCCTCGACAACTCCGTGCCGGTGTCGAGAAGGTCGGCCGGGTCGACGAAAAGCAGCTCGGTATTCCGGTCGGATCCAACACCATGTCACTTGTCGTCGACGAGAAGCTCTTCGAGAAGGCCGGGACCGAGCCCGAGGAGGGCTGGACCTGGGACGAGTACTTCGCCGCGCTCAAAAGGATCCACGACACCCAGAAAGTGGCGGGGGACACCGGCTACTTCGGGATCATGTATCTCTACGACCTCTATCTGCGGCAGAACGGAAAAGCGTTCTTCACCGAGGGCGGACTCGGCTTCCGGCAGACCGATCTGACGGAGTGGTGGGCGGACGGGTACAGCCGGGTGAAGGCCGGCATCGTCACCGATCCCAGGAAGGTCGCACAGGTCGCACCCGAGTCGGCGCTCTCCGCGGGCTTCGCGGCGGCCGAGTTCACCTGGGACAACTTCACGGTGCGCTACTCCGCGGAGGGCGACAGCACCTACGGTCTCGCGCCGATCCCGACGACCGACGGCAAGGAGACGGGCCAGTACCTGGCCTCGCTGATGCTCAGCGCCTCCGCCCGCACCGCGCACCCCGAGGAGGTGGCCCGGTTCATCGACTTCATGGTCCACGACCCGGAGGTCGGCAAGATCATGGGCACGACCGCGGCATCCTCGCCACCACCGACCAGTTCGACGCGTACGAGCCGGCGGACGCGCCCAACAAGGCCATCGCCGCATACGAGGAGGACACCGCGGCCGCCGGGGTCCTCGGGACCGTCACCCCGCACCCGGCCGGCGCGGACACGGTCGAGGCCGCCTTCCTGCGCATCGCCGGTGACATGTCGCAGGGCAAGGCCAAGGTGTCCGACGCGGTCAAGCAGTTCTGCTCCGAGGCGAAGACCGCCCTGGCCGCCTGATGGGAACCGCTGTGACGCTCGTCGAGTCCGGCACCAGTGGCGCTACGACGTCGGCGGCTACGCCTGGGACAACTCCGAACTCTCCCCGGACCTCTGGCTCTGGTTCGCCCACCTGCGCTCCGGACGCGCGGACATCTTCCGCTTCGCCGAGGCGATGACCCGGCACACCGGTGAGGTCGACGTCCACCACCTCGGCGAGTGGGCCGGCCTCGGCACCCGGCACGGCGTGCAGCACTACGCCGACAGCCCGCCCGCCGGGGGCGCCTCAGCGCATCCTCCCCAGCACCTCCCGCACCCGCCGCGCGTCCCTGATCCGCTGCTCGTACGTCGCACCGAGTGCGAGCAGCACCAGACCGGCGAGTGCGGGAGGCACCCAACGGGGGAGCGCGTCGGCCACCTGGGCGATGTACGGGGCCAGTTCGTGCAGCGCGTCCAGCACGAGCACGCCGCCGCCGAGGACGAGCGGGGCCCGCAGACGGTGGCGGGCGCCGACGAGCGTGACCGCCAGCGCCGCGGCGCCCAGCAGCAGGGGACGCGGCCAGTGCGCGTCGGCCCACGCCGCCGCCAGACTCGGCACCAGCGTCACCGAAAGGCCCGCCCCGTACGCGGTCCAGGACGAGACCCGGCGGTCCGTGCGGCGCCGGACCGCTCCCACGAGCAGGGCCGGCAGCGTCACCGGGAGCGTGTACGCCTCCGGCGCGCCGACGTCCCAGGAAGCCAGGCGGACCCAGGTGGCCAGCACGAAGAGGGCCGCGGCCGCGTAGCCGACACCCCTGCGGTCCGCGCGGACCGCGGTGCCCGCGGCGATCACCCCGCACAGCGCGAGCAGCAGCGCCAGCATCCGCGCGTCCCCGGCCGAGAGGCCGACGGCGAGCAGTGCGGCGGCCGCTCCGGTCACCTCGACCGGCACGGTCAGCGGCGACCCGGCGGTGCGGGCGGCCAGCAGCGCCGCACCCACCGGCACCACCAGCACGAGCAGCGCGGTGTGCTCCGGCTGCCGGCCCGCGGATGCGCCGAGGGCGCAGGCGAAAGCCGTGACGCAGACGAGGGAGGCGGGGGCGGCGACCGGTCCGAGGCGCGGTCGCCCGGCGGCCGCCGCGAACAGCGCCGCGAGCACCGCGAGGACGGTCAGGGTCGCCGCCTCGGCGGCCAGGGAGAGGAGGACGAGGCTCAGCGAGCCGACGAGCGCCAGAAGCAGGCCCACGAGGGGGAGCGGAGCCGAGGCGGACGCCGCGGGACGGGCGTACGCCGCTGCCCCCAGCGCCGCGACGGTCGCGAGCCCCTGGATCGACAGCGCTGCCGCATAGGGCAGTTCGAGCGTCGCGGGCAGCGTGAACACCGTCGCCCAGGCCGGCACGAGGGAACCGGCCCACGCCCTGTCCTGATACGCCGTACCGCGCGCCGCGAACGCCAGGAACCCGGCGACCACGGCGAGCACGAGCGGCGCAGCCGTGGCGTGCACCGGCCAGAAGCCGTCGGGCGCCACCGCGACGCGGGCGTCCGCCGGGACACCGGACCAGATGTCCGCCACCCGGCCCACCGGACCCACCAGGGCGACGGCGACCACCGGCAGTGCCCACAGCGTCGCGAGCGCCTGCACCGCGACGGAGGCCAGGACCGGCCCGCGGCGCAGCGGCCCGGGGGAGGCGGCCCGGGCGACCGCCGCGAGCGCGACGGCGCAGACCACGAAGCCCGGGACCGTCCACGCGTCGGGCAGCCACCCGCGCAGGACGCCACCGAGCGCACCGACCGTGACCACGCCGCCCGCCAGGGCGAGGCCGGTGGCGTGCGGAACGGTCACGCGCCGGGCCGCGGTCAGCGCGATCACCGCCGCGAGGAGAAGGAGCGCCGCCGCACGGGCGGCGGCGCCCGGGCCGGTCGCCTCCCACGAGAGGAGACCGGCCGCCAGGGTGGCCCACACGCCGGTGCCGTACGCCCCGACGGCGGCGACCACGCGGACCGGCCGCACGGCGACCCGGAGCGCCACCGCCGTGTCGAGCGCGGCCGTGACCAGCAGGGCCGCCGTCACCGTACGGACGCCGGCTCCCGTCGCGACCGTCCACAGGAGCAGCGGGAGCTGGGCCGCGGTGAGAGCCGCCGGCAGGGGCAGGCGCAGCGGCGACCCGGTGACCGTCGCGGCACCCGGACCGCCCGTCCCGGGCAGCGCACGGAGGCCGTGCCCGTACCCGGCCCACAGCGCGGCCAGTGCCGCCGACGCGAGAGCCGCGTAGCCGAGGCCGTCCCGGTCACGGAACGCGACCTCGTACAGCGCGTAGGCGTCGAGCACGGTCAGCGCGAGCCCGAGGCCCGCCACCGACTCGGCGGTCGAGCGCAGCCCGCGGCGCAGCAGCGGCACCGGCGCCCCCAGCGCGGCCAGCGTCACCGCACCCAGCACCGAAGCCCGCCCGGCGATCCCCAGGTCCCCCCAGCTGACCAGGGTGAACGCGAAGGCGGCGACGGTGAGCAGCGCCCCGCCGAGCAGCAGGAGCAGGTTCTGCACGCCGCGCGCGGTGGTCTCGGGACGGCGGGCCGCGGGCATCGCGGGAGGCGCGGACGGCGCCGGAATGGCCGCCGACGCGAGCACGCCGAGCAGCCAGGTGCGTCGTGCCAGCAACTGGGCCCGACGGGCGTCGAGTTGCCACAGCTCGGCGTCGAGGAGCCGCAACTCCTCGGCCGGGGGCGGAATGTGGGTCATGCTCCGGAGTGTGGTCCCCGTCACTGCGGCGGGCATGAGTGCGCGTACTCACGCCGTACTCAAATCCCCGCGGGGCAGACTCGGCACATGGACTGGTGCCGTTACCGCTTCCGCAGCCTGTGGGTCCTGCCCGCCCCGCTCGCCGACGTCTACGCCGCCCTCGAACGGGCCGAGGACTACCCGCGCTGGTGGCCGCAGGTGCGCGAGGTGAACCGGATCGACGACACCAGCGGCACCATCCGTATCCGCTCGGTCGTGCCCTACGACCTGGTCTTCACCGCAAGGGAGGTGAGGCGCGACCCCGCGGCCGGCGTCCTGCAGATCGAGATGACCGGCGACCTGGAGGGGTGGGCCCGCTGGACGCTCACCGCCGACGGTCCCCTCACCCGGGCCCGGTACGACCAGGAGGTCGAGGTGAACAAGCCCCTGATGCGCCGGCTCGCGGTGCCGGGACGGCCCGTCTTCCGGGCCAATCACGCGCTGATGATGCGGGCCGGACGGCGCGGACTCGGCGCGTACCTCCGAGCGGTTTGAACGAGACCCGCCGGGACCTGTATTGTTCGGTGCGTTCCCGGGCGATTAGCTCAGTGGGAGAGCGCTTCGTTCACACCGAAGAGGTCACTGGTTCGAACCCAGTATCGCCCACCCGGAGAAAGCCGGTCCGTCATCGACGGACCGGTTTTTCTGTTCTCCCCGGTTCCCGCACCGCGTCCCGGATGCCGTACGCACGCGCATGCCCGCGGGCCCGTGCGCGCGGTGCCGCGCAAGTCCGCTCACGCCGCCGCGGGCAGCTCCGGGCGCAGCGGCCACGCCGGGTCCACCACCTCCGGGGTCCCGCTGCGCGCGAACCAGGCCTGCAGGCCGCGGGCCTGCGCCGCGTGCCACACCGACTGCAGCGTGTGCAGCTCGGCCGGCGAGAGCCGCTCCAGCCGGGCCGCGAAGCGCCGCCCCACCGCCCGGGCGACGTCCAGCGCGGCCAGCGCGTCGGCCGCCGCGTCGTGCGCGCCCGCCAGCTCCACGCCGTAGTGCGCGCAGAGGTCGCCGAGGGTGCGGCGGCCCTTGCGGTAGCGGTCCAGATGCTTGTCCAGGACCCGCGGGTCGAGGACGTGCAACGGCGTCGACTCGAACCAGCGGTCCAGCGACGACGCGCGATGACGGCGCAACTCCCGGTCCAGCAGCGTCAGATCGAACGGCGCGTTCATCACCACGAGCGGGCGGCGCGCCGCGGCCTGCTCGCCCAGCTCCCTGGCTATCTCGTCCATCACCGGTGACGGCCAGCGGCCGTTGCGCCGCAGATGGTCGTCCGTCAGCCCGTGCACCGCCGTCGCCTCCTCCGGCACCGGCACACCCGGGCTCACCAGCCACCTGCTCACCCTCGGCCGGGCGCCGGGGGCGTCCTGCACGACGAGCGCGGCCGACACGATCCGGTCGGTCTCGACGTCCACTCCCGTCGTCTCCGTGTCGAACGCGGCCAGGGGGCCCTCGTACCAGCACGTCATAGTCCCAACTCCTCGCTCACCCACGGCAGCTGACGCACCGTCCTCTGCCCGTTCCGGTGATACCCGGGCTGTTTGCGACGTACGCCGGAAGGAGACAACAGAGGTACGGGTCTTTGCAGTTCAGCGGCCCGCAGTGGGGAAACACTTGGCTCGGAAGGCTGTCGGACATGGCCATCGCGCAGCCCGAGCGGGGTGGGCTGCTGCCCCAGCGGACGGCACCTCATCGCGGCTCTCTCGCCACCACCGCCTGCATGGAGACGCTCCAGGTCGGCTATCTCCATGCCGTCGCGGCCGCAGCGGGCTGCTCCCTGTCCCAGCCCTTCCCGGACAACGGCATCGACTGGCACGTCAGCCACAGCGCCCCGGGGCACACGGTCGACGACGAAGTCACCATCAAGGTGCAGCTCAAGTGCACGTACCAGATCCCGCCGGACCCGCCGGGCCCCGCCTTCTCCTTCACGCTCGACAACGCGCATCTGGCGAAGCTCGCCCGCACCCCGGTCTCGGTGCACAAGATCCTGGTCGTGATGCTCGTCCCGCGGTCGCAGGACCAGTGGCTGCGGGCCGGGCACGACCGCCTCGATCTGCGGCACTGCTGCTACTGGATCAACCTCGCCGGCCACGCCGTCACCGGCCGGCGCAGGACCACCGTCCGGATTCCGACCGCGCGCATCTTCGACGACCGGGCCCTGTGCGAGATCATGACGCGCGTCGGGACGGGAGGCAGACCATGACACACCGCCCCATCGACGAACCCCCGCGACCGGTCAGGCCCCACCCCGGGGACCTCTGCCACGACCGGACACCCGAGCCCGGCCGGGTGGATCCGGCCGTGCTCGGCGCCCTGCTGCACCGGCACGGCTGGCAGCGGCGCGGCGGAGCCGCCGGACGCTACGGCCGCTGGACGCCGCCGGGGCCCGGGGGCGGCGGCACGAGCCTGCTGGTGCCGGAGAGCCGCGCCTTCCCGGACAGCGACGACCTGCTGGGCGAGGCGCTCCTCGCGCTGTCCCGCAGCGCGTCCCCGTCCGCCCGCGACATCCTGGTCGGCCTCGCCGTGCCCAGTGACGAGATCAGGTGGTGGCGGGACACCCCGGCCGGGCCCGTGGGCGCGGCGCCCTGGACGGTGGAGGAGCAGCTGCGGGCGGCGGCCCGGCAGATGCTGCTGGCCGGCGCGCTGGCCGCCCGCGCGCGTGCGGGCTACTACGGCGCCCGGCACCGGCGGCCCGCCGCTGCCTCGCTGGAGAGCGTCCTCGTCGGCGCCGCACCCGACGGCCGCCGGCTCACCGCGTTCGTTCCGGTGGCGACGGGGCGGCCGCTCGCCGTCCGGCTGCACCAGGCGCTGTACGCGGCCCGCGAGGCCATCGACTACCAGCGGGCCACCGGTGGCATGGACGCCTTCGACGCGGCTGTCGAGGCCGGCGTCAGCCACGAGCTCACGGAGGCCCTGGTGTCCCTCGTCCGGGGTACCGAGGGTGCCCGCATCGCCGTCGAGTGGGCGCCCGCGGCCGGTGTCCCGGAGGGCTGCGCCGCTCCCGCGGAGCCCGTCGAGTTCTCGCCCGGCGATCTGCCCGCCCTGCGCGAGGCCGGCGCCCGCTATCTGCGGCAGGAGCCGTCCGTGCCGGTGCGGATCACCGGCGCCGTCGTGCGGATGCGCAGGTCCACGGCGCGGGGCGCGGGCTCCGTACGCCTGCGGGTGATCGCGGGCGCCGAGGTCCCGTACGTCCGGGCGGTCCTCGACGAGGAGGCGTACCGGATCGCCGGGCACGCGCATCTGGTCGGGCTCCCGGTCCGGGTGCACGGGCGGCTGGAGCGCCGCGGCGGGTTCCGCAGACTGACGGACGCCTCCGGAGTCGTACCCGTGCAGGTCGACGAGGCGGAGCGGGACCGCCTGATGAAGTCGCTCCAGGAGAACCTGGACTTCTTCGAGGAGGCCTGCAGCGGCGACTGAGCCCCGCGGCGGGCGCCGGCCACAACCGTTTCGCGGAGGGGACCCCGGGCTCGGTACGATCGCCCTTGTTACGACGTGCGCAGGAGAAGATGCGCGCGTCCCCTTCAGGCAGGAGAGTCCGGTGTCAGACGTCCGTGTGATCATCCAACGCGATTCCGAGCGGGAAGAGCGCGTGGTGACGACGGGCACTACGGCCGCCGAACTCTTCGCCGGTGAGCGCTCGGTCGTCGCGGCCCGGGTCGCGGGAGAACTCAAGGACCTGGCGTACGCGGTCCGGGACGGCGAGGAGGTCGAGCCGGTCGAGATCTCCTCCCCGGACGGCCTGAACATCCTGCGCCACTCCACCGCGCACGTCATGGCGCAGGCCGTGCAGGAGCTCTTCCCCGAGGCCAAGCTGGGTATCGGCCCGCCGGTCAAGGACGGCTTCTACTACGACTTCGACGTCGAGCGGCCCTTCACGCCCGAGGACCTCAAGGCCGTCGAGAAGAAGATGCAGGAGATCCAGAAGCGCGGCCAGCGCTTCTCCCGGCGCGTGGTGACCGACGAGGCAGCCCGCGAGGAGCTCGCGGGGGAGCCGTACAAGCTCGAACTCATCGGCATCAAGGGCTCGGCCTCGACCGACGACGGCGCGGACGTCGAGGTAGGCGGCGGCGAGCTGACCATCTACGACAACCTCGACGCCAAGACCGGCGAGCTGTGCTGGAAGGACCTGTGCCGCGGTCCCCACCTGCCCACCACCCGCAACATCCCGGCGTTCAAGCTCATGCGCAACGCCGCCGCCTACTGGCGCGGCAGCGAGAAGAACCCGATGCTCCAGCGCATCTACGGCACCGCCTGGCCCTCCAAGGAGGAACTGAAGGCGCACCTGGAGTTCCTCGCCGAGGCGGAGAAGCGCGACCACCGCAAGCTGGGCAACGAGCTCGACCTGTTCTCCATCCCGGACCAGATCGGCTCCGGCCTCGCGGTCTTCCACCCCAAGGGCGGCATCATCCGCCGGGTCATGGAGGACTACTCGCGCCGCCGTCACGAGGAGGAGGGCTACGAGTTCGTCTACACCCCGCACGCGACGAAGGGGAAGCTCTTCGAGACCTCGGGCCACCTGGACTGGTACGCCGACGGCATGTACCCGCCCATGCAGCTCGACGAGGGCGTGGACTACTACCTCAAGCCCATGAACTGCCCGATGCACAACCTGATCTTCGACGCGCGCGGCCGGTCCTACCGTGAACTGCCGCTGCGCCTCTTCGAGTTCGGGACCGTGTACCGGTACGAGAAGTCCGGCGTCGTGCACGGCCTGACCCGGGCCCGCGGCTTCACCCAGGACGATGCGCACATCTACTGCACCAAGGAGCAGATGGCGGAGGAGCTGGACAAGACCCTCACCTTCGTCCTGAACCTGCTGCGCGACTACGGTCTGACCGACTTCTACCTGGAGCTGTCCACCAAGGACCCGGAGAAGTTCGTCGGCTCCGACGAGGTGTGGGAGGAGGCCACCGAGACGCTGCGGCAGGTCGCCGAGAAGCAGGGCCTCCCGCTGGTCCCGGACCCGGGCGGCGCCGCCTTCTACGGGCCCAAGATCTCCGTCCAGGCCAAGGACGCGATCGGCCGCACCTGGCAGATGTCGACCGTCCAGCTCGACTTCAACCTCCCGGAGCGCTTCGACCTGGAGTACACCGGCCCCGACGGCGCCAAGCAGCGCCCGGTGATGATCCACCGTGCCCTGTTCGGCTCCATCGAGCGGTTCTTCGCGGTGCTCCTGGAGCACTACGCGGGCGCGTTCCCGGCGTGGCTGGCGCCGGTGCAGGCGCTCGGCATCCCGATCGGCGACGCCCACGTCGAGTACCTGGAGAAGTTCGCCGCCGAGGCGAAGAGGAAGGGCCTCCGCGTCGAGGTCGACTCGTCCTCGGACCGGATGCAGAAGAAGATCCGCAACGCGCAGAAGCAGAAGGTGCCCTTCATGGTCATCGCGGGCGACGAGGACATGGCCGCCGGCGCCGTCTCCTTCCGCTACCGCGACGGTTCGCAGGAGAACGGCATCCCCCTCGACGAGGCCATCGCGAAGATCGCGAAGGTCGTGGAGGAGCGGGCGCAGGTCTGACGTCGCACGGAGCGGGCCCCCGGCAGGTTCATCCCGCCGGGGGCCCGTCCTCGTCCCCGCGGGAGAACACCTGCAGCAGCCAGGACGAGAACGAGCCGGTGACCGCCCCGAGCAGGGCCAGACCGCAGGCCATCATGGCGGAGGCGATGATCCGTCCCCCCGTGGTGACGGGCACGATGTCGCCGTAGCCGACCGTGGTCAGCGTCGAGCAGGCCCACCACAGAGCGTCGCCGAACGTGCGCATGTTCGCGCCCGGCGCGTCCCGCTCCTGCTGGTACACGGCCAGGGCGCCGGTGAAGCCGAGCAGGGAGGCGGAGATCCCTGCGTAGGCGATCACCCGCGCGTGGAGGGTCAGGCGGGGCCGGCCGTGCCGGTGCTGCACGGCTTCGTAGATGCGGACGATCCGGAGCGGCCGCAGCAGCGGCAGGACGAGCACCACGGTGTCCAGCCAGTGGGCCCGTACGAAGCCGAACCGCCGCCCGCTGAGCCGCCAGCGCACCCCGTAGTCGACGGCGAAGAACGCCCACGAGGCCAGCAGGACGGACAGCGCGACGTCGCGTAGTCCGGTGGCCGCGCCCGGCGCCAGGACCAGGAAGGCGTAGGCGGTGAGAAAGGCCAGTGACGCGGAGGTGAGCAGCAGCTCGGTGCGTCGCTCCCAGCGGGCGGTGGGGCTGTCGGGGTCCACCGGCCCAGCTTGGCCCGCGACCTGCTTTCCACAACCCCGACGACACGCCGCGAACGGGCGAAGTCATATGCTGCACCTCATGACGAGTGAGCCGGAGCAGCAGATCGGAGTGGGGACGCAAGACGCGTTCCAGCGCTTGTGGACGCCCCATCGGATGGCCTACATCCAGGGCGAGAACAAGCCCACCGGCCCGGGTGCCGAGGACGGCTGTCCCTTCTGCTCGATCCCTGCCAAGTCCGACGAGGACGGGCTGGTCGTCCGGCGCGGCGAGCAGGTGTACGCGGTGCTCAACCTCTACCCGTACAACGGCGGCCATCTGATGGTCGTGCCCTACCGGCACGTCGCGGACTACACGGACCTCACCGATCCGGAGACCGCGGAACTGGCGCTGCTGACCAAGCAGGCGATGGCCGCCCTGCGGACGGCCTCGGGGGCGCACGGCTTCAACATCGGCATGAACCAGGGCACCGTGGCGGGCGCCGGCATCGCCGCCCATCTGCACCAGCACATCGTGCCGCGCTGGGGCGGAGACACCAACTTCATGCCGGTCGTCGGCCACACCAAGGTGCTGCCGCAGCTGCTGGCGGACACCCGGAAGATGCTCGCCGACGCCTGGCCGACGCAGGACTAGTCCCGCGGGAGCCCAGTCCCTCGGGAGCCCGGGCGTCCCACCGGGGCGGGGCCGCCGGGCGCGGTCCCGCCGGACGGCCTCCTAGGCGTCGTACACGTCCGCCTTCCTCGGCGTCGCGTCCTGGACCGCGGTGCTGAGGAAGGACGAGCGGTTGCCGAACTTCTCGGTGTCCACGCCGTTCTCCTCCAGGACCTTGATCGCCGCCGAGTGGACCACGCGCAACACCGGGGTCGCGGCGCGCAGCGCGTCGTCGGCCATGAAGCGGTGCCGCCAGGGCTGGTCCGCCCAGGCGTGCCGCAGTCCGAACGGCTCGGGGAGGGTCAGCGTCCCGCCCAGCCAGTTCAGCAGCGGCGGATACCAGGTGAAGGGGGCGCGCGCGGTGAGGCGCACCACCTCGTCCGTGTCGACCAGGGGCAGGGTGACCTTGCGGGTCTCCCAGAACCTGACGGACTTGGCGACCTCCTTGGTGGGCGCCTCGGGCTTGGTGGTGAACAGGGAGTTGACCGGGCCCAGTGCGTGGCCGGTCACCTCGATCCGCAGCGTCTCGTGCAGCACGGTCACCGTGATCAGCATGGTGAGGACCAGCTGGCCGTCCCAGAGCGTCCACTGCACGCCGAGGTAGTGCCGGTCACCGCCGCCGAACTGCTGCTTGTTGCAGATGTCCTGGATGGCGTGGGTCCTGACCTGGTAAGCGTCCACATCGGTGCCCTCGGGCCTGGACACCGCCTTGGCGTTCTCACCGATGGGCGTGACGACCCAGTGCTTGATGGAGGGCTTGGGGAAGCCGCCGGTGTTGAGCGGGCCGCGCTCCAGCATGCGGAGCTGGTCGTGGATCGACCGTATGACGTCCCAGCTGCGGAAGGGGTGGATCTCGCGGTCGGCGTCCCGCGGCACCAGCTCCTCGGCCAGCTGCCAGCTGCCCCACCGGGTGCCCATGCCGAGTATGCCCTTGGGACCGGCGTAGAAGACGGAGTTCGACTGCTGCTCGGCGCTCAGCCGGGCCAGCGCCTGCCGCAGCCGCTCCGCGGCGTTCTCGCCGGGGCTGCCCGGCACCGCCTCGGGGATCTTGGCGCCGAGACCGCCGCCGGCCAGCAGGCTGTCCCATCGGTCCCGCAGGTCGTGCGCCGTCCGCTCGCAGATCCGCTTGGCCCAGAACCAGCCGACGACCGGCATCACGACGGTCGCGCGGGCGTACCAGCCCCAGAAGCCGCCGAAGGGCATCTTGAGCACGAAGAGCACGGCGAGGGCGCCCACCGCCAGGAGCAGGACCGTGGCGAGGGCGGGAGCGCTCTTGTCGCCCCGCTTGGTCACCGCCGACCGGATCTGGAAGACCAGCAGCCAGACGACGAGACCCGGCAGGAAGACCAGGCCGCACAGCACCCAGACCGCAGTGAGCCAGTTGTCCCGCTCCCGGCGGATGCGGTTCGCGGCGAGGCAGTGCTCGACGACGACCTGCGGCTCCGTGCCGAAGGACTGGATGAGCGGCTTGCGGCCGGGGCCCAGCATGCGGTCCTGGACCGCCCGCGCGAACGCCTCGCCCAGGTTCGGCCGCCACAGGGACGCCCACCTGCGGCCGGGGGTCACCACCGACTGGTGCCACTCGTTGTTGGCCTTGAGGATCTCCGCGACCTCGTTGTCCCGGTACGCCGCCGATGCCAGGGCGTAGGTGGCCGCGGTCTGTCCCGCGGAGCCCGAGAGCGGCACCTGTGCCCCGGGACTGAAATCGAATCCGTCACTGGCCACTGCCGCCCCCATCGCCGCCGTCCGCTGCTGCGGCTTTTCCCGACTTCCGTGCCTCGCACACCTGTTGATCAGGTCATCGCCTTGAACGAGTCGCAACTTGATCAGGTCATCAGCGTATCCGCAGCCCCCGGCTCCCGTCGGCGGACGGCCGAAGCCGGCCGCCGACACGCGGAGCGGCCCCGAACTACGAGGCCGCCTTCGTCTGTTCGCGGATCCGCTCGGCGACCTGAGGCGGCATCGGCTCGTGCCGCGCGTAGCGGCGGTCGAAGCGCGCGGTGCCGTGCGAGAGCGACCGCAGGTCGACCGCGTACCGGCCGATCTCGATCTCCGGTACCTCCGCCCGTACGACGGTGCGCCCACCGCCCGCCTGCTCGGTCCCCACGACCCGGCCGCGCCGCCCGGAGAGGTCGCTCATCACAGCCCCCACGTACTCGTCGCCGACCAGGACCGTCACCTCGGCCACCGGCTCCAGGAGGTGGATCCGGGCATCCGCGGCGGCCTCGCGCAGGGCCAGCGCGCCCGCCGTCTGGAACGCCGCGTCGGAGGAGTCCACCGAGTGCGCCTTGCCGTCCAGCAGCGTGACCCGGACGTCGATGAGCGGATGGCCGGCGGCGACCCCCTTGGCGGCCTGGGCCCGTACGCCCTTCTCGACGGACGGGATGAACTGCCTCGGTACGGCGCCGCCGACGACCTTGTCCACGAACTCGATGCCCGAGCCGTTCGGCAGCGGCTCCACCTCGATCTCGCAGACCGCGAACTGCCCGTGGCCGCCGGACTGTTTCACGTGGCGGCCGCGTCCCGTGGAACCGGCGGCGAACGTCTCCCGCAGCGACACCTTGTGCGGGACGACGTCGACACGGACGCCGTACCGGTTCCGCAGCCGCTCCAGGGCCACGTCGGCGTGCGCCTCGCCCAGACACCACAGCACGACCTGGTGGGTGTCCTGGTTCTGTTCCAGCCGCATGGTCGGGTCCTCGGCGACCAGCCGCGCCAGCCCCTGCGAGAGCTTGTCCTCGTCGGCCTTGCTGTGCGCCTCGATGGCCAGGGGCAGCAGCGGGTCGGGCATCTGCCACGGCGCCATGAGCAGCGGGTCGCTCCGGGCCGAGAGCGTGTCCCCGGTCTCCGCCCGGTTCAGCTTCGCCACGCACGCGAGGTCGCCCGCGATGCAGTGCGACAGCGTGCGCTGCTGCTTGCCGAAGGGTGCCGACAGGGCGCCGATGCGTTCGTCGACGTCGTGGTCCTCGTGGCCGCGGTCGGACAGCCCGTGCCCGGAGACGTGCACCGTCTCGTCGGGACGCAGGGTGCCGGAGAAGACCCGGACCAGCGAGACGCGCCCCACGTAGGGGTCGCTGGCCGTCTTGACCACCTCCGCCACCAAGGGGCCGTCCGGATCGCAGGTCCCGATCTCGCGCGCCCCTCCGTCCGGGGTGGTGACCGCGGGCGCGGCGCGCTCCAGGGGAGTGGGGAAACCGCCGGTGATCAGTTCCAGCAGCTCCACCGTGCCGAGGCCCTGGCGGGCGCCCGCGGCGGCGGGGGCGGCGGCCAGCACGGGGAAGAAGGTCCCGCGCGCCACGGCCCGCTCCAGGTCCTGGACGAGCGTCTTGAGGTCGATCTCCTCGCCGCCGAGATAGCGGTCCATGAGGGTCTCGTCCTCGCTCTCGGCGATGATCCCCTCGATCAGACGGTTGCGGGCCTCCTCGATGAGCGGCAGCTGCTCGGGGCCCGGCTCGGACTCCTTGCGCTCGCCGGAGGAGTAGTCGAACAGGCGCTGCGACAGCAGCCCGATCAGTCCGGTGACCGGTGCGTGCCCGTCGGGCCCCTGCGGCCCGTGCAGCGGCAGGTACAGCGGCAGGACGGCGTCGGGATCGTCCGCGCCGAAGGCCTCCGCGCAGATGCGGGTCATCTCCTCGAAGTCGGCGCGGGCGGCCTCCAGGTGCGTGACCACGATGGCCCGCGGCATGCCGACCGCCGCGCACTCCTCCCACACCATCCGGGTCGAGCCGTCCACCCCGTCCGAGGCCGAGACGACGAAGAGGGCCGCGTCCGCGGCGCGCAGACCGGCCCTCAGCTCCCCGACGAAATCCGCGTATCCGGGGGTGTCCAGAATGTTGATCTTGTACCCGTCCCAGTCGACGGGGACCAGGGAGAGCTGCACCGAGCGCTGCTGCCGGTGCTCGATCTCGTCGTAGTCGGAGACGGTGCCGCCGTCCTCCACACGGCCCGCCCTGTTCACCGCTCCCGCGGTCAGCGCGAGAGCCTCTACCAGCGTCGTCTTGCCGGAACCGCTGTGGCCGACCAGCACCACATTCCGTACGGACGCGGGGTGGTCGGCCGCCGTAGCCCTGCCGGCGGCTCCGGGGTGTGCGTTCGCCTTGTCGCCCATGGCCTTGCCTCCCGTACACGGTGAGGTCACTGTGGGCGCGGACATGCCGGTCCGCGTGCGGTGGCGGCTCCGGCGACGCCCGCGGTTCTTCGAGCTTTCCACTCCCGTCACGGTGCGTCCATACGACGGACGCGATCCCGCCGTGACACCGGCGCCGTCCCGGCGTGACACGGGGCGCGGGTGCCCGGCCGTCGCACCGGCGCGCGCGTGGCTACGATGGGCCAGCCGGTGGCCAGCAGGGGCCGCCCGGCGACACCGACCCTCGGGAAGGCCATGCTGAACAAGTACGCGCGTGCATTCTTCACGCGTGTCCTCACACCGTTCGCCGCGTTTCTCATCCGCCGGGGGGTCAGCCCCGACACCGTGACCCTCCTCGGCACGGCCGGAGTCATGGCGGGCGCGCTGGTCTTCTACCCCATGGGCGAGTTCTTCTGGGGCACGGTCGTGATCACGCTCTTCGTGTTCTCCGACCTCGTCGACGGGAACATGGCGCGCCAGCTCGGCCGCACCAGCCGCTGGGGAGCCTTCCTCGACTCGACGCTCGACCGGGTCGCCGACGGCGCCATCTTCGGCGGATTCGCCCTCTGGTACGCCGGCGGCGGCGACGACAACGTGCTGTGCGCGGTCTCCATCTTCTGCCTGGCCAGCGGTCAGGTCGTGTCGTACACCAAGGCCCGGGGCGAGGCGATCGGCCTGCCGGTGGCGGTCAACGGCCTGGTCGAGCGCGCCGAGCGGCTGGTGATCTCGCTGGTCGCCGCCGGCTTCGCCGGCCTGCACAAGTTCGGTGTCCCGGGCATCCAGTGGCTGCTGCCCATCGCGCTGTGGATCGTCGCGGTCGGCAGCCTCGTCACACTGATCCAGCGGGTCGTCACGGTGCGCCGGGAGTCCGCCGAGGCCGACGCCGCGGACGCCGCCCAGGGCAGCGGGGCGACCTCGTGAGCAGTCTGCAGGACCGGCTCACAGACGGGGCGTACGCCCTCGGCTGGAGCACCGTCAAGAAGCTCCCCGAGTCCGTCGCCGTACGGCTCGGCCGGACCATTGCCGACGCCACCTGGAAGCGGCGCGGCAAGGGCGTGCTGCGGCTGGAGAGCAACTACGCGCGCGTGGTGCCCGACGCGAGCCCGGAGCGGCTCGCCGAGCTGTCCCGGGCGGGCATGCGCTCGTACCTGCGCTACTGGATGGAGTCCTTCCGGCTGCCCGCCTGGAGCGAGGACCGCGTGCGGACGGGCTTCGAGGGCACGGACCTGCACCACCTCAGCGACGGCCTCGAAGCCGGCCGGGGCGTGATCCTCGCGCTGCCGCACCTGGGCAACTGGGACCTGGCCGGCGCCTGGGTCACCACCGAGCTGAAGACGCCCTTCACGACCGTCGCCGAGCGCCTGAAGCCCGAGTCGCTGTACGACCGTTTCGTCGCCTACCGCGAGGGCCTGGGCATGGAGGTCCTGCCGCACAGCGGCGGCTCCGCGTTCGGCACGCTGGCCCGGCGGCTGCGCGACGGCGGCCTGGTCTGCCTGGTCGCCGACCGCGACCTGTCCGCGTCCGGCGTCGAGGTCGACTTCTTCGGGGAGACGGCGCGGATGCCCGCGGGACCGGCGCTGCTGGCCCAGCAGACCGGCGCGCTGCTTCTCCCGGTGACGCTCTGGTACGACGACTCGCCGGTGATGAAGGGCCGGGTCCATCCGCCCGTCGAGGTTCCCGGGACAGGCGACCGCGCCGAGAAGACGTCTGTGATGACACAGGCGCTGGCCGACGCCTTCGCCACGGGAATCGCCGAACATCCGGAGGACTGGCACATGCTGCAGCGCCTGTGGGTCGCCGACCTGGAGCCCCGCCCCGAGCCGTCCCAGCGGGAGGACGCGTGAGGATCGGCATCGTCTGCCCCTACTCCTGGGACGTCCCGGGCGGCGTCCAGTTCCACATCCGCGACCTGGCCGAGCACCTCATCCGCCTCGGGCACGAGGTCTCGGTCCTCGCCCCGGCCGACGACGAGACGCCCCTCCCGCCGTACGTCGTCTCGGCGGGCCGCGCGGTCCCGGTGCCGTACAACGGGTCCGTCGCGCGCCTCAACTTCGGCTTCCTGAGCGCCGCCCGGGTGCGGCGCTGGCTGCACGACGGCAGGTTCGACGTCATCCACATCCACGAGCCGACCTCGCCGTCGCTGGGGCTGCTGACGTGCTGGGCCGCCCAGGGGCCCATCGTCGCCACCTTCCACACCTCCAACCCGCGCTCCCGGGCGATGATCGCCGCGTACCCGATCCTCCAGCCCGCGCTGGAGAAGATCAGCGCGCGGATCGCGGTGAGCGAGTACGCGCGCCGCACGCTCGTCGAGCACCTCGGCGGCGACGCCGTCGTCATCCCGAACGGCGTCGACGTCGACTTCTTCGCCCGCGCCAAGCCCAACCCCGCCTGGCAGGGCGACACCCTCGGCTTCATAGGGCGTATCGACGAGCCCCGCAAGGGACTGCCGGTGCTCATGAAGGCGCTGCCGAAGATCCTCGCCGCGCGTCCGCGGACCCGGCTCCTGGTCGCCGGGCGCGGCGACGAGAAGGAGGCCGTGGAGGACCTGCCGGCCGAGATGCGCTCGCGCGTGGAGTTCCTCGGCATGGTCAGCGACGCGGACAAGGCGCGTTTCCTGCGCAGCGTCGACGTGTACGTCGCGCCCAACACCGGCGGCGAGAGCTTCGGGATCATCCTGGTCGAGGCGATGTCGGCGGGGGCCCCGGTGCTCGCCTCCGACCTCGACGCGTTCGCCCAGGTGCTCGACCAGGGCGCGGCCGGTGAACTCTTCGCCAACGAGGACGCGGACGCGCTCGCCGAGGCGGCCGTGCGGCTCCTCGGCGACGACGCGCGCCGGGCCGAGCTGCGCGAGCGGGGGAGCGCCCACGTGCGGCGCTTCGACTGGTCGACGGTCGGCGCGGACATCCTGTCCGTGTACGAGACGGTGACGGACGGCGCGGCGGCGGTCGCGGCCGACGAACGGACCGGCCTGATGGCGCGCTTCGGGCTCGCACGGGACTGAGGCGGCGCCCCCTCCCGGTGCCCCCTCCCGGTGCCCCCTCCCGGTGCCCCCTCCCGGTGCCCCCTCCCGGTGCCCCCTCCCGTGCGGCCCGCCGGCGCGGGGTGCGTCCCGCCGGGGGCAGGCCCGGGCCCGCGGTGGGCGCCGGGGAGCCGGCGTGAGCGCCCGGGCCGGCGGGCGGTGGGCTCATTGCCGCCGGTGCCCCACGGACCCCTGGTCGCACACGGGTAGCCTTGCGGCCCGTGACCGCAACCCTCATCTGGATCCTCGTCGGCCTCGTCGCCATCGGCCTGTACCTGAGCTGGACCGCAGGGCGCCTCGACCGGCTGCACGCACGGATCGACGCCGCGCGCGCCGCCCTGGACGCCCAACTGCTGCGCCGGGCATCGGTCGCCCAGGAGCTGGCCACCTCGGGAGTGCTGGACCCGGCCGCCTCGATCGTGCTCTACGAGGCCGCCCACGCCGCCCGGCAGGCCGAGGAGGACCAGCGGGAGGTCGCCGAGAGCGAGCTCAGCCAGGCCCTGCGGGCCGTGTTCGGGGAGACGGCGCAGGTGGAGGCGGTCCGCGCGGCGCCCGGCGGCGAGGAGGCCGCGAACGAGCTGGCCCAGGCGGTGCGCAGGGTGCCGATGGCCCGGCGGTTCCACAACGACGCCGTCCGCGCGGCCCGCGCGCTCCGCCGGCATCGCAAGGTGCGCTGGTTCCGGCTCGCGGGGCACGCGCCGTTCCCGCTCGCCTTCGAGATGGACGACGAGGCGCCGGTGGCACTGGCGGACCGGCCCACGTCCTAGACCGCTCCGCAGATCCGCCGACGCGGATGGCGGAGGGCCGCTCCCGCCACGCGGGTGGCCGGGGCCGGACCCCGAAGGGTGATCACGCACCCCGAGGCCCCCGGCCCGGGCCCGGCGTCGGCCCCCTCCCACGACCCGTGGCAGGCCCGTGGCCTGCGTCTTTACGCAGGGTGGACGAAAAATGAGCCACCGGCTCGTCATTGGCCCTTGCTGTGGCCTGGTCCGCCGTCGTTTCCTCGGTGCTGCAGCAGCCCCCTCTTTTTCCACCGAGTGAGGTCAACCCGTGTCCAGCACGCTCTCCAACTCCGCCCAGCCCGCCGACAACTCCGCGACCGGCACCGCGCGCGTCAAGCGCGGCATGGCCGAGCAGCTCAAGGGCGGCGTGATCATGGACGTGGTCAACGCCGAGCAGGCGAAGATCGCCGAGGACGCCGGCGCCGTGGCCGTCATGGCCCTGGAGCGGGTCCCGGCCGACATCCGCAAGGACGGCGGCGTGGCCCGCATGTCGGACCCGACCATGATCGAGGAGATCATCGACGCGGTCTCCATCCCGGTCATGGCCAAGTCCCGAATCGGCCACTTCGTCGAGGCCCAGGTCCTGCAGTCCCTCGGCGTCGACTACATCGACGAGTCCGAGGTCCTCACCCCGGCCGACGAGGTCAACCACTCGGACAAGTGGGCGTTCACGACCCCCTTCGTCTGCGGTGCCACCAACCTGGGCGAGGCCCTGCGCCGCATCGCCGAGGGCGCGGCCATGATCCGCTCCAAGGGCGAGGCCGGTACCGGCAACGTCGTCGAGGCCGTCCGCCACCTGCGCCAGATCAAGAACGAGATCGCCAAGCTGCGCGGCTTCGACAACAACGAGCTGTACGCCGCCGCCAAGGAGCTGCGCGCCCCGTACGAGATCGTCAAGGAGGTCGCCGAGCTCGGCAAGCTCCCCGTGGTGCTGTTCTCGGCCGGCGGTGTCGCCACCCCCGCCGACGCCGCGCTGATGCGCCAGCTCGGCGCCGAGGGCGTCTTCGTCGGCTCCGGCATCTTCAAGTCGGGCGACCCGGCCAAGCGTGCCGCCGCCATCGTGAAGGCGACCACCTTCTACGACGACCCGAAGATCATCGCGGACGCGTCCCGCAACCTGGGCGAGGCCATGGTCGGCATCAACTGCGACACCCTCCCCGAGGCCGAGCGCTACGCCAACCGCGGCTGGTAACCACTCATGACCGAAGCACCTGTCATAGGCGTCCTGGCCCTCCAGGGCGACGTACGGGAGCACCTGAGCGCCCTGGCCGCGGCGGACGCCGTGGCCAGGCAGGTGCGGCGCCCCGAGGAACTCGCCGAGGTCGACGGTCTCGTCATCCCCGGCGGCGAGTCCACCACCATCTCCAAGCTGGCCGTGCTCTTCGGCCTGATGGAACCCCTCCGCGCGCGCGTGCGGGACGGCATGCCCGTCTACGGCACCTGCGCGGGCATGATCATGCTCGCCGACAAGATCCTCGACCCGCGCTCGGGTCAGGAGACCGTCGGCGGCATCGACATGATCGTGCGCCGCAACGCCTTCGGGCGGCAGAACGAGTCCTTCGAGGCCGCCGTCGAGGTCGCGGGCGTCGAGGGCGACCCGGTGGAGGGCGTCTTCATCCGTGCCCCCTGGGTCGAGTCCGTCGGCGCCGCGGCCGAGGTGCTCGCCGAGCACGAGGGCCACATCGTCGCCGTGCGCCAGGGCAATGCCCTCGCCACGTCGTTCCACCCGGAACTGACCGGCGACCACCGCATGCACGGCCTGTTCGTCGACATGGTGCGCGCGAACCGGACACCGGAGTCCTTGTAGGATCTCTGGCGTTCGTAAAGAGTTGGGTTACGCGAAGGAGACAGGCAGATGTCCGGCCACTCTAAATGGGCTACGACGAAGCACAAGAAGGCCGTGATCGACGCCAAGCGCGGCAAGCTCTTCGCGAAGATGATCAAGAACATCGAGGTCGCGGCCCGGACGGGTGGCGCCGACCCGGCCGGCAACCCCACCCTCTTCGACGCCATCCAGAAGGCCAAGAAGAGCTCGGTCCCGAACAAGAACATCGACTCGGCGGTCAAGCGCGGCGCCGGTCTCGAAGCCGGTGGCGCCGACTACGAGACGATCATGTACGAGGGCTACGGCCCGAACGGTGTCGCGGTGCTCATCGAGTGCCTCACCGACAACCGCAACCGCGCCGCCTCCGACGTCCGCGTCGCCATGACCCGCAACGGCGGCTCCATGGCCGACCCGGGTTCCGTCTCGTACCTGTTCAACCGCAAGGGCGTCGTCATCGTCCCCAAGGGCGAGCTGTCCGAGGACGACGTCCTGGGCGCGGTGCTCGACGCGGGTGCCGAGGAGGTCAACGACCTCGGCGAGTCCTTCGAGGTCATCTCCGAGGCAACCGACCTGGTGGCGGTCCGCACCGCGCTCCAGGAGGCGGGCGTCGACTACGACTCCGCCGACGCCAACTTCGTCCCGACCATGCAGGTCGAGCTGGACGAAGAGGGTGCCCGCAAGATCTTCAAGCTGATCGACGCGCTCGAGGACAGCGACGACGTGCAGAACGTCTTCGCGAACTTCGACGTGAGCGACGACGTGATGGCGAAGGTCGACGCCTGAGCGGCCGACAGCAGCCACGGGCCGACGGGGACACACATCCCGTCGGCCCGTAGCTTTGTCGGCGGTACCCGATAGCCTGCACAAACAGGAGATCGACGGAGGGGCTTGGGGTGCGGGTACTGGGTGTTGACCCGGGGTTGACCCGGTGCGGTGTCGGGGTGGTCGAAGGAGTCGCGGGACGCCCCCTGACCATGTGCGGCGTCGGCGTCGTACGGACCCCGGCCGACGCCGAGCTGGGCCTGCGCCTCGTCGCCGTCGAGCAGGGCATCGAGCGGTGGCTCGACGAGTACCGGCCCGAATTCGTCGCCGTGGAGCGGGTGTTCAGCCAGCACAACGTGCGCACGGTCATGGGCACCGCCCAGGCCAGTGCCGTCGCGATGCTCTGCGCCGCCCGACGCGGCATCCCCGTCGCCCTGCACACCCCCAGCGAGGTCAAAGCGGCCGTCACCGGCAGCGGACGCGCGGACAAGGCGCAGGTGGGAGCGATGGTCACCCGCCTGCTGCGGCTCGACGCCCCGCCCAAGCCCGCCGACGCCGCGGACGCCCTCGCCCTCGCCATCTGCCACATCTGGCGCGCACCCGCTCAGAACAGACTCCAGCAGGCCGTCGCCCTGCACGCATCGAAAGGGCGTACCGCATGATCGCCTTCGTCAGCGGCCCGGTCGCCGCCCTCGCCCCCGACTCCGCGGTGGTCGAGGTCGGCGGCATCGGCATCGCCGTCCAGTGCACGCCCAACACCCTCTCCGGACTGCGCCAGGGACAGGACGCCCGGCTCGCCACCTCCCTCGTCGTCCGCGAGGACTCGCTGACCCTGTACGGCTTCGTGGACGACGACGAGCGGCAGGTCTTCGAGCTGCTGCAGACCGCGAGCGGCGTCGGCCCCCGGCTGGCCCAGGCCATGCTCGCCGTGCACAGCCCCGACGCGCTGCGCCGCGCGGTGGCCACCGGTGACGAGAAGGCCCTCACCGCCGTCCCCGGCATCGGCAAGAAGGGCGCCCAGAAACTCCTCCTGGAGCTCAAGGACCGGCTCGGCGAGCCGCTCGGCACCGGCGGCCCCGCCATCGGCAGGGCCGTCACGGCGGGCTGGCGCGACCAGCTGCACGCCGCGCTGATCGGCCTCGGATACGCGACCCGCGAGGCCGACGAGGCCGTCTCCGCGGTGGAGCCCCAGGCCACCGCCGCGGGCGGCAACCCGCAGGTGGGGCAGCTCCTGAAGGCCGCCCTGCAGACCCTCAACCGGACGCGCTGAGCGCGCCCAGAGCGCCCCACGCCCCTTCGACCGACCCCACAGCGACCGCGAGGCACACGCAATGAACTGGGACGACACGACCGACGAGACCGCCGACGAGCGGCTCGTCGGTGCGTCCGCCGACCGCGAGGACCAGGCTGTCGAGGCCGCGCTGCGCCCGAAGGACCTGGGCGAGTTCATCGGTCAGGAGAAGGTCCGCGAGCAGCTCGACCTGGTCCTGCGGGCCGCCCGCGCACGCGGTGCCACCGCCGACCACGTGCTGCTGTCCGGCGCCCCCGGACTCGGCAAGACCACCCTCTCGATGATCATCGCCGCCGAGATGGGCGCCCCGATCCGCATCACCAGCGGCCCCGCCATCCAGCACGCCGGAGACCTCGCCGCCATCCTGTCCTCCCTCCAGGAGGGCGAGGTCCTCTTCCTCGACGAGATCCACCGCATGTCACGGCCCGCCGAAGAGATGCTCTACATGGCCATGGAGGACTTCCGCGTCGACGTCATCGTCGGCAAGGGCCCCGGCGCCACCGCGATCCCGCTCGAACTGCCCCCGTTCACCCTGGTCGGCGCCACCACGCGCGCCGGCCTGCTGCCACCGCCGCTGCGCGACCGCTTCGGCTTCACCGCGCACATGGAGTTCTACGAACCGGCCGAACTGGAGCGCGTCATCCACCGCTCCGCACACCTCCTCGACGTCGAGATCGACACGGCAGGCGCCGCCGAGATCGCCGGCCGCTCCCGCGGCACCCCCCGCATCGCCAACCGCCTGCTGCGCCGCGTGCGGGACTACGCGCAGGTCAAGGCCGACGGTCACATCACGCGGGAGATCGCGGCGGCGGCCCTGGCGGTCTACGAGGTGGACGCCCGAGGTCTCGACCGGCTCGACCGGGGCGTCCTGGAGGCGCTGCTGAAGCTCTTCGGGGGCGGACCCGTCGGGCTGTCCACGCTGGCGGTCGCCGTGGGGGAGGAGCGCGAGACCGTCGAGGAGGTCGCCGAACCCTTCCTGGTACGCGAGGGACTGCTGGCCCGCACCCCCCGCGGCCGGGTGGCGACACCGGCCGCATGGGCGCATCTCGGCCTCACCCCGCCCCGCCAGGCCCCGGGGGGAAACGGACAACAGGACCTGTTCGGGGCGTGACGGCGCGGGACTCTCCGCGGCCAGGAACCCCGGTGCCATGCTGAGCGTTGTTCCATCCGTGCGGACTCGCTTAGACTCCGCCGATGCCGCCCTTGCGGGCGGCGCCGACCACCCCCATCCACCAGGCCGCCCCCCGCGCGGTCGTGCGAAGGAAACTCCGTCCCGTGAATACCTTGACCCTCCTCCCGTTCATCGTGCTCATCGGGGCCATGTTCCTGATGACCCGCTCGGCCAAGCGCAAGCAGCAGGCGGCCGCGCAGATGCGCAACGAGATGCAGCCCGGCACCGGCGTCCGCACGATCGGGGGCATGTACGCGACGGTGAAGGAGGTCAACGAGGAGACGGTTCTCCTCGACGCCGCCCCCGGCGTCCACCTGATCTTCGCGAAGAACTCGATCGGCGCCGTCCTCAGTGACGACGAGTACAACCGCATCGTCCACGGCATCGACCCCGACCTGAAGGACGACGACGCCGCTGTCGTACCGGACGACGCCTCCTCCCTCACCGGGACCGACGAGCCCGCCGCCGTGTCCGACGACAAGCCCCTCGACCTCGGCAAGAAGGACGCGGACGCGCAGGACGCCCCGGCCGGCGAGCCCACCGAGGCCGAGCCGAAGAAGACCGACGGCGAGTCCGACGCGAAGTAGGCACGACCCGGGAGCGCGGCGCGACCCGCTCGCGCCCGGCGTTCCCCCGGGACGTGCGGTTCCGCACGGAATCCCGACACCATGTCATGGCCTCCCCGGCGCTCACCCGGCGCCGGGTGGCCCGAGAGGGAGTACGAGAAGGTGGCAGCACCGAAGAAGGGCCGGAGCGCGAGCGCCCAGAGCAGGCCGGGGCGCTCGCTGGCCCTCATCCTGATCGCCATCGTGGCGCTCACCGGGGGGATGTTCCTCTCCGGGCACCCCACCCCGCGTCTCGGCATCGACCTCGCCGGCGGCACGAGCATCACGCTCGAGGCGAAGAACGAGCCCGGCCAGCCCAACGCGATCAACAAGACCAACATGGACACCGCGGTCGACATCATGAACCGCCGTGTCAATGGTCTTGGTGTCTCCGAGGCAGAGGTCCAGACCCAGGGTCGACAGAACATCATCGTCAACATTCCCAAGGGCACGAACTCCAAGCAGGCCCGGGAACAGGTCGGCACCACCGCCAAGCTCTACTTCCGCCCGGTCGTGGCCACGGAGGTCACCGGCGGCGACGCGAGCGCCAGCCCCTCGCCCAGCGGCAGCGCCTCGAAGGCCCCCACGGACAAGGCGAGCGACAAGGCCACGGACAAGGCCTCCGACAAGGCCACCCCGTCCGGCTCCGCGACCCCCTCGGCCTCCGCCACCTCCCAGGGCCGTGCGGTCACCGACGGTCTGAAGGCGGACGCCTCGCCGTCCGCGAGCGCCTCGGCGAAGTCCTCCGCCTCCCCCTCGGCGAGCGCCGACCCGGCCACGGCCAAGCTCCAGGCCCAGTACGCCGCGCTCGACTGCTCCAAGGCCGCGGACCGCGCCAAGGCCGGAGTCGGCGCCAAGCCCACCGACTCCACCGTGGCCTGCGGCCAGAACTCGGACGGTCAGTGGCAGAAGTACGTGCTCGGCCCGGCCGAGGTGTCCGGCACGGACGTCAAGAAGGCCGCCGCCGTCTACGACACGCAGAGCGGTGCCGGCTGGAAGGTCACCATGGACTTCACGTCCGGTGGCTCGAAGAAGTTCGCCAGCATCACCGGCAAGCTCGCGCAGAACCAGTCGCCGCAGAACCAGTTCGCCATCGTCCTCGACAACGAGGTCGTCTCCGACCCGTACGTCAGCCAGGCGCTGACCGGCGGCAGCGCGGAGATCTCCGGCAGCTTCGACCAGACCGAGGCGCAGGACCTGGCGAACATGCTGAAGTACGGCGCCCTGCCGCTCACCTTCAAGGAGGCGAGCGTCACCACGGTGACCGCCGCCCTCGGTGGTGAGCAGCTGCACGCCGGTCTCATCGCCGGTGCGATCGGCCTCGCCCTGGTCGTCATCTACCTGGTGGTCTACTACCGCGGCCTGTCGCTCATCGCGGTCGCCTCGCTGCTGGTCTCCGCCGTCCTCACCTACGTGATCATGGCGTTGCTCGGCCCGACCATCGGCTTCGCGCTGAACCTGCCGGCCGTCTGCGGTGCCATCGTGGCGATCGGCATCACGGCGGACTCGTTCATCGTGTTCTTCGAACGCATCCGGGACGAGATCCGCGAGGGCCGCTCGCTGCGGCCCGCCGTCGAGCGGGCCTGGCCGCGTGCCCGGCGCACCATCCTGGTCTCCGACTTCGTGTCGTTCCTCGCCGCCGCGGTGCTCTTCATCGTCACCGTCGGCAAGGTCCAGGGCTTCGCGTTCACGCTCGGTCTGACCACGCTGCTCGACGTCGTCGTCGTCTTCCTGTTCACCAAGCCGCTGATGACGATCCTCGCCCGCAAGAAGTTCTTCGCGAACGGCCACAGCTGGTCGGGCCTCGACCCGAAGCGACTCGGCGCCAAGCCTCCGCTGCGCCGCACCCGTCGCGCGTCCGCCCCCGTCGACACGAAGGAGGCGTGAGATGTCGAAACTCGGCACCCTCGGCGCCCGGCTCCACCGCGGCGAGATCGGCTACGACTTCGTCGGCAAGCGCAAGATCTGGTACGGCATCTCGATCCTGATCACCATCACGGCCATCCTCGGCCTGACGGTGCGCGGCCTGAACATGGGCATCGAGTTCCAGGGCGGAGCCGTCTTCACCACCGAGCGCACCAGCGTCTCGGTGTCCCAGGCGGAGACGTACGCGGAAGAGGCCTCCGGCCACGACGCGATCGTCCAGAAGCTGGGCAACGGCGGCCTGCGCATTCAGATCGCCGGTATCGACACCGGCAAGTCGGACCAGATCAAGGACGAGCTCGCCAAGGACCTGAAGGTCGAGTCCGAGTCGATCAACGCCGACCTGGTCGGCCCCAGCTGGGGTGACCAGATCGCCAACAAGGCCTGGCAGGGTCTGGCGATCTTCATGATCCTGGTGGTGATCTACCTGGCGATCGCCTTCGAGTGGCGGATGGCCGTCGCCGCCCTCGTCGCCCTGATCCACGACATCACCATCACCGTCGGCATCTACGCCCTGGTCGGCTTCGAGGTCACCCCGGGCACGGTGATCGGTCTGCTCACGATCCTCGGTTACTCGCTCTACGACACGGTCGTGGTCTTCGACAGCCTCAAGGAACAGACGAAGGACCTCACCAAGCAGACCCGCTGGACCTACAGCGAGGTCGCCGACCGCTCGATCAACAGCACCCTCGTCCGGTCCATCAACACGACGGTCGTCGCGCTGCTGCCGGTGGCGGGCCTGCTGTTCATCGGCGGCGGTGTCCTCGGCGCCGGCATGCTCAACGACATCTCCCTGTCGCTGTTCGTCGGTCTCGCGGCCGGTGCGTACTCGTCGATCTTCATCGCCACGCCGCTCGTCGCCGACCTCAAGGAGCGCGAGCCGCAGATGAAGGCCCTCAAGAAGCGGGTCCTCGCCAAGCGGGCGCAGGCCGCGGCGCGGGGCGAGTCGCTGGACACCCCGGTCGCCGCCGACCAGTACGACGACGAGGACGACGAGCCGCAGGACGTCGCGCCCGCCGTCGTCGGCCCCCGCAACCAGCCCGCGTCCCGCAACCGCGGCCGCGGCCGGCCGTCGGGGAAGCGCCGATGACCGGCATCGAGGAGCTGCTGCTCAGCCGCATCCGGGACGTCGCGGACTACCCGGAGCCGGGCGTGATGTTCAAGGACATCACGCCCTTGCTGGCCGACCCGGCGGCGTTCACCGCGCTGACCGACGCCCTGGCGGAGATCACCGTGCGCAACGGCGCCACGAAGATCGTCGGTCTGGAGGCCCGCGGCTTCATCCTGGGCGCTCCGGCGGCCGTCCGCGCGGGCGTCGGCTTCATCCCCGTACGCAAGGCGGGCAAGCTCCCCGGAGCGACGCTGAGCCAGACGTACGACCTGGAGTACGGCTCCGCCGAGATCGAGGTGCACGCCGAGGACCTGACCGCGGGCGACCGTGTGATGGTCGTGGACGACGTCCTCGCCACCGGCGGTACCGCCGAGGCCTCGCTGCAGCTCATCCGCCGGGCCGGCGCCGAGATCGCGGGCGTCGCCGTCCTGATGGAACTCGGCTTCCTGGGCGGCCGTGCCCGGCTGGAGCCGGCTCTCGGGAGCGCCCCGCTGGAGGCCCTCCTCACGGTCTGAAGGATCTGCCGGGGCGCGGCGGTGGTGGTCGGCGCAGCACCCGCACCGAGACCGCGAACACCCGTTCGGCAACGCGGAGGCGGGCCCGGAGGAATCCGGTGCCCGCCTCCGGTGTTTCTCCTGTACGAGGCCGTCCCACCGGCCGAAGGCGAGTTCGAAGCCCGGGATCGCTACCATGGGTTCTCCGGAGCCTGACCGGGGGACCCGGAACGCGCACGAGGAGCCCTCTTGCCAGACGAGGCCCAGCCACTCGCCCCCAGCGCCGAGCGCCGGGGGGATGCCCCAGCCGCCAAGCCCGAGCGCGGCGCCGCGGACGAGTCCGCGAAGACCGTCGCGCACGGGGCGGTGGAGCATGCCCAGGCCGCACCCGAAACCAAGGCGGCGGAGCAGCCACGTCCGAAACCGGCTCCCTCCGAGGGCGAGCGCCCCGCGCACACCCCGGTCGTCCGTCCCGCGGTCGGCCAGCCGGCGCGCACCGGCGGCGGCTCCTCCAACCGCGTCCGCGCCCGTCTCGCCCGGCTCGGCGTCCAGCGCTCCAACCCGTACAACCCGGTGCTGGAGCCTCTGCTGCGGATAGTGCGCAGCAACGACCCGAAGATCGAGACGTCCACGCTCCGCCAGATCGAGCGGGCCTACCAGGTCGCCGAGCGCTGGCACCGCGGTCAGAAGCGCAAGAGCGGCGACCCGTACATCACGCACCCGCTCGCCGTGACCACCATCCTCGCCGAGCTCGGCATGGACCCGGCCACGCTCATGGCGGGACTCCTGCACGACACCGTGGAGGACACCGAGTACGGCCTGGACACCCTGCGCCGCGACTTCGGTGACCAGGTCGCCCTCCTCGTCGACGGTGTCACCAAGCTCGACAAGGTCAAGTTCGGCGAGGCCGCGCAGGCGGAGACCGTGCGCAAGATGGTCGTCGCGATGGCCAAGGACCCCCGCGTCCTGGTCATCAAGCTCGCCGACCGCCTGCACAACATGCGCACCATGCGCTATCTCAAGCGCGAGAAGCAGGAGAAGAAGGCGCGCGAGACCCTGGAGATCTACGCGCCGCTCGCCCACCGCCTGGGCATGAACACCATCAAGTGGGAGCTGGAGGACCTCGCCTTCGCGATCCTCTACCCCAAGATGTACGACGAGATCGTGCGCCTGGTCGCCGAGCGCGCCCCCAAGCGCGACGAGTACCTCGCCATAGTGACCGACGAGGTCCAGTCCGACCTGCGCGCGGCCCGCATCAAGGCGACCGTCACCGGCCGCCCGAAGCACTACTACAGCGTCTACCAGAAGATGATCGTCCGCGGCCGTGACTTCGCGGAGATCTACGACCTGGTGGGCATCCGTGTCCTCGTCGACACCGTCCGCGACTGCTATGCGGCCCTCGGCACGGTGCACGCGCGGTGGAACCCGGTCCCCGGCCGGTTCAAGGACTACATCGCGATGCCCAAGTTCAACATGTACCAGTCGCTGCACACGACGGTCATCGGGCCCAACGGCAAGCCGGTCGAACTCCAGATCCGCACGTTCGACATGCACCGCCGCGCCGAGTACGGCATCGCCGCCCACTGGAAGTACAAGCAGGAGGCCGTCGCCGGCACCTCCAAGGTGCGGTCGGACCAGCCGAGGACCACCGGCAAGGACGACCACCTCAACGACATGGCGTGGCTGCGCCAGCTCCTGGACTGGCAGAAGGAGACCGAGGACCCGGGCGAGTTCCTGGAGTCCCTGCGCTTCGACCTGTCCCGCAACGAGGTCTTCGTTTTCACGCCGAAGGGCGACGTCATAGCGCTCCCGGCGGGCGCCACCCCGGTCGACTTCTCCTACGCGGTGCACACCGAGGTCGGTCACCGCACCATAGGAGCGCGGGTCAACGGCCGTCTCGTTCCGCTCGAATCGACTCTCGACAACGGTGACCTGGTCGAGGTCTTCACCTCCAAGGCGGCCGGTGCCGGCCCCTCCCGCGACTGGCTCGGCTTCGTCAAGTCGCCGCGGGCCCGCAACAAGATCCGGGCCTGGTTCTCCAAGGAGCGCCGCGACGAGGCCATCGAGCAGGGCAAGGACGCCATCGCGCGCGCCATGCGCAAGCAGAACCTGCCGATCCAGCGCATCCTCACCGGCGACTCGCTGGTCACCCTCGCGCACGAGATGCGCTACCCCGACATCTCGTCGCTGTACGCGGCGATCGGCGAGGGCCACGTCGCCGCGCAAAGCGTCGTGCAGAAGCTGGTGCAGGCGCTCGGCGGCGAGGAGGCAGCTACCGAGGAGATCGACGAGAGCGTCCCGCCCGCCCGCGGACGGAGCCGCAAGCGCCGGTCCAACGCCGACCCGGGTGTCGTCGTCAAGGGCGTCGACGACGTGTGGGTCAAGCTGGCCCGTTGTTGTACGCCCGTACCCGGCGACCCGATCATCGGGTTCGTGACCCGCGGCAGCGGCGTCTCGGTGCACCGCAGCGACTGCGTCAACGTCGACTCGCTGTCCCGGGAACCCGAGCGCATCCTCGAGGTCGAGTGGGCGCCGACCCAGTCCTCGGTCTTCCTCGTCGCCATACAGGTCGAGGCGCTGGACCGGTCCCGGCTGCTGTCGGACGTCACCCGCGTCCTGTCCGACCAGCACGTGAACATCCTGTCCGCGGCCGTGCAGACCTCGCGCGACCGCGTCGCCACCTCGCGCTTCACCTTCGAGATGGGCGACCCCAAGCACCTGGGGCACGTCCTGAAGGCCGTGCGGGGCGTGGAGGGCGTGTACGACGTGTACCGGGTGACGTCGGCCCGCAGGCCCTGACCGCAGGACGGGGGACGAGTTGGAGAACGTCGGCTTAGTGGCCGGCCGCTACCGCCCGGTCGGACTGCTCGGGCGGGGCGGCATGGGCGTGGTGTACGAGGCGGTCGACGACGTGCTCGGACGCCGCGTCGCGGTCAAGATGCTGACCGCCGTCGAGGGCCTGGCCGCCGACAGCGAGGCCCTGGAGCGCTTCATGCGCGAGGCCCGGGCCCTGGCCAGGATCGACGACCCCTCGGTGGTCACGCTGTACGACACGGGCGTGCAGGACGGTACGCCCTACCTCGTCATGCAGGTGCTCGACGGCATGAGCCTGGCCGACCTGGTGGCCCGGACGGGTCCGCTGCCCCCGGCGGCGGTGGGATCCGTGTCCCTCGGCGTCGCCCGGGCCCTCGCCGCCGCCCACGCGGCCGGGGTGCTCCACCGGGACGTCAAGCCCTCCAACATCGGGATCGACCGCGGGGGACGCGTCGTCCTCCAGGACTTCGGGCTGGCCCGTCTCGCCGGGGAGGCCGTGATCACCCGGACCGGCATGCTGATGGGCACGCCGCAGTTCATCGCACCCGAGGCGATCCGCGGGGCCCTGCCCGAGCCCGTCGCCGACCTCTACGGGCTCGGTGCCTGCATGTACCTGATGATCACGGGCGAGCTGCCGTTCGGCGAGACCATGGACGTCGGCGCCATCGTCGAGAAGGCGCTCGGCGACGGCGTCCCACGGCTGGCCGGCCGGCACCTGCCGTACCCGGACGGCCTGACGGGACTCGTCGACCGGCTCTGCCGACAGGACCCCGCGGACCGGCCCCAGCAGGCCGAGGCGGTCGAAGAGCTGCTCCGGGATCTCGCCGAGGGGGGTACCCCGCTGCTGGCCGACCTGCTCGCCCGGTACGTCCGCGACGAGGCACTGGACCAGCTCGCTGAGCCGCCCGCGCTCGGCGGTGTTCCTGCGCCCGACGAGCGGGACGGGGCGCCGGTCGAGACCCCCGAGTACGACTGGGACGAGTCCGCATGGCTGCAGCACGGAGCGCCCGGGGCGTCGGACGCGGCTGCGCCCGCGCGCCCGGCCCCGGAGGGGTCCGTCGGCAGCCCGGAGCGGCGCAGGACCGAGGAGCCCGTCGGCGCCCTGGCGCCTCCCACCCTCAGCGACGCCACCCGCAGACTCGTGCTGAGCAGCATGACCCCGCAGAACGCGCTGTCCCGGCAGCGCGAGGCGGTCAACCTGGTGACGCGCGGCCAACTCCGCGAAGCCGCACAGATGTTGGCGGTGATCGTGCCGGTGTGCCTGTCGTCCCTCGGCCCCGACCATCTCACCACCCTGACCAGCCAGTACTGGCAGGCCGTGTGCCTGGCCAGGCTGGATGCCGGAGACCAGGCACTGGACCTGTTCTCCCGCGTGAACAAACGTGTCGGCCTACGAACGGACGGGATCGATGACTGACTTCGTCGCGGGGATCGCGGCGGTCCCGGTTGCCAGCGGGGCCGGGCATCCGCCGGCCGCCGGGCAGGCGCCCGGCGCCGAGGACGAACTCCGCTCCCTGCTGCGCTGGTTGCACGCCGACGAGACACTCGACGTACGGGCCACGGTGGTGGGCGAGCCGGTCTCCGCGCACCACATGGGCGCGGGGTTCGACATGCTCCAACTCGCCCTCGGCAGCGGGCTGTCCACCGCGTCGCTGGTCGTCTCCGTGCTCCAGTGGCAGACGTCGCGCCGGCGGGCGCCCGCCGTCACGCTGCGCCGCGGCGAGGTCGAGGTGCTCCTCACCGCCGAGGCGGCGCGGGACGAGGAGACCCTGCGGCGCCTGATCGAGCTGCTGGACCGGGAGGAAGCCGAGCGTGACCTCGACGCTCCCTGACCCGGCCCGCTCCCGGGCCGTCCTCATAGGCACCGCCTCCTACCGGCACCTTCCGCAACTGCCCGCCGTCGAGGCCAACGTGGTCGACCTCGCCGCCGAGCTGTGCGACGCCACGGTCTGGGGGCTCCCCGTGCAGCACTGCACCGTCGTCACCGACCCGCAGAGCCCGCTCGCCATGCTCGACCCGGTTCACCGGGCCGGCGACGAGGCCACCGACACCCTGATCGTGTATTACGCCGGCCACGGCATGCGCGACTCCGAGTCCGCGGACCTGTACCTCGCGCTCGGCGACTCACGCGACCACCTCGGCTACACCGCCGTCGCCTACCAGCATCTGCGCTCCGCCCTGCGCGCCTCCCGCGCCCGCCGCAAGGTCGTCGTCCTCGACTGCTGCTTCAGCGGCCGGGCCGCGCGCACTCTCGTCGGCGGTGACGTACTCGCCGCGCAGGCCGCCGTCGACGGCGCCTTCGTGCTCACCGCCTCGCCCCGCGACCGGCTGGCGCTCGCGCCCGACGGCGAGCGCTACACCGCCTTCACCGGAGAGCTCCTCACCGTCCTGCGCAACGGCGTACACGACGGGCCCGAACTCATCGACCTGGACACCCTCTACCGGGTCCTGGAGGAGCGCCTGCGCGCCAAGAACCGCCCCCTGCCGCAGCGCTCCCAGGAGAACGGCGTGGGGCGGCTCGCCTTCGCCCGCAACAAGGCCCGTGCCGGGCACCGCACCCCCGCCGGACCGGTCATGGCCGCCGACGTCCGCGCCGCCATGGTCGCCACCGGCCTCAACGTGGCCCGGGCCCTGCGCGCCGCGGGCAACACCAGGGACGCCCTCCCGGTGCTCTGGCTCGCCCTCCGCGAACAGGCGCGGGACGGCCGGGGCGACCTGCTCGCCGTGCAGCTGGAACTCTCCGAGCTGCTCGCCGAGTCCGGGCAGATCGGGGAAGCCGTCGAGGTCCTCGAACTCGCCTTCCAACAGGTGCACAAGCTGTACGGGCCCGAGGCGATCCTGGTGTGCCGGCGGCTCGCCGACCTCCTGCAGGAGTCCGGGAACCACATCGAGGCCTGCGAGGTGCTCAAGCACGCGCTCCACATCGCCGAACAGGGCGGACCGCGTACCCCCTGAGCAACGCGGTGCGGCCCGGCGTTGGAGAAACCACCGCCGGGCCGCAACCGGACGCCGGCCGCCCTTCGGCGGCCCGACACAGGTCAGCCGCCGAACTCCTGCAGACCCTTCAGGGCCTGGTCGAGCAGCGCCTGACGGCCGTCGAGCTCCTTCTGGAGCTTGTCGGCCTTGGCGTTGTTGCCCGCGGAGCGCGCCGCCTCGATCTGCCCCGTGAGCTTGTCCACGGCGGCCTGCAGCTGACCGGTGAGCCCCTCGGCACGGGCACGCGCCTCCGGGTTGGTCCGGCGCCACTCGGCCTCCTCGGACTCCTGCAGAGCCCGCTCCACCGCGTGCATCCGGCCCTCGACCTTCGGGCGGGCGTCGCGCGGCACGTGACCGATGGCCTCCCAGCGCTCGTTGATCGAGCGGAAGGCGGCCCGGGCGGCCTTGAGATCCTGCACCGGGACGAGCTTCTCGGCCTCCTCGGCCAGCTCCTCCTTGAGCTTCAGGTTCTCCGACTGCTCCGCGTCCCGCTCGGCGAAGACCGAGCTGCGCGCCGCGAAGAAGACGTCCTGGGCGCCGCGGAAGCGGTTCCACAGGTCGTCCTCGTGCTCACGCTGGGCGCGGCCCGCGGCCTTCCAGTCCGCCATCAGCTCGCGGTAGCGGGCCGCCGTCGGACCCCAGTCCGTCGAACCGGACAGCGCCTCGGCCTCGGCGACCAGCCTCTCCTTGGTCTTGCGGGCCTCCTCGCGCTGCGCGTCCAGCGACGCGAAGTGCGCCTTGCGCCGCTTGGAGAACGCCGAGCGGGCGTGCGAGAAGCGGTGCCACAGCTCGTCGTCCGACTTGCGGTCGAGCCGCGGCAGCCCCTTCCAGGTGTCCACCAGCGAGCGCAGCCGCTCACCGGCCGCCCGCCACTGGTCGCTCTGCGCCAGCTCCTCCGCCTCGACGACCAGCGCCTCCTTGGCGTGCCGCGCCTCGTCGGACTGCTTGGCCCGCTGCTCCTTGCGCTCCTGCCGGCGCGCGTCGACCGTCTCCACGAGCTTGTCCAGCCGCTTGCGCAGCGCGTCCAGATCGCCGACCGCGTGGTGGGCGTCCACCTGCTCGCGGATGTGCGCGATGGCGGTCTGGGCGTCCTTCGCCGACAGGTCGGTGGTCTTCACTCGCTTCTCGAGGAGGCCGATCTCCACAACCAGGCCCTCGTACTTGCGCTCGAAGTAGGCCAGTGCCTCGTCGGGCGAGCCGGCCTGCCAGGAACCGACGACCTGCTCGCCGTCGGCCGTACGCACGTACACGGTCCCCGTCTCGTCGACGCGGCCCCACGGGTCGCTGCTCACAGCGCCTCCTCCACATGATGCCTGCGGGAGGCTTCAGCGCCCCCGGGCATCGTCCACAGTTTCGTCACGGCCAACATAGGCGACCGGCGGGGCGGCTGTCCGCATCCCGCGCGACCGAAGTTTCGCAGCTGGCGGTCAGGATTTCGTCACGGTCATCTTGTCGATCACAACGGTCG
This sequence comes from Streptomyces sp. NPDC026417, assembly GCF_055567695.1. Classification (NCBI taxonomy): domain Bacteria; kingdom Bacillati; phylum Actinomycetota; class Actinomycetes; order Kitasatosporales; family Streptomycetaceae; genus Streptomyces; species Streptomyces sp. NPDC026417. The sequence goes on from NZ_JBVHPY010000004.1 coordinate 284,936, forward strand.
CGTTGGGCGCGCCGTCACCCTGTCCGGTGCTCTCGCCGGCCGCGGCGATCTTCTTCAGAACGGTCATGCCGGACTTGGAGACGGTTCCGAACGGTGTGTAACTGGGCGGCAACTTGCTGTCCTGGTACACGAGGAAGAACTGGCTGCCGCCGGTGTGCTTCTGGCCGGTGTTGGCCATGGCGATCGTGCCCGCCGGGTAGACGCCGTCCTTGAGGGTTTTGTCCTTCAGGTTCTCGTCCGGGATCGTGTAGCCGGGGCCGCCGCTGCCGGTGCCCTGCGGGTCACCGCACTGCAGCACGTAGATGCCGTTCGTGACCAGGCGGTGGCACTTGGTGTGATCGAAGAACCCCTTCCCGGCGAGGAAGTTGAACGAGTTCACCGTGTGCGGCGCCGCGGCCGTCTTGAGGTCGACGTCTATGTCGCCGCAGGTCGTCGCCAGCTTCATCGAGTAGTCCGCGGACTTGTCGATGGTGACCGCCGGCTCCTTCTTCCAGCTCAGCGACTTCACCTTGCCCGCGGCGGCCTTCTTGCACGGGTCCGGCACCTTGCTCGGCGTCGAGGGGCTCGGAGTCACCTCCGCGCCGGCGCTGGTCTTCTTGTCGTCGTCCTTGAAGACCCCGGTCGCGTACGACACGACACTGCCCACCACGACCACGCCGAGGACCGACGCGATCACCGCGTTGCGTGCATGCGTCCTGCGCCGCGCGGCCGTACGCCGCTGCTGCTGCCGCAAGAACTTCTCCCGGGCGAGCTGACGCCGCCGCTGCTCCTGGCTGACCACCGGGTTTTCTCCTCGTGCGTCTCGTACGTCGAGTGGGACGCGTGCGTCTTGTGAGCCGACCGCCTGCGTGTGCCCCGTACCGTATATGGGTTCGCTGAGGAAACGGCAGCGCCGGTAGGCTCTGAGCCACAGCCGCCCGCCCCGTACGACGCCGTATGACCTCGTACGACACAAACGAAGGACGATCGTGCTCATTGCCGGGTTCCCCGCCGGGGCCTGGGGGACCAACTGTTACCTGGTCGCCCCCGCCGCGGGTGAGGAGTGCGTGATCATCGACCCGGGCCATCAGGCCGCCCAGGGAGTCGAGGACGCACTCGCCAAGCATCGGCTCAAGCCCGTCGCGGTCATCCTCACCCACGGCCACATCGATCATGTGGCCTCGGTCGTGCCCGTGTGCGGAGCGCACGACGTGCCGGCCTGGATCCACCCCCGGGACCGCTACATGATGAGCGACCCCGAGAAGGCGCTCGGGCGCTCCATCGGCATGCCGCTGATGGGCGAGCTGACCGTGGGGGAGCCCGACGACGTGAAGGAGCTCACCGACGGTGCCGAGCTCGAACTCGCGGGCCTCGGCCTCTCCGTCGCGCACGCGCCGGGCCATACCAAGGGGTCGGTGACCTTCCGGATGCCCGAGAGCGCGGACGTCCCGTCCGTGTTCTTCTCCGGGGATCTGCTGTTCGCCGGCTCCATCGGACGCACCGACCTGCCCGGCGGCGACATGGCCGAGATGCTCGACTCGCTGGCCCGTGTGTGCCTGCCGCTCGACGACTCGACCGTGGTGCTGTCCGGCCACGGCCCCCAGACGACCATCGGCCAGGAGCGCGCCACCAACCCGTATCTGCGGCAGGTGGCCGCCGGCGGCCAGGGAGCATCCGAGGCTCCCCGACGAGGAATGTGACGAGACCTTCCGTGAGCACCTTCAAGGCCCCCAAGGGCACGTACGACCTGATCCCGCCCGAGAGCGCCAAGTACCTCGCCGTGCGCGAGGCCATTGCCGCCCCGCTGCGCACCTCCGGGTACGGGTACATCGAGACGCCCGGTTTCGAGAACGTCGAGCTGTTCGCCCGCGGTGTCGGTGAGTCCACCGACATCGTGACCAAGGAGATGTACGCCTTCGAGACCAAGGGCGGCGACCGGCTCGCGCTGCGGCCCGAGGGCACCGCCTCCGTCCTGCGCGCCGCGCTGGAGGCCAACCTGCACAAGGCGGGCAACCTGCCCGTCAAGCTCTGGTATTCGGGCTCGTACTACCGCTACGAGCGCCCCCAGAAGGGCCGTTACCGCCACTTCTCGCAGGTCGGCGCCGAGGCGATCGGAGCCGAGGACCCGGCTCTCGACGCCGAGCTGATCATCCTCGCCGACCAGGCGTACCGGTCGCTGGGACTGCGTGAGTTCCGCATCCTGCTGAACTCCCTGGGCGACAAGGAGTGCCGTCCCGTCTACCGCGCCGCCCTCCAGGACTTCCTGCGCGGGCTGGACCTCGACGAGGAGACGCTCCGCCGCGCCGACATCAACCCCCTGCGGGTCCTCGACGACAAGCGCGACGACGTCCAGAAGCAGCTCGTGGGCGCGCCGCTGCTGCGCGACTACCTGTGCGACGCCTGCAAGGCGTACCACGAGGAGGTGCGCGAGCTGATCACGGCCGCGGGCGTCCCCTACGAGGACGACCCCAAGCTGGTGCGCGGCCTGGACTACTACACGCGCACGACTTTCGAGTTCGTCCACGACGGCCTCGGCTCGCAGTCCGCGGTGGGCGGCGGCGGGCGCTACGACGGGCTGTCCGAGATGATCGGCGGGCCCGCGCTGCCGTCCGTCGGCTGGGCGCTCGGTGTCGACCGCACGGTCCTCGCCCTGGAGGCGGAAGGCGTCGCGCTCGAACTGCCCTCCGCCACCAGCGTCTTCGCGGTGGCGCTCGGCGACGAGGCGCGGCGGTTCCTCTTCGCCAAGGTCAACGAGCTGCGCAAGGTCGGCATCGCCGCCGACTTCTCGTACGGCGGGAAGGGGCTCAAGGGAGCCATGAAGAACGCCAACCGCAGCGGCGCCCGCTACACGATCGTCGCCGGCGAACGCGACCTCGCCGAGGGCGTCGTCCAGCTCAAGGACATGGAGTCCGGCGAGCAGACCGCCATCGGCGTCAACGAGATCGTGGCCGAGGTGGAATCCCGCCTGGGCTGAGGCGGTGGTGCGCGGGGGGGGGGGGGGGGGGGGGGGGGGGGGGGGGGCTGGGGGCGTTGTCTTCTCCGCCACCCCCGGGGACGTGTTGGTTCCTGCCCGCCCGACCCCCCCCCCCCTCGCGCGCCCCCCCACCCTCTAGTC
>NZ_JBVHPY010000004.1:288039-373680 GCF_055567695.1 Streptomyces sp. NPDC026417
CCCCACCGGCTCCCGCCGGTTTTTCTGTGCACCTCTCCCCCTGTTTTCCTCCTCCCCCCCCCCCCCCCCCCCCCCCCCCCCCCCCCGCCCACCCCCCCCCCCCCCCCCCCCCCCCCCCCCGACCGAACCTGGGACGCTGCCCGGCCTCGGTCCAGCAGGCCCCACCGCATCGCGGACATCACCGCCGCCGTGCGGTCGTCGACCCCCAACGTGCCGACGGCCCGCAGCAGATGGGTCTTCACGGTCGACTCGCCGATGAACAGCCGCCGGCCGGCCTCGGCGTGCGTGCATCCCTCGGCCACCAGCCGGAGCACCGCGACCTCCCGCTCCGACAGCCGCGGCCGCTCCTGCGTCGCGCGCGGCCGGTCGGCCAGCCGGACGGCCACGGACGGAGCCGGCACGGTCTCGCCCCACGGCCCGCACCGCCTCCGCCAGCTCACCGCGCGCAGGATGTCCCCGGTCCGTCTCATGGGTGGTGAGCACGACCACCCGGCACGGCAGGCGCGCCGCGGTCATCCGGGCGATCGACTCGACGCCGCGGGCCGAGGCGCCGGCCGCCGAACTCCGGCCCGACATCGTCCTGATGGACCTGCGGATGCCGGGTGGCGGGGACCGACCAGGGCGACGCCCTCGTCCGGGGTGCTGCGGATTCGGGTGGTAACGGGAGAAATGCCGCACGGTTTCGCGCACCGTCAACTCCATGGGCGCCGATTCGTCCTGCCGGACGACGTCGCCGCGCGAACGCCACCCTGCTGCCCCGGAGGACCTCCACCGTGGTGCTCTTGCCGGCGCCGTTCGGCCCGAGCAGGCCGCAGACCTCACCGCGCCGGACGCGCAGGTCCAGTCCGTCGACGGCGGCCACGTCCCCGTACCGCTTGCGCAGTCCCCGTACGTCGACCGCGAGTTGTTCCCTGTGAGCTGTCATGCGGACCGAACGCTCCGGGACGACCGTGCGTACCTCCTTATGTCCATCGAACGGTGGACACGGGCGTGCGTGCGGCACAATGACCGTGCCACGGACCCCCCTCTCCCGTAACGGATCGGCGTGATGAGCAAGACGACAGTCAAGGACGGCGTCTCCATCGACCAGGAGCGCGTCGACGTCCCACGGACGGTGGGCGGCAGCCTCGCCTTCGCGCTGCTGCTGGTGATCACCGGTGCCGCCGGCCTGCTCGCCGCGTGGGTCATCACGATCGACAAGTTCAAGCTGCTGGAGAACCCGGACTTCGTGCCGGGCTGCAGCCTCAACCCGGTCGTCTCCTGCGGCAACATCATGAAGAGCGACCAGGCCTCCGCCTTCGGCTTCCCCAACCCGATGATCGGGCTCGTCGCCTACGGCATCGTGATCTGCGTCGGCGTGAGCCTGCTGGCCCGGGCCACCTTCCCGCGCTGGTACTGGCTGACCTTCAACGCCGGCACCCTCTTCGGGGTCGCCTTCTGCACCTGGCTGCAGTTCCAGTCGCTGTACCGGATCAACTCGCTGTGCCTGTGGTGCAGCCTGGCCTGGGTCGCCACGATCCTCATGTTCTGGTACGTGACCTCGTCCAACGTGCGCCACGGTTTCCTGCCCGCACCCCAGTGGCTCAGGAGCTTCTTCGGCGAGTTCACCTGGGTGCTGCCCGTGCTGCACATCGGCATCATCGGCATGCTGATCCTGACCCGCTGGTGGGACTTCTGGACGAGCTGACCCCGCCCCGGGGCCCGGCGGACCGGGCCCGGCGGCGTTGTCAGTGGCGTGACATAGGGTTTTGTACGTGGAGCCCGACCTGTTCACCGCCGCAGCAGAAGAACGCCAGGAGAAGGACCCGTCCAGCAGCCCCCTGGCGGTCCGGATGCGCCCGCGCACCCTCGACGAGGTCGTGGGCCAGCAGCACCTGCTGAAGCCGGGCTCGCCCCTGCGCAGACTCGTCGGCGAGAGCGGCGGGGGACCGGCGGGACCGTCGTCCGTGATCCTCTGGGGCCCGCCGGGCACCGGTAAGACCACCCTCGCGTACGTCGTCTCCAAGGCCACGAACAAGCGCTTCGTCGAGCTGTCCGCGATCACCGCGGGCGTCAAGGAGGTCCGCGCCGTCATCGAGGGCGCGCGCCGGGCCACCGGAGGCTTCGGCAAGGAGACCGTCCTCTTCCTCGACGAGATCCACCGCTTCAGCAAGGCCCAGCAGGACTCCCTGCTCCCCGCCGTCGAGAACCGCTGGGTGACCCTGATCGCCGCGACCACCGAGAATCCGTACTTCTCGGTGATCTCCCCCCTGCTGTCCCGCTCCCTGCTGCTCACCCTCGAACCGCTCACGGACGACGACCTGCGCGGCCTGCTGCGCCGGGCGCTCGCCGACGAGCGGGGTCTCAAGGAGGCCGTCACCCTCCCCGAGGACACCGAGGAGCACCTGCTGCGGATCGCGGGCGGCGACGCCCGCCGGGCCCTGACCGCCCTGGAGGCCGCGGCCGGCTCCGCGCTCGACAAGGGCGAGCCGGAGATCACCCTCCGGACCCTGGAGGAGACGGTCGACCGCGCCGCCGTGAAGTACGACCGCGACGGCGACCAGCACTACGACGTCGCCAGCGCCCTGATCAAGTCGATCCGCGGCTCGGACGTGGACGCCGCCCTGCACTACCTGGCGCGGATGATCGAGGCCGGCGAGGACCCCCGGTTCATCGCCCGCCGCCTGATGATCTCCGCCAGCGAGGACATCGGCCTCGCCGACCCCAACGCCCTGCCCATCGCCGTCGCCGCCGCGCAGGCCGTCGCGATGATCGGCTTCCCCGAGGCCGCGCTCACCCTCAGCCACGCCACGATCGCCCTCGCGCTGGCCCCGAAGTCGAACGCCGCGACCACCGCGATCGGCGCCGCCATGGAGGACGTGCGCAAGGGCCACGCGGGCCCCGTGCCCACCCATCTGCGTGACGGGCACTACAAGGGCGCGGCCAAGCTCGGGCACGCCCAGGGCTACGTGTACCCGCACGACCTGCCCGAGGGCATCGCCGCCCAGCAGTACGCACCGGAGGAGCTCAAGGACCGGGAGTACTACACACCCACCCGCCACGGCGCCGAGGCACGCTACGCGGACGCGGTCGAGTGGACCAGGAAGCACCTCGGTCGAGGACGGCCCTGACCACCCTGTAGACTCCCTGAAGCGCTGCGTCCCGTGTCCGGCTCCGGTCGGCACCACCAGAACGGGACATCCAGCCGGAACCCGTGCGCCGCAAGGCGCGGGGGATCCAGGAGCGTCGCGCACCGTCGAAGGTGTCGCGGGCAGCCCACCACCCTCCCGGAATCCCGGGGACAGGTCGGTGGGCCACTCGCGTGCTGCACGTATGTGCCCAGACCAGGGAGCGGCTGCCCGGTAGGTCCGACAGGACCCGCAGGGTTTCCCCGGCTGCGGATTGCGACCTCCCCTAACCCTGGTGAAGCCGTATTCACATCAGAGACACGAGGTGTTTGGTTCATGGCGAACCAGTCCCGCCCCAAGGTCAAGAAGTCGCGTGCCCTCGGCATCGCGCTGACCCCGAAGGCCGTCAAGTACTTCGAGGCCCGCCCCTACCCGCCGGGTGAGCACGGCCGCGGCCGCAAGCAGAACTCGGACTACAAGGTCCGTCTGCTCGAGAAGCAGCGTCTGCGCGCGCAGTACGACGTGTCCGAGCGCCAGCTCGTCCGCGCCTACGAGCGTGCCGCGAAGACCCAGGGCAAGACCGGTGAGGCCCTGGTCATCGAGCTCGAGCGCCGTCTCGACGCCCTGGTCCTCCGTTCGGGCATCGCCCGCACGATCTACCAGGCCCGCCAGATGGTCGTCCACGGCCACATCGAGGTCAACGGCCAGAAGGTCGACAAGCCGTCCTTCCGCGTCAAGCCGGACGACGTCGTCATGGTCCGCGAGCGCAGCCGCCAGAAGCCGCTGTTCGAGGTCGCGCGTGAGGGTGGCTTCGCCCCCGACGGCGAGACCCCGCGCTACCTCCAGGTGAACCTCCGCGCCCTGGCCTTCCGCCTGGACCGTGAGCCGAACCGCAAGGAGATCCCGGTGATCTGCGACGAGCAGCTCGTCGTCGAGTACTACGCCCGCTGATCGCTTTCCGGCGGACGTAGCACCACTGCGTGTCAGCCCGTCGTCTCCCCGCCCTTCCGGGTGGGCGAGGCGGCGGGCTTTCGCACGTCCGGGGGAGCCGGCACCGCCCGCGGCGACGGCACCGCGCCGAGCGTCCGCTCCCCGGACCGCCCGAGCGCCCGGGCCACCGCCGCCTCCTGCTCCAGCCGGGCCCCCTCCGCCACGCACTCCTCGTACCGCTCGTCGCCCAGCCGCGCCCGCGCCGTCGCCTCGCAGCGCTCGTGCGGCGCGTTGTAGTACGCCGAGCCGAACAGCGGCAGGCCCACCGAGGGCCACATCCGGGACGCCGCGCCCTGCAGCACCGCGGCCTCGGCCGGGTCGCCGTCCTCCGCCGTGACCAGGGCGAGCAGCTCGACGGCGAGGACCGTGCCGAGCAGGTCGTGGAAGGCGTGCCCGATGCCGAGGCACTCCTCCAGCAGGTCCCGGGCCCGCCGCAGGTCGCCCTCGGTCCAGGACCCGTATGCCAGCACGTACAGCGCGTACGCCAGCGCCCACCGCTCCCCGTGGTCCTCGCACACCCGGCGGACGTCCTCGCACAGCCTGACCGCGCCCGGCAGGTCCCCCTGGAAGGCTTTCGCCATCGCCAGCTCCACCTGGCCCATCAATACGTTGCTGTTGAGCTCGCCGATCTCGTGATAGCGGTCCAGCGCCGAGCGCAGCAGGCTCTCCGCGCGCGGCATGTCGTCCGTGACGAGCGCCAGGCATCCGGTGCGGTGCTCCGCGTACGCCACCGCCGTGGCGTTCCCGGCCTGCTCCGCCTCCTCACGGCACTCCTGGAGCGCCGCGAGCGCGGGCACCGCGTCGCCCTGGAGGACCGCCACGTAGCCGAGCACCCAGAGCGCCTTCAGCCGGGACTGCTCGTACGTCCCGTCCTCCGCGGACAGTTCGACGCTCCGGTCCAGCCAGTGCCGCCCCTCGGTGAGCCGGCCGCAGCCGACCCAGTAGAACCAGAGGCTGGCCGCCAGGTACTGGCCCAGATGCGCCTCGCCCGGCTCCGTCAGGCAGTGCTCCAGGGCGCACCGCAGATTCGGCAGCTCCGTCTCGACGCGCGCCGCGACCTCGGCCTGGCGCGGGGAGAACCAGTCCAGCTCGCACCAGGTGGCCAGCCCCATGAACCAGTCGCGGTGACGTCGGCGCAGCCGCCCCGCGTCCCCCATCGCCTCCAGCCACTCGGCGCCGTACGCGCGGACCGTGTCGAGCATCCGGTAGCGCACACCGACGGGCGTCTCCTCGCGGGAGACGACGGACTGGGCGAGGAGCTCACCCAGTACGTCGAGGACGTCCTCGGCGTGCAGCCCGTCACCGCTGCACACGTACTCGGCGGCCTCCAGGTCGAACCGGCCCGCGAACACCGAGAGGCGGGACCAGAGCAGCCGCTCCTCCGGCGTGCACAGCTCGTGGCTCCAGCCGATCGCCGTACGCAGCGTCTGGTGGCGCGGCGGCGCGTCCCGGCCGCCTCCCGTGAGCAGCCGGAAGCGGTCCTCCAGCCGCGACAGCAGCTGGGCGGGGGACAGGGTGCTCAGGCGGCCGGCGGCCAGTTCGACGGCGAGCGGGATCCCGTCGAGGCGCCGGCACAGCTCCAGCACGTCGGACCGGTTGGCGTCGTCCACCGCGAAGCCGGGCACCCGTGCCGCCGCGCGATGGGCGAACAGCTCCGCCGCCTCCGGCCCGGTCATCGGCGCCAGCGGGAACAGCCGCTCACCCCCGACCTCCAGCGGCCTGCGTCCCACGGCGAGCACGCGCAGCCCCGGCGCGGCCCTCAGCAGTTCGCCGACCAGCGAGGCACACGCGTCCACCAGATGCTCGAAACCGTCGAGGATCAGCAGGAGCCGGCGCTCGGCAAGATGGTCGAGGAGCACCTGGCGGGGCAGCCTGGACGTGTGGTCCGTCAGACCGAGGGCCTCCAGCACCGCGTACTCGACGAGCTCCGGCTCGCGGAGCGCGGCCAGTTCCACCCGCCACGCCCCGTTGGGCAGCTCCGTCCGTGCGGCCGCATGCGCCGCGAGCCGCGACTTCCCGACGCCGCCGAGGCCCGTCACGGTCACCAGGCGCGCGGACTCCAGCGCGTCGGCCAGCTGAGCCAGTTCCGCCGAGCGCCCCACGAACGCGTCGAGTTCCAGGGGCAGATTGCCCGGGGGCGGGGAGCCGGGGCGCCGGGCGGGGTGAGATCGGTGCATGGGATACGGAGCGTACTGAGCCATAAGCGGTCCGTACAATCGGTTCGGGCACATTCGCGCTGTGGGGCGGCGGTAATCCGGTGCGGAGCGGCGGCCCCGGCGCGATAGGCTCGGGGGACGACTTTTCGATGTTCAGGCACGTATCAGGGAGCGGGTGCAATCAGTGTCCGGTGGAGAGGTGGCCGGGATCCTGGTGGCCGTGTTCTGGGCGATCCTGGTCTCCTTCCTCGCCGTCGCGCTGGCGAGGCTGGCCCAGACGCTCAAGGCGACCACCAAGCTCGTGGCGGACGTGACCGACCAGGCCGTCCCGCTGCTGGCCGACGCCTCCACGGCGGTGCGCTCCGCACAGACCCAGATCGAGCGCGTCGACGCCATCGCCTCCGACGTCCAGGAGGTCACGTCGAACGCGTCGGCGCTCTCCACGACGGTCGCCTCCACCTTCGGCGGCCCGCTGGTGAAGGTCGCGGCGTTCGGCTACGGCGTCCGCCGGGCACTCGGGGTCCGACGTGAGAACGAGCCACCCAGGGCGTCCCGCCGCACCGTGATCGTGGGACGCACCGTCCCGTCCGCGCGACGGGGAAAGCGGAAGAAGGACTGACGCAGCGATGTTCCGCCGTACGTTCTGGTTCACCGCGGGCGCAGCCGCCGGCGTGTGGGCCACCACCAAGGTCAACCGCAAGATCAGGCAGCTGACGCCCGAGAGCCTCGCGGCCCAGGCCGCGAACAAGGCGATCGAAGCGGGCCACCGGCTCAAGGACTTTGCGCTCGACGTCCGCGAGGGCATGGCCCAGCGCGAGGCCGAACTCGACGAGGCACTCGGGCTGAACGCCGGGACGGACCCCGAACTGCCCGCACCGCGGCGCGTCGCCGCCATCGAGAACCGCAGCAACCCCAAGTACGTCGAGAGGTCGACGTACTCGTACAACCGGAATGAGGACCACTGATGGAGTCGGCCGAGATTCGCCGCCGCTGGTTGAGCTTCTTCGAGGAGCGCGGTCACACCGTCGTCCCTTCGGCGTCGCTCATCGCGGACGACCCGACTCTGCTCCTGGTCCCCGCGGGCATGGTCCCCTTCAAGCCGTACTTCCTCGGTGAGGTCAAGCCGCCGTTCTCGCGCGCCACCAGCGTGCAGAAGTGCGTGCGCACGCCCGACATCGAAGAGGTCGGCAAGACCACCCGCCACGGCACCTTCTTCCAGATGTGCGGCAACTTCTCCTTCGGGGACTACTTCAAGGAAGGTGCCATCACCTACGCCTGGGAGCTGCTCACCTCGCCCCAGGACAAGGGCGGTTACGGGCTCGACCCGGAGCGGCTGTGGGTGACCGTCTACCTGGACGACGACGAGGCCGAGCAGATCTGGCGCGAGAAGATCGGCGTGCCCGCCGAGCGCATCCAGCGCCTCGGCAAGAAGGACAACTACTGGTCCATGGGCGTGCCCGGCCCCTGCGGCCCGTGCTCCGAGATCAACTACGACCGCGGCCCCGAGTTCGGCGTCGAGGGCGGCCCGGCCGTCAACGACGAGCGGTACGTGGAGATCTGGAACCTGGTCTTCATGCAGTACGAGCGCGGCGAGGGCACCTCGAAGGAGGACTTCGAGATCCTCGGCGAGCTGCCCCAGAAGAACATCGACACCGGCCTCGGCATGGAACGCCTCGCGATGATTCTGCAGGGCGTGCAGAACATGTACGAGATCGACACCTCCATGGCCGTCATCAACAAGGCCACCGAGCTGACCGGTGTCGAGTACGGCGCCGCCCACGGCTCCGACGTCTCGCTGCGCGTGGTGACCGACCACATGCGCACGTCGGTGATGCTCATCGGCGACGGCGTCAGCCCCGGCAACGAGGGCCGCGGCTACGTGCTGCGCCGCATCATGCGCCGCGCCATCCGCAACATGCGGCTGCTCGGCGCCACCGGTCCGGTCGTCAAGGACCTCATCGACGTCGTGATCGAGATGATGGGCCAGCAGTACCCGGAGCTCATCTCCGACCGCCGGCGCATCGAGACCGTCGCCCTCGCCGAGGAGGCCGCGTTCCTCAAGGCCCTCAAGGGCGGCACCAACATCCTCGACACGGCCGTCACCGAGACCAAGGCCTCCGGTGGCACGGTCCTCTCCGGTGACAAGGCGTTCCTGCTCCACGACACCTGGGGCTTCCCGATCGACCTCACCCTGGAGATGGCCGCCGAACAGGGCCTGTCCGTGGACGAGGACGGCTTCCGCCGCCTGATGAAGGAGCAGCGGGAGCGCGCCAAGGCCGACGCCCAGGCCAAGAAGACCGGCCACGCCGACCTCGGCGCCTACCGCGAGATCGCCGACGCCGCCGGTGAGACCGAGTTCGTCGGCTACACGCAGACCGAGGGCGAGTCGACGATCGTCGGCATCCTCGTCGACGGCGCCTCCTCCCCGGCCGCCTCGGAGGGCGACGAGGTCGAGATCGTCCTCGACCGCACGCCGTTCTACGCCGAGGGCGGTGGCCAGATCGGCGACACCGGCCGCATCAGGGTGGACACCGGTGCCGTGATCGAGGTCCGCGACTGCCAGAAGCCGGTCCCCGGGGTCTACGTCCACAAGGGCGTCGTCCAGGTCGGCGAGGTGACCGTCGGCGCCAAGGCCCAGGCCACGATCGACGTGCGCCGCCGCAAGTCCATCGCCCGCGCCCACTCGGCCACGCACCTCACCCACCAGGCCCTGCGCGACGCCCTCGGCCCGACGGCCGCCCAGGCCGGTTCCGAGAACCAGCCCGGCCGCTTCCGCTTCGACTTCGGTTCCCCGTCGGCCGTGCCCACGGCCGTGATGACCGACGTCGAGCAGCAGATCAACGAGGTGCTGGCCCGCGACCTCGACGTGCACGCCGAGGTCATGGGCATCGACGAGGCGAAGAAGCAGGGCGCCATCGCCGAGTTCGGCGAGAAGTACGGCGAGCGGGTGCGCGTCGTCACCATCGGCGACTTCTCCAAGGAGCTGTGCGGCGGCACGCACGTCCACAACACCGCCCAGCTCGGCCTGGTCAAGCTGCTGGGCGAGTCGTCCATCGGATCCGGGGTGCGGCGCATCGAGGCCCTCGTCGGCGTCGACGCCTACAACTTCCTCGCCCGGGAGCACACGGTCGTCGCCCAGCTCCAGGAGCTGGTCAAGGGCCGCCCCGAGGAGCTTCCGGAGAAGATCTCCGCCATGCTCGGCAAGCTGAAGGACGCCGAGAAGGAGATCGAGAAGTTCCGCGCGGAGAAGGTCCTCCAGGCCGCCGCCGGTCTGGCCGAGTCCGCCAAGGACGTGCACGGTGTCGCGCTGGTCACCGGGCAGGTCCCGGACGGCACGGGCGCCGACGACCTGCGCAGGCTGGTCCTCGACGTGCGCGGCCGCATCCAGGGCGGACGGGCCGTCGTCGTGGCCCTGTTCAGCACGGTGGGCGGCAAGCCGCTCACGGTCATCGCCACCAACGAGGCGGCCCGTGAGCGCGGTCTGAAGGCCGGTGAGCTGGTCCGCACGGCCGCCAAGACCCTCGGTGGCGGCGGTGGCGGCAAGCCGGACGTCGCCCAGGGCGGTGGGCAGAACCCGGCCGCCATCGGTGACGCGGTCGACGCCGTCGAGCGCCTCGTCGCCGAGACGGCCAAGTAGGGGTCTGGAGATGCGCAGAGGACGTCGGCTCGCGATCGACGTCGGGGACGCCCGCATCGGGGTCGCCTCGTGCGACCCCGACGGGATCCTCGCGACACCGGTCGAGACGGTGCCGGGGCGTGATGTCCCGGCCGCGCAGCGCCGGTTGAAGCAGCTCGTCGACGAGTACGAGCCGATCGAGGTCGTCGTCGGACTCCCTCGCTCCCTCAAGGGGGGCGAGGGCCCGGCCGCGGTCAAGGTCCGTGCCTTCGCCGAGGCGCTCGCCCGCGGGATCGCACCCGTCGCGGTGCGGCTCCTCGACGAGAGGATGACCACAGTGACGGCCAGTCAGGGACTGCGTGCCTCGGGCGTGAAGTCCAAGAAGGGCAGGTCCGTCATCGACCAGGCGGCGGCCGTCGTCATCCTGCAGCAGGCCCTGGAGTCCGAACGGGCGTCGGGCACGGCGCCGGGTGAGGGCGTCGAAGTGGTCATCTGATCGCGATACGGTAACGTTCCGCGCGATGCGGCGGTGTTCGAACAGCCACCGCACAGCGAAAGAGGCGGACGGGAACCGTGCCACACGCGCCAGCAGCCACCGCCTCGCGGCTCTAGGGGATCGATGACTGAGTATGGCCGGGGCCCAGGCTCCGAACCGTGGCATCCGGAGGACCCGTTGTACGGGGACGGCGGATGGGGAGGACAGGCCCAGGACGGCCAGTCCCCCTACGGCGGCCAGCCACAGCACTATCCGCAGCAGCCGCAGCAGCACGGCGAGTGGGGCACCGGCCCGCAGGCCGTGTACGACCCGAACCAGCAGCAGTACGCGCCGCAGGGCGGACAGCAGTACGACGGTCAGCAGCAGTACGGCCAGGGGGCCGGGCAGCAGTTCGACGGCCAGGGGCAGCAGTACCCCGGCCAGGACCAGCAGCCGTACCCCGGTCAGGGCCGCCAGCAGTACGGCGAGCAGGGGCAGCAGTACGACAACGGCGGCTGGGACACGGGCGCGCACCCCCAAGTCGCCTATCCCGCCGATGTGTCAGACCCCTACGGCGGTCAGGGCGCCCCCTACGCGGGCGGCGAACAGCCCGACTTCTACAACACGCCCGACGCGTATCCGCCGCCCGAGCCCCCCGCCCGGCGCCGTGCCGAACCCGAGCCGCAGACGGACTGGGATCCCGGGCCCGATCAGGGTGAACACGCCTTCTTCGCGGGCGGCGACGACGACGATGACGACGACGCGGACGGCCGTGGCGGGCGCGGGGACCGGCGGGGCCGGGGCGGCGGCAAGGACCGCAAGCGCCGTAGCGGATGCGCCTGCCTCGTGGTCGTGCTGGTGTTCGGCGGCGGTCTCGGTGGTGTCGGATATTTCGGGTACCAGTTCTACCAAAATCGTTTCGGCTCGGCGCCCGACTACGCGGGGGACGGCAAGGACGAGAAGGTGACCGTCGTCATCCCGAAGGGCGCCCTCGGCTTCGCCATCGGGCAGCGGCTGAAGGACGCCGGCGTCGTCAGGAGTGTCGACGCCTTCGTGGCCGCCCAGTCCAAGAACCCCGACGGCGGCAAGATCCAGCCCGGCTCCTACCTGCTCAACAAGCAGATGTCCGCCGAGAGCGCGGTGGCGCTGATGCTCGACCCCAAGAGCAGGAACAACCTGACGGTCTTCGAGGGCGAGCGCAACGCGCAGGTCTACGCGGCAGTCGACAAGGCGCTGGAGCTCAAGAAGGGCACCACCGAGGGCGTCGCCGACAAGCAGTGGTCGGACCTCGGCCTGCCGTCGTGGGCCAACACGGGCAAGGACATCAAGGACCCGCTGGAAGGATTCCTCTACCCGTCGACCTATCCGGTGGCCAAGGGCATGAAGCCCAAGGAGGTCCTGGAGCAGATGGTCGACCTGGCCAAGGAGAAGTACGCCGCGCTCGGCATCGAGTCCAAGGCCGCGGAGCTGAACCTCAAGAACCCCCTGCAGGTGCTCACCGTCGCGAGCCTGGTCCAGGCGGAGGGCAAGTACAAGCACGACTTCGAGAAGGTCTCGCGAGTCGTCTACAACCGCCTCAAGCGCGACAACACCGAGACCTACGGCCTGCTCGACTTCGACTCCACGGTGAACTACCTCCGCGGGGAGTCCAAGCTGGCCACGGGCTCGGTCAACGACCTGCGCCGGCTCAACGACCCGTACAACACGTACAAGATCAAGGGCCTGCCGCCCGGACCGATCGGCAACCCCGGCCAGGTGGCCATCGAGGCCGCGCTCAAGCCCGCCAAGGGCAACTGGTACTACTTCGTCTCGATCAGCGAGGACAAGACGCTGTTCGCCGAGACGAACGAAGAGCAGAACCGCAACCGTGAGAAGTACCTCGAGGAGCAGAAGGGGCAATGAGCGGCACCGGTAACGACAGCGGGCGCAGAGCCGCCGTCCTGGGCTCTCCCATCGCCCACTCCCTCTCCCCGGTGCTGCACCGGGCGGCGTACGAGCACCTCGGCCTCGACGGCTGGTCCTACGACCGGTTCGAGGTCGACGAGGAGACGCTGCCCGGCTTCATCGGGACGCTCGGCCCGGAGTGGGCCGGGCTGTCGCTGACGATGCCGCTCAAGCGGGCCGTCATCCCGCTGCTCGACGAGATCAGCGAGACGGCCGCCTCCGTGGAGACGGTGAACACGGTCGTGTTCACCGACGACGGCCGCCGCGTCGGCGACAACACGGACATCCCCGGCATGGTCGCCGCCCTGCGGGAGCGGGGCATCGAGCAGGTCGACTCCGCCGCCGTCCTCGGCGCCGGTGCCACCGCGTCCTCCGCGCTGGCCGCGCTCGCGCGGATCTGCACCGGTGAGGTCGTCGCCTACGTCCGCAGCGAGGCCCGGGCCGCCGAGATGCGGCAGTGGGGCGAGCGGCTCGACCTCGACGTGCGGACGGCGGACTGGGCGGACGCGGCACAGGCCCTGCGCGCGCCCCTCGTGATCGCCACCACCCCCGCGGGCACCACGGACGCGCTGGCCGCCGCCGTCCCCGAGCGGCCCGCCACCCTGTTCGACGTGCTGTACGACCCCTGGCCCACCGATCTCGCCGCCCGCTGGTCGGCGTACGGAGGCGCGGTCGTGAGCGGCCTCGACCTCCTGGTGCACCAGGCGGTGCTCCAGGTCGAGCAGATGACCGGGCGGGCCCCCGCGCCGCTGGACGCCATGCGCAAGGCGGGCGAGCACGCCCTCGCCGGGCACTGACGACCTCCGGACGATCCCCGCGCCCGCCGGGTGAGCCGTCCGCCTGATGGACCTGCGGCCGGTCGCCGCCGCCGGACGTGGGAGGATCGGAGGTGGCGGGCCAGGGCCGCGCACCCGGTCGCGCCGTCGCCGTACGCGAGGACACGCGTACGCAGCAGCAGTACCAGGGCGCGAGCATGAGGAGCACCGTTGAGCAGGTTGCGCTGGCTGACCGCGGGGGAGTCCCACGGTCCCGCACTTGTCGCGACGCTGGAGGGACTTCCCGCCGGCGTGCCGATCACCACGGACATGGTGGCGGACCACCTGGCCCGGCGGCGCCTCGGCTATGGGCGCGGTGCGCGGATGAAGTTCGAGCGTGACGAGGTCACCTTCCTGGGCGGTGTCCGGCACGGTCTCACCCTCGGCTCGCCCGTGGCGATCATGGTGGGCAACACCGAGTGGCCGAAGTGGGAGCAGGTCATGGCGGCCGACCCGGTCGCCCCGGAGATCCTCGCCGACCTCGCCCGCAACGCGCCGCTGACCCGGCCCCGGCCCGGCCACGCGGACCTCGCGGGCATGCAGAAGTACGGCTTCGACGAGGCCCGGCCGATCCTGGAGCGCGCCTCGGCCCGGGAGACCGCGGCCCGGGTGGCGCTCGGCGCGGTGGCCCGCTCGTACCTGAAGGAGACGGCCGGCATCGAGATCGTCAGCCATGTCACCGAGCTGGCGGGCGCAAAGGCGCCGTACGGGGTGTACCCCGAGCCCTCGGACGTGGCGAAGCTCGACGCCGATCCGGTGCGCTGCCTCGACGCCGACGCGTCGAAGGCGATGGTCGCGGAGATCGACCAGGCCCACAAGGACGGCGACACCCTGGGCGGTGTCGTCGAGGTACTCGCGTACGGCGTGCCGGTCGGCCTCGGCTCGCACGTGCACTGGGACCGGCGGCTCGACGCCCGGCTCGCCGCGGCGCTCATGGGCATCCAGGCCATTAAGGGCGTCGAGGTCGGCGACGGCTTCGACCTGGCCCGCGTGCCCGGCTCCCAGGCGCACGACGAGATCGTCCACACCGAGGACGGCATCCGGCGCTCCACCGGGCGTTCCGGCGGCACCGAGGGCGGCCTGACCACCGGTGAACTCCTGCGTGTACGAGCCGCGATGAAGCCGATCGCGACCGTGCCGCGGGCCCTGGCCACCATCGACGTGGCCACCGGCGAGGCCGCCAAGGCCCACCACCAGCGCTCCGACGTGTGCGCGGTCCCGGCCGCCGGCATCGTCGCCGAGGCCATGGTGGCGCTGGTCCTGGCGGACGCGGTGGCCGAGAAGTTCGGCGGCGACAGCGTCCCCGAGACCCGCCGCAACGTCGAGTCGTACCTCGAGAACCTGGCCATCCGGTGAGCCCCGCGCCCCTGGTCGTGCTGGTGGGCCCGATGGGTGTCGGCAAGTCCACGGTGGGCGCGCTGCTCGCCGGGCGGCTGGGCTGCGCCTACCGGGACACGGACGACGACATCGTGGCCGCCGAGGGCCGGACCGTCGCCGACATCTTCGTGGACGAGGGCGAGCCCGCCTTCCGCGCCGTCGAGAAGCAGGCCGTGCGCCGCGCACTCGCCGAGCACGACGGTGTGCTGGCGCTGGGCGGCGGCGCGATCCTCGACGACGAGACGCGGACGCTGCTGGCCGGTCACCGGGTCGTCTACCTCTCGATGGACGTCGAGGAGGCGGTGCAGCGCACCGGCCTCAACTCGGCGCGGCCGCTGCTCGCGGTCAACCCGCGCCGGCAGTGGCGCGAGCTGATGGAGGCCCGCCGCCACCTGTACACGGAAGTGGCCCACGCGGTGGTCGCCACCGACGGCCGTACCCCCGAAGAGGTCGCCCAGGCGGTCCTCGACGCACTGGAGTTGAAGGAAGCATGAGCGAGGCTGTGACCCGGATCCACGTCGGCGGCACCGCGGGCACCGACCCCTACGAGGTCCTGGTCGGCCGCCAACTCCTGGGAGAACTGGGCGGCCTGATCGGCGAGGGCGCCAAGCGGGTGGCGGTCGTCCACCCCGAGGCGCTGGCCGACACCGGCGAGGCGCTGCGTGCCGACCTGGCCGGACAGGGCTTCGAGGCGATCGCCATCCAGGTGCCGAACGCCGAAGAGGCCAAGACGGCCGAGGTCGCCGCGTACTGCTGGAAGGCGCTCGGCACCTCCGGGTTCACCCGCACCGACGTCATCGTGGGGGTGGGCGGCGGCGCCACCACCGACCTCGCCGGGTTCGTCGCCGCGACCTGGCTGCGCGGAGTGCGCTGGATCGCCGTCCCGACCACCGTGCTCGGCATGGTGGACGCGGCGGTGGGCGGCAAGACCGGCATCAACACCGCCGAGGGCAAGAACCTGGTCGGTGCCTTCCACCCGCCGGCCGGTGTGCTCTGCGATCTGGCCGCGCTGGACTCGCTGCCGGTCAACGACTTCGTGTCCGGGCTCGCGGAGATCATCAAGGCCGGCTTCATCGCCGACCCGGCGATCCTGGAGCTCATCGAGGCCGACCCCCAGGCGGCGCGCACCCCGGCCGGACCCCACACCGCCGAACTCATCGAGCGTTCCATCCGGGTGAAGGCCGAGGTCGTCTCCGGAGACCTCAAGGAGTCGGGCCTGCGGGAGATCCTCAACTACGGGCATACCCTGGCCCACGCCATCGAGAAGAACGAGCGCTACCAGTGGCGCCACGGTGCGGCCGTCGCCGTCGGCATGCACTTCGCCGCCGAACTCGGCCGGCTGGCGGGCCGCCTCGACGACGCCACCGCCGACCGGCACCGCACGATCCTGGAGGCCGTCGGCCTTCCGCTGCACTACCGGTACGACCAGTGGCCCAAGCTGCTGCAGAACATGAAGGTCGACAAGAAGTCCCGCGGCGACCTGCTCCGGTTCATCGTCCTGGACGGGCTGGCCAAGCCGACCGTCCTGGAGGGACCGGACCCGGCCGTTCTGCTCGCCGCCTACGGCGAAGTGGGCGAGTAGTTCCGCTCGGCCCCGGTTGTCCGATTCGGCTGCGCCCACGGGCACTCGGGGCCGTCCCCGGCCGTTCACACAACGGCGGCCGGGGACGGTACCGTTCGGTAGGCAGCGGGGTCCAGGCCCCGCTGCCAGCGCCAATTGCCTGCGGCGAGCGAGCTCGAGGGGCCGTTCGGTGTCGAGGGGGAGAGCGCGTGCGGCCCGCAGGGGCCGCCGCGGTCGGGGCCTTCGGCAGCGACGGAGGTGCCCCGGAGGCGAGCGCGCCGAAAGACACGAGACGGAGTGGCACCGGATGCAGCACGCAGTGGGGGCTCCGCTGCCGCCGCCCCATCAGCCGGGGCACGGACCGGCCGTCGGCTGGTCATCTGCCGGACAGCACCCGGGGCCGGGTCCCGTACCCGCACCCCCGCCCGCCCCGGGCTTCGCCGGGGCACCCGTCCCGCCCGGGGTCCCGCCCGCCCAGGCCCCGCACCACCCACCCGCGCACCACGCCCCGGTGCCGCCGGCGCCGGACACGACCGGTCATGTGCAACTGCCCCCCGGCGCCCCCGTGGCCGTGCCGTCCCCGCCGCCCGCCGTGGGCACCCCGGACCCGGCCGCCACCACGCTGGCCGTCCTGCTGATCGGCCCGGCCGGCGCGGGCAAGACCAGCGTCGCCAAGTACTGGGCGGAGCACCGGCGGGTCCCCACGGCCCACATCAGCCTCGACGACGTCCGGGAGTGGGTGCGCTCGGGGTTCGCGGACCCCCAGTCGGGGTGGAACGACCACTCCGAGGCGCAGTACCGGCTCGCCCGCCGTACCTGCGGCTTCGCCGCGCGGAACTTCCTGGCCAACGGCATCTCCTGCATCCTCGACGACGCCGTCTTCCCGGACCGGCCGGTGGTCGGCCTCGGCGGCTGGAAGCGCCATGTGGGGCCGGGGCTGCTGCCGGTCGTGCTGCTGCCCGGCCTGGAGATCGTCCTGGAGCGCAACGCCGAGCGGTCCGGCAACCGCCGCCTCACCGACGAGGAGGTCGCCCGCATCCACGGCCGCATGGCCGGTTGGTACGGCTCCGGACTCCCCATCATCGACAACTCGCAGCTCGACGTGCCGGCCACCGCGCGCATCCTGGACGACGTCCTCGCCCGCTCGATCGCGAGCCCGCCCCAGTGGTGACCTGCGACGGCTGACGGCGACGGGGTTCCGCGGCGGCCTCTCGCGCGGTGGCGGGCGGGCCCGGCCCGTCCCCGGTCGGCCCCGCTGGACCGGCGGTTTCCGGCCACCACTCGTAGGCTCGGAACATGTCAGAGGTGTACGCGGCGCGCCGCGAGCGGCTCCGGGAACGCAGTGCGGCGGGCGGCAGCGCCGCGGCGCTCGTCACCCGTCCGGCCAACGTGCGGTATCTCGCGGGCACGGCGCCGGACGGCGCCGTCCTGCTGCTCGGCAGGTCCGAGGACCTGCTGCTCTGCGCCTCCCTGCCGAGCGGGGACGCCGTCGAGGGGCGGCCCGACGAGGCGCTGCGGGTGCAGCTCCTGGCCGCGCCGGGCGGTGACGCCGCCGTCGCGGCGGCCGACCTCGCCGCCGGACAGGGCGCGGAGTCCCTGGCGGTCGAGGAGCACCATCTGACGGTGCGGCGGCATCGCGCGATCGGCTCGGTGGCGCCCCGGCTGCGGCTGGCCGACCTGGGCGGTGCGGTGGAGCAGCTGCGGGTGGTCAAGGACGAGGAGGAGATCTCCTGCCTGCGCATCGGCGCCGAGATCGCCGACCAGGCGCTGGGCGAGCTCCTCGAATCGATCCTGGTGGGTCGCACCGAGCGGCATCTCGCGCTGGAGCTGGAGCGCAGGCTGGTCGACCACGGTGCGGACGGCCGGGCGTTCGCGACCTCCGTGGGCACCGGTCCGAACTCCGGGCGCCGCGGCCACCGGCCCACCGACCGGCGGGTCGAGGAGGGGGACTTCCTGTCCGTCTGCCTGGGCGCCGTGTACCGCGGATACCGCTGCGAGATCGGCCGCACGTTCGTCATCGGGACCTCGCCGGCGGACTGGCAGATCGAGCTGTACGACCTCGTCTTCGCCGCTCAGCGGGCCGGGCGGGAGGCTCTGGTGCCCGGTGCCGGCTACCGCGACGTGGACCGGGCGGCCCGTCAGGTACTGGACTCCGCGGGGCACACCGAGGGCCTTCCGGTGCTCACCGGGCACGGCGTCGGGCTCGAAATCGACGAGGACCCGCAGTTGGCCCCCGCGGCCATGGGTAAACTGGACGCTTGCGTGCCGGTCACCGTCGAACCGGGGGTCCACCTTCCGGGCCGGGGCGGTGTCAGGATCGATGACACGCTCGTCGTGCGCCACGAGGCGGACGGCGGACCCGAACTGCTCACCATCACGACCAAGGAGCTGCTCGCGCTGTAGCGCGTGTCTTCTGGTCGTCCACGTCAGTCCAGGAGATTCCGCAACCGTGGCTTCCACGAACGACCTCAAGAACGGCCTGGTGCTCAAGCTCGAAGGCGGCCAGCTCTGGTCCGTCGTCGAGTTCCAGCACGTCAAGCCCGGCAAGGGCCCGGCCTTCGTGCGCACCAAGCTGAAGAACGTGCTCTCCGGCAAGGTCGTCGACAAGACGTTCAACGCCGGCGTCAAGGTCGAGACGGCCACGATCGACAAACGCGACATGCAGTTCTCGTACATGGACGGCGAGTACTTCGTCTTCATGGACATGGACACCTACGACCAGCTCATGGTCGACCGCAAGTCCGTCGGCGACGCCGCCAACTTCCTGATCGAGGGCTTCACCGCCACCGTCGCGCAGCACGAGGGCGAGGTGCTCTTCGTCGAGCTGCCGGCCGCCGTCGAGCTGACCATCCAGGAGACCGAGCCCGGTGTCCAGGGCGACCGCTCCACCGGTGGCACCAAGCCCGCCACCCTGGAGACCGGCCACCAGATCCAGGTGCCGCTCTTCATCACCACCGGTGAGAAGATCAAGGTCGACACCCGTACGAGCGACTACCTCGGCCGGGTGAACAGCTAACCGTGGCTGCCCGCAACACGGCCCGCAAGCGCGCCTTCCAGATCCTCTTCGAGGGTGACCAGCGCGATGTGGACGTCCTGACGGTCCTCGCGGACTGGATCCGGCACTCCCGGTCCGACACCCGGCAGCCGCCGGTCAGCGAGTACACGATGCAGCTGGTCGAGGGGTACGCCGAGAAGGCCCGCCGCATCGACGATCTCATCGCGCAGTACTCCGTGGGCTGGACGCTCGACAGGATGCCGGTCGTCGACCGCAACGTCCTGCGCCTCGGTGCCTACGAGCTGATCTGGGTCGACGAGACCCCGGACGCCGTGGTGCTCGACGAGGCGGTCCAGCTGGCGAAGGAGTTCTCCACGGACGAGTCGCCCGCGTTCGTCAACGGCCTGCTGGGCCGTCTGAAGGACCTGAAGCCGTCGCTCCGCCGGGACGAGGGCTAGGCGGTCCCCTCCGGGACACGTCCTGGCCCCGGCTGCTCCGGTCGGGGCACGCCCCGGTCGTACGGCGCCGGATGACGACGTACGAAACGCCGGAGGGCCCGCAGCATCACCTGCTGCGGGCCCTCCGGCGTTCGTGTGCCCTCCTGCGCCCTCCCGGGCCACCCGGCGCCCTCCGGGGCCCCGGAGACCTGCGAGGCGCGCAGAAAGCCGCCGGGGTGGCCGGAACGCTATGTTCCAGCCACCCCGGCGGCACGTTTCTTCACAAGCGCGGCAAGGGGTCAGCCCTCGTCGTGGGAGACCGCGCGGCGCGCGTCCGCGTCCAGCACGCCCCAGCTGATCAGCTGCTCGGTGAGCACCGACGGCGACTGGTCGTAGATGACGGCGAGTGTGCGCAGGTCGTCCTGGCGGATCGACAGCACCTTGCCGTTGTAGTCACCGCGCTGGGACTGGATCGTGGCCGCGTACCTCTGCAGCGGGCCCGCCTTCTCGGCCGGCACGTGCGCCAGCCGCTCCAGGTCCAGGACCAGCTTCGGCGGCGGCTCGGCGGCCCCGCCCGGCGTGGTGCCCGGCAGCAGCTCCTGCACGGGGACCCCGTAGAAGTCCGCCAGCTCGGCGAGGCGCTGTACGGTGACGGCGCGGTCGCCGCGCTCGTACGAACCGACCACGACCGCCTTCCAGCGGCCCTGGGACTTCTCCTCGACGCCGTGGAGGGAAAGGCCCTGCTGGGTGCGGATGGCGCGGAGCTTGGCCCCGAGCTGTTTGGCGTATTCGCTGGACATATAGCTCCCCGGACGCTGTATCAACGTGCGGCTCCGCCGCGCGGCTGGTGACTCACTGTGAGGTTACGCAGCGTTACTCTCCCCCGTCAAGCCGAGGGCTGCCCGCCCACCCCTCCCCGGCAGCCGCCGTCCGGGTGAATCCGCGGGGGTGATCAGGCGCGTTGCCTTGCTGGTAACGTGGGTGGCGCAATTCCGACGTCCTTTAATGATCCGTCCCGTGAGGCGGAGAAGGAGGTCCGTTTCGTATGGACACAGAGCAGGACAAGCAGCAGTACGAGTCCGATGCGCGGCCCGTCCTCGAAGGCCCCGACATCGCGCGGGTGCTGACCCGCATCGCCCACGAGATCGTCGAGCGCGCCAAGGGCGCCGACGACGTGGTGCTCCTCGGCATTCCGACCCGAGGCGTCTTCCTGGCCCGCAGACTGGCGGTCAAGCTCCAGGAGATCACCGGCCGCACGATCCCGGTCGGCTCCCTCGACATCACCATGTACCGCGACGACCTGCGCATGCACCCGCCGCGTGCGCTGGCCCGCACCGAGATCCCCGGTGACGGCATCGACGGCCGGCTGGTCGTCCTCGTCGACGACGTGCTCTTCTCCGGCCGCACGATCCGCGCGGCCCTCGACGGCCTCAACGACATCGGGCGTCCGCGCGCGGTGCAGCTCGCCGTCCTCGTCGACCGCGGCCACCGCGAACTGCCCATCCGTGCCGACTACGTCGGCAAGAACCTCCCGACGTCGTTGCGGGAGACGGTCAAGGTCCAGCTCGCCGAGGAGGACGGTCGCGACACCGTGCTGCTCGGAGCGAAGCGGACCTCCCCGGCCGGCGAGCAGTAGTCCCACTCGGAGGTACGTCCCCCGAGTGCGCCCCTGCGCGCCCGTATGCCCGAAATACCCTGAACTGCCTTACGGAGCCTGACAGATGCAGCGTCATCTCATCTCGGCCGCCGACCTCACCCGCGACGACGCCGTGCTCATCCTCGACACCGCCGAGGAAATGGCGCGGGTCGCCGACCGGCCGATCAAGAAGTTGCCGACCCTGCGCGGCCGCACCGTCGTCAATCTCTTCTTCGAGGACTCGACCCGCACCCGGATCTCCTTCGAGGCCGCCGAGAAGCGGCTCTCGGCGGACGTCATCAACTTCACCGCCAAGGGTTCCAGCGTCTCCAAGGGCGAGTCCCTCAAGGACACCGCCCAGACCCTGGAGGCCATGGGCGTCGACGCCGTCGTCATCCGGCACGGCGCCTCCGGTGCCCCCTACCGCCTCGCGACCTCCGGCTGGATCGACGCCGCGGTCATCAACGCGGGCGACGGCACCCACCAGCACCCCACCCAGGCCCTGCTCGACGCCTTCACCATGCGGCGCCGGCTCGTCGGCCGGGACGCCGGACTCGGCCAGGACCTGGCCGGCAAGCGCATCACGCTGGTCGGCGACATCCTGCACAGCCGGGTCGCCCGTTCCAACGTCGACCTGCTGCACACCCTCGGCGCCGAGGTCACCCTCGTCGCCCCGCCCACGCTGCTGCCCGTCGGGGTCGAGGCGTGGCCCTGCGAGGTCGCCTACGACCTCGACGGCACGCTGTCCAAGTCCGACGCGGTGATGATGCTGCGCGTCCAGCGGGAGCGGATGAACGCGGCGTTCTTCCCGACCGAGCGCGAGTACTCGCGTCGCTACGGCCTCGACGGCGACCGGATGGCGAAGATGCCGGAGCACGCCATCGTGATGCACCCCGGCCCGATGGTCCGCGGCATGGAGATCACCGCCGCGGTCGCCGACTCGGACCGGTGCACCGCGATCGAGCAGGTGGCGAACGGCGTGTCCATCCGCATGGCCGTCCTGTACCTGCTGCTGGGCGGCAACGAGCCCGCCGTCACCCACACCCGTACCGAGGAGAAGTAAGACAGATGAGCAAGATCCTTATTCGTGGTGCGAAGGTGCTCGGCGGGGACCCGCAGGACGTTCTGATCGACGGCGAGACCATCGCCGAGGTCGGCACCGGCCTCGGCGCCGAGGGTGCCGAGGTCGTCGAGGCCGGCGGCAAGGTGCTCCTGCCGGGTCTCGTCGACCTGCACACCCATCTGCGCGAGCCGGGCCGCGAGGACTCCGAGACCGTCCTGACCGGCACCCGGGCCGCCGCGAGCGGCGGCTACACCTCCGTGTTCGCCATGGCCAACACCTTCCCGGTCGCCGACACCGCCGGTGTCGTCGAGCAGGTCTACCGGCTCGGCCAGGAGGGCGGCTACTGCGACGTGCAGCCCATCGGCGCCGTCACCGTCGGCCTGGAGGGCAAGAAGCTCGCCGAGCTGGGCGCGATGCACGAGTCCGCGGCCGGCGTCACCGTCTTCTCGGACGACGGCAAGTGCGTCGACGACGCGGTGATCATGCGCCGGGCGCTGGAGTACGTGAAGGCCTTCGGCGGTGTCGTCGCCCAGCACGCCCAGGAGCCGCGGCTCACCGAGGGCGCCCAGATGAACGAAGGCGTCGTCTCCGCCGAGCTGGGTCTCGGCGGCTGGCCCGCCGTCGCCGAGGAGTCGATCATCGCGCGCGACGTGCTGCTCGCCGAGCACGTCGGCTCCCGCGTCCACATCTGCCACCTGTCCACCGCCGGGTCCGTCGAGATCGTCCGCTGGGCCAAGTCCCGCGGCATCGACGTGACCGCCGAGGTGACCCCGCACCACCTGCTCCTCACGGACGAGCTGGTGCGGTCGTACAACCCGGTCTACAAGGTCAACCCGCCGCTGCGCACCGAGCGGGACGTGCTGGCCCTGCGGGAGGCGCTCGCCGACGGCACGATCGACATCGTCGCCACCGACCACGCCCCGCACCCGCACGAGGACAAGGACTGCGAGTGGGCCGCGGCCGCCATGGGCATGGTCGGCCTGGAGACCGCGCTCTCGGTGGTGCAGCAGACGATGGTGGAGACCGGCCTGCTGGACTGGGCCGGCGTCGCCGACCGCATGTCCGTCAAGCCCGCGCTGATCGGCCGGGCCACCGGGCACGGACGCCCCGTCTCGGCAGGTGAGCCCGCGAACCTCACCCTGGTCGACACCGAATACCGTGGGTCCGTGGACCCCGCGGGCTTCGCCTCGCGCAGCCGCAACACTCCGTACGAGGGCCGTGAGCTGCCGGGCCGTGTCACGCACACATGGCTGCGGGGCCGGGCCACGCTCGTCGACGGGAAGCTCGCGTGACATCTCTGCAACTGACCCACCTCGCCGCCGGACAGAAGTCGGCGGAGGTGACCGACTGGGCCGCCCGGATCGGCTGGCTCGTCGGCCTCGCCCTCTTCGTCGCGCTCGTCTACTGGCTGATGCGCGAGGGCTGGAAGTGGCGCGGCACGCTCCAGGGCGACCTGCCCGAGCTGCCCGTCCGTCCGGCGCCCGCCGACGGAAGCGGCGAACCGCCGCTGCCGGGAATGCCGGAGGGAGCGGCTCCGGCCAGACTGAGCATGAGCGGCCGCTACCACGGTTCCACCACCGCCGGACAGTGGCTCGACCGCATCGTGGCGCGCGGCCTGGGCACCCGGAGCCGGGTCGAGCTCACGCTGACGGACGCGGGACTGGACGTCGTACGGCCCGGGGCCACCGACTTCTTCGTCCCGGCCGGGGCGCTGCGCGAGGCCCGGCTGGACAAGGGCATCGCCGGCAAGGTCCTCACCGAGGGCGGTCTGCTCGTCGTCACCTGGGCCCACGGAGACCGGCTGATCGACTCCGGGTTCCGTTCGGACCGCGCGGCCGAGCACAACGAGTGGGTCGAGGCACTGAACGGCATGATCAACAAGAGCAACGAGACGGAAGGCGCACGATGACGACCTCCACCAGGGAAGCCGGGAAGGTTTCCGCCGTACTCGTCCTGGAGGACGGCCGGATCTTCCGCGGCCGCGCCTACGGGGCCGTGGGGGAGACCTTCGGCGAAGCGGTGTTCTCCACCGGCATGACCGGCTACCAGGAGACCCTCACCGACCCGTCGTACCACCGCCAGGTCGTTGTGATGACGGCGCCGCACGTCGGCAACACCGGCGTCAACGACGAGGACCCCGAGTCGAAGCGGATCTGGGTCGCCGGATACGTGGTGCGCGACCCCGCGCGCGTGCCCTCCAACTGGCGCTCCCGCCGCTCCCTGGACGACGAACTGCGTGCCCAGGGCGTGGTCGGCATCAGCGGGATCGACACCCGCGCCCTCACCCGCCACCTGCGGGAGCGCGGCGCCATGCGCGTCGGCATCTTCTCCGGCAACGCGCTGCCCGACGAGGGCACGATGATCGCCGAGGTGCGCCAGGCCCCCGAGATGAAGGGCGCCAGCCTCTTCGAAGAGGTCGCCACCCAGGAGACCTACGTCGTCCCGGCGGTCGGCGAGAAGAAGTTCACCGTCGCCGCCGTCGACCTCGGCATCAAGGGCATGACCCCGCACCGGATGGCCGAGCGCGGCATCGAGGTGCACGTGCTGCCCGCCACCGCGACCGCCGAGGAGCTCTATGCCGTCAACCCCGACGGAGTCTTCTTCTCCAACGGCCCCGGCGACCCCGAGAAGGCCGACCAGCCGGTCGCGCTGATGCAGGAGGTCCTCAGCCGGAAGACCCCGCTCTTCGGCATCTGCTTCGGCAACCAGATCCTCGGCCGCGCCCTCGGCTTCGGCACCTACAAGCTGAAGTACGGCCACCGCGGGATCAACCAGCCGGTGCAGGACCGCACGACCGGCAAGGTCGAGGTCACCGCCCACAACCACGGCTTCGCCGTCGACGCCCCGCTCGACCGGGTCTCCGAGACCCCCTTCGGCCGCGCCGAGGTCTCCCACGTCTGCCTGAACGACCAGGTCGTCGAGGGACTCCAGCTCCTCGACCAGCCGGCCTTCAGCGTCCAGTACCACCCCGAAGCGGCAGCGGGCCCGCACGACGCCGCCTACCTGTTCGACCGCTTCGTATCCCTGATGGAGGGCCAGCGTGCCTAAGCGCACCGATATCCAGTCCGTCCTGGTCATCGGCTCCGGCCCGATCGTCATCGGCCAGGCCGCCGAGTTCGACTACTCCGGCACCCAGGCGTGCCGCATCCTGCGCGCCGAGGGCCTGCGGGTGATCCTGGTCAACTCCAACCCGGCGACGATCATGACCGACCCGGAGATCGCCGACGCGACCTACGTCGAGCCGATCACCCCCGAGTTCGTCGAGAAGATCATCGCCAAGGAGCGCCCCGACGCCCTCCTGCCCACCCTCGGCGGCCAGACCGCGCTCAACACCGCGATCTCCATGCACGAGCAGGGTGTGCTGGAGAAGTACGGCGTCGAGCTGATCGGCGCCAATGTCGAGGCCATCAACAAGGGCGAGGACCGCGACCTCTTCAAGGACGTCGTCGAAGAGGTCCGCAAGAAGATCGGCCACGGCGAGTCCGCCCGCTCGGTCATCTGCCACTCCATGGACGACGTCCTCAAGGGCGTCGACACCCTCGGCGGCTACCCCGTCGTCGTCCGGCCCTCCTTCACCATGGGCGGCGCCGGCTCCGGCTTCGCCCACGACGAGGACGAGCTGCGCCGCATCGCCGGCCAGGGCCTCACGCTCTCCCCGACCACCGAAGTGCTCCTGGAGGAGTCCATCCTCGGCTGGAAGGAGTACGAGCTGGAGCTGATGCGCGACAAGAACGACAACGTCGTGGTCGTCTGCTCCATCGAGAACTTCGACCCGATGGGCGTCCACACCGGCGACTCGATCACCGTCGCGCCCGCGATGACGCTGACCGACCGCGAGTACCAGCGGCTGCGCGACATCGGCATCGCGATCATCCGCGAGGTCGGCGTCGACACCGGCGGCTGCAACATCCAGTTCGCGGTGAACCCCGAGGACGGGCGCATCATCGTCATCGAGATGAACCCGCGTGTGTCGCGCTCCTCGGCGCTCGCGTCGAAGGCGACCGGCTTCCCGATCGCCAAGATCGCCGCCAAGCTCGCCGTCGGCTACACCCTCGACGAGATCCCGAACGACATCACGGAGAAGACGCCGGCCTCCTTCGAGCCCACGCTCGACTACGTCGTCGTGAAGGCGCCCCGGTTCGCCTTCGAGAAGTTCCCCTCCGCGGACTCCACCCTCACGACCACCATGAAGTCGGTCGGCGAGGCGATGGCCATCGGCCGCAACTTCACCGAGGCGCTGCAGAAGGCGTTGCGGTCGCTGGAGAAGAAGGGCTCGCAGTTCACGTTCGTGGGCGAGCCCGGCGACAAGAAGCAGCTGCTGGAGGAGGCCGTACGGCCGACCGACGGGCGCATCAACTCCGTCATGCAGGCCATCCGCGCCGGAGCCACCCCCGAGGAGGTCTTCGACGCCACGAAGATCGACCCCTGGTTCGTGGACCAGATGTTCCTGATCAAGGAGATCGCGGACGAACTGGCCGCCGCCGACCGGCTGGACCAGGACCTGATCGCCGAGGCCAAGCGGCACGGCTTCTCCGACGTCCAGATCGCCGAGATCCGCGGCCTGCGCGAGGACGTCGTCCGCGAGGTGCGGCACGCCCTGGGCGTCCGCCCGGTCTACAAGACGGTCGACACCTGCGCCGCCGAGTTCGCCGCGAAGACGCCGTACTTCTACTCCTCCTACGACGAGGAGAGCGAGGTCGCGCCCCGCGAGAAGCCCGCCGTCATCATCCTGGGCTCCGGCCCGAACCGCATCGGCCAGGGCATCGAGTTCGACTACTCCTGCGTCCACGCCTCCTTCGCGCTCAGCGACGCCGGCTACGAGACCGTGATGGTCAACTGCAACCCCGAGACCGTCTCCACCGACTACGACACCTCCGACCGCCTGTACTTCGAGCCGCTGACGCTCGAGGACGTGCTGGAGATCGTCCACGCGGAGTCCCTCGCCGGCCCGATCGCGGGCGTGGTCGTCCAGCTCGGCGGCCAGACCCCGCTCGGCCTGGCACAGGCCCTCAAGGACAACGGCGTCCCCGTCGTGGGCACCTCGCCCGAGGCGATCCACGCCGCCGAGGACCGCGGCGCCTTCGGCCGCGTCCTGGCCGAGGCCGGTCTGCCGGCCCCCAAGCACGGCACCGCCACCACCTTCGCCGGCGCCAAGGCCATCGCCGACGAGATCGGCTACCCGGTCCTCGTGCGGCCGTCGTACGTCCTCGGCGGGCGCGGCATGGAGATCGTGTACGACGAGACCCGCCTGGAGTCGTACATCGCCGAGTCCACCGAGATCAGCCCCTCCCGGCCGGTCCTGGTCGACCGCTTCCTCGACGACGCCATCGAGATCGACGTCGACGCCCTGTACGACGGCGAGGAGCTCTACCTCGGCGGCGTCATGGAGCACATCGAGGAGGCCGGCATCCACTCCGGCGACTCGGCGT
Source organism: Streptomyces sp. NPDC026417 (assembly GCF_055567695.1). Lineage (NCBI taxonomy): Bacteria > Bacillati > Actinomycetota > Actinomycetes > Kitasatosporales > Streptomycetaceae > Streptomyces > Streptomyces sp. NPDC026417. The sequence continues at coordinate 315,641 of NZ_JBVHPY010000004.1, forward strand.
GCGCCCTGCCCCCGATCACGCTCGGCGGCTTCGACATCAAGCGGCTGAGGGCCTCCACCGAGGCCATCGCCAAGGGCGTCGGCGTGCGCGGACTGATCAACATCCAGTTCGCCATGGCGGGGGACATCCTCTACGTCCTCGAGGCCAACCCGCGTGCCTCGCGCACCGTGCCCTTCACCTCGAAGGCGACCGCGGTGCCGCTCGCGAAGGCCGCCGCCCGCATCTCGCTGGGCGCGACCGTCGCCGAGCTGCGCGCGGAAGGGCTGCTCCCGGCGAACGGCGACGGCGGCACCCTGCCGCTCGACGCGCCGATCTCCGTCAAGGAGGCCGTCATGCCGTGGTCGCGCTTCCGCGACATCCACGGGCGGGGCGTGGACACCGTCCTCGGCCCGGAGATGCGCTCCACCGGCGAGGTCATGGGCATCGACTCGGTGTTCGGCACCGCGTACGCCAAGTCCCAGGCAGGCGCCTACGGGCCGCTGCCCACCAAGGGGCGCGCCTTCATCTCGGTCGCCAACCGCGACAAGCGCTCGATGATCTTCCCGGCGCGTGAGCTCGTCGCGCACGGCTTCGAACTGCTCGCCACGTCCGGCACCGCCGAGGTGCTCAAGCGCAACGGCATCAACGCCACCGTCGTGCGCAAGCAGAGCGAGGGCGAGGGCCCGAACGGCGAGAAGACCATCGTCCAGCTCATCCACGACGGCCAGGTCGACCTCATCGTCAACACCCCGTACGGCACCGGCGGCCGCCTCGACGGCTACGAGATCCGCACGGCGGCCGTGGCCCGGTCCGTCCCGTGTCTGACGACGGTCCAGGCGCTCGCCGCCGCCGTCCAGGGCATCGACGCGCTCAACCGCGGCGACGTGGGCGTGCGTTCCCTCCAGGAACACGCCGAGCATCTGATCGCGGCCCGCGACTAGCAGCCCGAGGGGGGACACCGGAAACGGTGTCCCCCTCTTCATGAGGACTGAGACATGTACAAGCTTTTCTTCCGCCTGATCTTCCAGCGGATGGACCCGGAGCAGGCGCACCACCTGGCCTTCCGCTGGATCCGCCTGGCCGTCCGCGTCCCGGTGCTGCGGACCTTCGTCGCGGCCGCGCTGGCACCGCGGTACGAGGAACTGCGCACCGAGGCGTTCGGCCTGCGCATGCACGGCCCCTTCGGGCTCGCGGCCGGCTTCGACAAGAACGCGGTGGCCATCGACGGGATGTCGATGCTCGGCTTCGACCACGTCGAGATCGGCACGGTCACCGGCGAGCCGCAGCCCGGGAACCCCCGCAAGCGGCTGTTCCGGCTCGTGCCGGACCGGGCGCTGATCAACCGCATGGGATTCAACAACGACGGCTCGGCGGCCGTCTCCGAGCGGCTGGGCGCCCGGACGCCCGTCTTCCGGACCGTCGTGGGCGTCAACATCGGCAAGACCAAGGTCGTCCCCGAGGACGAGGCCGTCGGCGACTACGTGAAGTCCACCGAGCGGCTCGCCCGGCACGCCGACTACCTGGTCGTCAACGTCTCCTCCCCGAACACCCCCGGCCTGCGCAACCTCCAGGCCACCGAGGCACTGCGCCCGCTGCTGAGCGCCGTGCGCGAGGCCGCGGACCGGACGGTCACCGACCGCCGCGTGCCGCTCCTCGTCAAGATCGCGCCCGACCTCGCGGACGAGGACGTCGACGCCGTCGCCGACCTCGCCGTGGAACTCGGCCTCGACGGAATCATCGCCACGAACACCACCATCGCGCGCGAGGGACTGGGCCTGCGGTCCGCCCCCGCCCTGGTGAAGGAGACCGGCGGCCTGTCCGGCGCCCCGCTCAAGGCACGCTCCCTGGAGGTGCTGCGCCGCCTCTACGCGCGCGTGGGCGACCGCATCACCCTGGTGGGCGTCGGCGGCATCGAGAACGCCGAGGACGCCTGGCAGCGCATCCTGGCCGGCGCCACGCTGGTCCAGGGCTACAGCGCCTTCGTCTACGAGGGCCCCTTCTGGGGGCGCGCCGTCCACAAGGGCCTCGCCGCCCGGCTGCGGACGAGCCCCTACGCCACCCTCGCCGACGCGGTCGGCGCCGACGTGAGGAAGTCCGTATGACCCTGGAGCCCTTCGGCGCCCGCCTGCGCCGTGCCATGGACGAGCGTGGCCCGCTGTGCGTCGGCATCGACCCGCACGTCTCCCTGCTCACCGCCTGGGGCCTGAACGACGACATCGCGGGCCTGGAGCGCTTCAGCCGCACCGTCGTCGAGGCGCTGGCCGACCGGGTCGCCGTGCTGAAGCCGCAGAGCGCGTTCTTCGAGCGCTTCGGGTCCCGGGGCGTCGCCGTCCTGGAGAAGTCGGTCGAGGAGGCGCGCGCGGCCGGTGCCCTGGTCGTGATGGACGCCAAGCGCGGCGACATCGGCTCGACCATGGCCGCGTACGCGGAGACCTTCCTGCGCAAGGACGCCCCGCTCTTCTCGGACGCCCTCACCGTCTCGCCGTACCTCGGCTACGGCTCGCTGCGGCCCGCGGTGGACCTGGCGCGCGAGAGCGGTGCCGGGCTGTTCGTCCTCGCCCTGACCTCCAACCCGGAGGGCGGCGAGGTGCAGCACGCGGTCCGCGCCGACGGCCGTGACGTCGGGGCGACCATGCTGGCCCACCTCGCTGCGGAGAACGCGGAAGAGACGCCCCTGGGCTCCTTCGGCGCCGTGGTGGGCGCCACGCTCGGCGATCTCTCCTCGTACGACCTGGACATCAACGGACCGCTCCTCGCGCCCGGTATCGGCGCCCAGGGGGCCACGCCGGCCGATCTCCCGGGCGTCTTCGGCGCAGCCGTGCGCCAGGTCGTCCCGAACGTCAGCCGGGGAGTGCTGCGGCACGGCCCCGACGTCGTCGCGCTGCGCGGCTCCGCCGAGCGCTTCGCCGAGGAGATCCGGGCGGCGGTCGCGACCGTTTGAGTCCGTCGATGAGCGTCTCCCGGCGGTCCCGAGTCTGAATACATCCTCAAATCCGGGGCGTAATGTCTGGAATGCCAGGCTCGACGGAGGCTGACCAGGACTTTTCCGCTGTTCTCGCTGACTCTGGCGGACTTGGCCGCTAGTCTCCGTCGAGTGAGGGCACCTCCCACGCCCTCAAGGCAGTGGGGGAGGACGGGCAAGCGTGTTGCTCGTTTCTCCCCAGGTGTGGGGCGACTAGGTTCCTCACCGGTCCGTATCCGACAGTTCGACATCCGAGGTGACGTAGGCGTGGCTCTTCCGCCCCTTACCCCTGAACAGCGCGCAGCCGCGCTCGAAAAGGCCGCCGCGGCTCGCCGGGAGCGGGCCGAGGTCAAGAATCGACTCAAGCACTCCGGCGCCTCCCTTCACGAGGTCATCAAGCAGGGTCAGGAGAACGACGTCATCGGCAAGATGAAGGTCTCCGCTCTCCTGGAGTCCCTGCCGGGCGTGGGCAAGGTCCGCGCCAAGCAGATCATGGAGCGACTCGGGATCTCCGAGAGCCGCCGTGTGCGGGGTCTCGGCTCCAACCAGATCGCGTCCCTGGAGCGCGAGTTCGGCAGCACCGCCGGCTGACGTTCTCGGGCACTCCTGAGAACCTGGATAATCGCTGCATGAGTGAACGTTCGCGGCTGACCGTGCTCTCCGGCCCCTCCGGGGTCGGCAAGAGCACGGTCGTCGCTCATATGCGCAAGGAACACCCCGAGGTCTGGCTCTCGGTGTCGGCGACGACCCGCAGGCCCCGCCCCGGAGAGAAGCACGGGGTCCACTACTTCTTCGTCACCGACGAGGAGATGGACAAGCTGATCGCCAACGGCGAGCTGCTCGAATGGGCCGAGTTCGCCGGCAACCGCTACGGCACGCCACGTGCCGCCGTCATGGAGCGGCTGGAGGCGGGCGAGGGCGTCCTCCTGGAGATCGACCTCCAGGGAGCCCGGCAGGTCCGCGAGTCCATGCCGGACGCCCAGCTGGTGTTCCTGGCCCCGCCCTCCTGGGAGGAGCTGGTGCGCAGGCTCACCGGACGCGGCACCGAGCCCCCCGAGGTCATCGAGCGCCGGCTCGCCGCCGCCAAGATCGAACTGGCCGCCGAGTCCGAGTTCGACGTCACGCTGGTCAACACCTCCGTCGAGGACGTGGCGCGCGAGCTGCTAGCCTTGATGAACGTTGTGTGATCTTCACTGATCTCATCCCACCTTTCGGAAGGCAGAGCGTGTCCTCTTCCATCACCGCTCCCGAGGGCATCATCAACCCTCCGATCGACGAGCTCCTCGAGGCCACCGACTCGAAGTACAGCCTGGTGATCTACGCGGCCAAGCGCGCTCGTCAGATCAACGCTTACTACTCGCAGCTCGGCGAGGGTCTCCTCGAGTACGTCGGTCCCCTCGTGGACACCCACGTCCACGAGAAGCCGCTCTCGATCGCCCTGCGCGAGATCAACGCGGGCCTGCTGACGTCCGAGGCCGTCGAGGGCCCCGCGACCTGATCGTCCGTTCACTCATCGCAGGCCCGGCAGCACGACTGCCGGGCCTGCGGTGTGTCGGGGGCGCCCGAGCCGCCCCCGCGCGGTGATGCAGCATGGAGTCGTACTTCTTCTGGTGCGAGTCGTTCTCGAGTGCGGGGAGACCCTGGTGGGCAAGCCGAAAGTCGTTCTGGGCGTCAGCGGTGGCATCGCCGCGTACAAGGCCTGTGAGCTGCTGCGCAGGCTGACGGAGTCCGGTCACGACGTACGGGTCGTGCCGACCGCGTCGGCGCTGCACTTCGTCGGTGCCGCCACCTGGTCCGCCCTGTCCGGCCACCCCGTCTCCACCGAGGTCTGGTCCGACGTCCACGAGGTCCCGCACGTCCGGATCGGACAGGACGCCGACCTCGTCGTCGTGGCCCCCGCCACGGCCGACATGCTCGCCAAGGCGGCCCACGGCCTCGCCGACGACCTCCTCACGAACACCCTGCTCACCGCCCGCTGCCCGGTCGTTTTCGCCCCCGCCATGCACACCGAGATGTGGGAGCACCCGGCCACGCAGGAGAACGTGGCCACGCTGCGCCGCCGCGGTGCCGTGGTGATCGAGCCGGCCGTCGGTCGGCTCACCGGCGTCGACACCGGCAAGGGCCGGCTGCCCGACCCCACCGAGATCTTCGAGGTCTGCCGCCGGGTGCTCGCCCGCGGCGTGAGCGGGCCCGACCTCGCCGGCCGCCATGTCGTCGTCAGCGCGGGCGGCACGCGCGAGCCGCTCGACCCCGTCCGTTTCCTCGGCAACCGCTCCTCCGGCAAGCAGGGCTACGCGCTCGCCCGCACCGCGGCGGCCCGCGGCGCCCGGGTCACCCTCGTCTCCGCGAACACCGGGCTGCCCGACCCCGCGGGCGTCGACGTGGTCCCGGTGGGGACCGCCGTCCAGCTGCGCGAGGCCGTGCTGAAGGCCGCCGCCGACGCCGACGTCGTGGTGATGGCCGCCGCGGTGGCCGATTTCCGCCCGGCCAGCTACGCGGCCGGCAAGATCAAGAAGAAGGACGGCGAGGAGCCCGAACCGGTGGTCCTGGTCCGCAACCCGGACGTGCTCGCCGAGGTCGCCGCCGACCGGGCCCGGGAAGGTCGGATCGTCGTCGGCTTCGCCGCCGAGACGGACGACGTCCTCGCCAACGGCCGCAGGAAACTGGAGCGCAAGGGCTGCGACCTCCTCGTGGTCAACGAGGTGGGGGAGCGCAAGACCTTCGGCTCCGAGGAGAACGAGGCCGTGGTGCTCGGCGCGGACGGCAGCGAGACCCCGGTGCCCCACGGGCCGAAGGAGGCCCTGGCCGATATCGTGTGGGATCTGGTGGCCGACCGACTCGCCCGGCCGTCCCGATAGCTCCGTCCGGTGTCACGCGCCACGCGAATTGGCGCGTGGCGACCCTGGCGAAGTGCGATCCGCATTGGGCAGAATGCCCGTGCCGCAGGTCACAGCGCTCCCGAGAGGCGAGACAGGTGGGCCCGCGGACGAGCGCGACCGATAAACTGTTCTCGGACGACGCCGGGCGCAGCTCCCGTCCCGTCCGCCAATGATCAGCCAGCAGCCGCTGCAACCTCAGGGAGCGTTGTGTCCCGTCGCCTGTTCACCTCGGAGTCTGTGACCGAGGGTCACCCCGACAAGATCGCTGACCAGATCAGCGACACCATTCTCGATGCGCTTCTGCGTGAGGACCCGACGTCCCGGGTCGCCGTGGAGACGCTGATCACGACCGGCCTGGTGCACGTGGCCGGCGAGGTCACGACCAAGGCCTACGCGCCGATCGCCCAGCTGGTCCGCGACAAGATCCTCGAGATCGGTTACGACTCCTCGAAGAAGGGCTTCGACGGCGCGTCCTGCGGCGTCTCCGTGTCCATCGGCTCGCAGTCCCCCGACATCGCGCAGGGCGTCGACACGGCGTACGAGAACCGGGTCGAGGGCGACGACGACGAGCTGGACCGGCAGGGCGCCGGCGACCAGGGCCTGATGTTCGGCTACGCCACCGACGAGACGCCGAACCTGATGCCGCTCCCGATCCACCTGGCGCACCGGCTCTCCCGCCGCCTGTCCGAGGTGCGCAAGAACGGGACCATCCCGTACCTGCGGCCCGACGGCAAGACCCAGGTCACCATCGAGTACGACGGTGACAAGGCTGTCCGCCTGGACACCGTCGTCGTCTCCTCGCAGCACGCGTCCGACATCGACCTGGACTCGCTGCTCGCGCCCGACATCCGCGAGTTCGTCGTGGAGCCGGAGCTGAAGGCTCTCCTCGACGACGGCATCAAGCTGGACACGGACGGGTACCGCCTGCTGGTGAACCCGACCGGCCGCTTCGAGATCGGCGGCCCGATGGGCGACGCCGGCCTGACCGGCCGCAAGATCATCATTGACACGTACGGCGGTATGGCCCGCCACGGCGGCGGCGCCTTCTCCGGCAAGGACCCGTCCAAGGTCGACCGCTCGGCCGCGTACGCGATGCGCTGGGTCGCCAAGAACGTGGTCGCGGCGGGCCTGGCCACCCGCTGCGAGGTCCAGGTGGCCTACGCGATCGGCAAGGCCGAGCCCGTCGGCCTCTTCGTCGAGACCTTCGGCACCGCCAAGGTCGACGCCGAGCGCATCGAGACCGCCATCACCGAGGTCTTCGACCTCCGCCCGGCGGCCATCATCCGCGACCTCGACCTGCTGCGCCCGATCTACTCCCAGACCGCTGCGTACGGCCACTTCGGCCGTGAGCTGCCCGACTTCACGTGGGAGCGCACGGACCGGGTGGACGCGCTGCGCAAGGCGAAGGTGCCGAAGGCCAAGCCGCGGACCTGGCGGGGGGCCGCCCTGGCGAAGGAGCTGCCGGTCGCCCGCGTCGTCGTCGACAAGGGCGTGCTCCACCTCGACCGGTACTTCGACTACGCCGTGCCCGAGGAGCTGGACGAGGCGGCTCGGCCCGGGGTGCGGGTGCGGGTGCGGTTCGGCGCCGGCGGGCGCACCGTGCGGGACGGGCGGCGCGAGGGCGGCAGCCTGATCGACGGCTTCGTCGTCGAGCGGGTCGCCGAGTCCGACTACGCGGGACCGCTCGCCGCGCTGGCCCAGGTGGTGTCGCCCGAACCGGTGCTGGGGCCCGACCTGCTCGGCCTGGCCCGGGCCGTCGCCGACCGGTACGCGGGCAGTCTCGCGGACGTGCTGCAGCTGGCCGTACCGCCCCGGCACGCCCGCGCCGAGGCGGCCGTGATGCCCGAACCGCCGCCCCCGCCCGCCGCTCCGGAGCCGGGCACCTGGACGCGGTACGCGCGCGGCCCCGAGTTCCTGGGCGCGCTCGCCGCGGGTGGCGCGCCGCGCGCCGTGTGGACCGCGCTGCCCGGACCGCAGTGGGCGGAGGAGATCGCCCGGGCCGTGCAGGCCACCCTCGCCTCCGGCCGCGGGGCCCTGGTCGTCGTACCGGCCGGGCGGCCCGCCGCGCGCGTGGACGCGGCCCTGACGGCCCTGCTGGGGGAGGGACAGCACGCGGTCCTGACCGCCGACGCGGGACAGGAGCGGCGCTACCGGGAGTGGCTCGCCGTCCGGCGGGGTGCGGTGCGTGCCGTCGTGGGGACCCGGGCCGCCATGTTCGCGCCCGTGCGCGACCTGGGGCTGGTGGTCGTCTGGGACGACGGCGACGCGGCGCACAGCGACGACAACGCCCCCTTCCCGCACGTCCGGGAGGTACTGGAGCTGCGGGCCGCCCGCGACAGGTGCGGTTTTCTGCTGGGGAGCTGGAGCTGCACGGTGGAGGCGGCGCAGCTCGTGGAGAGCGGCTGGGCGCTGCCCCTGGCCGCCGGACGGGACCAGGTACGGGCGAGCGCGCCCCTGGTCCGCACGGTCGGGGACACGGACCTCGCCCGGGACGAGGCCGCACGCGCCGCCCGGCTGCCGACCCTGGCCTGGCAGGTCGCCAGGGAGGGGCTGCGGCACGGGCCCGTCCTCGTCCAGGTGCCCCGGCGCGGTTACGTGCCTCGGATGGCGTGCGCGCAGTGCCGGGCGCCCGCGCGGTGCCGCCACTGCGCGGGACCGCTGGAGGCGCAGGACGCCGAGGCCCTGCGCTGCGCCTGGTGCGGCCGGGACGAGGCCTCCTGGCACTGCCCCGAGTGCGGGGGGTTCCGGCTGCGGGCCCAGGTCGTCGGGGCGCGGCGGACCGCGGAGGAGCTGGGGCGCGCGTTCCCCGCCGTGCCGGTGCGGACCTCGGGGCGGGAACAGGTGCTCGACACGGTGCCGGCGGCGCCCGCGCTCGTCGTGAGCACACCCGGCGCCGAGCCCGTGGCCGAGGGCGGTTACGCGGCCGCGCTGCTGCTCGACGGCTGGGCCATGCTCGGCCGGCCCGATCTGCGGGCCGGGGAGGACGCCCTGCGGCGCTGGACGGGGGCGGCGGCCCTCGTCCGCCCGCAGGGGGCCGGCGGGACGGTGGTCGTGGTCGCCGAGCCGACACTGCGGCCGGTGCAGGCCCTCGTCCGGTGGGACCCCGTCGGGCACGCGGTGCGCGAACTCTCCGAGCGGGCCGAACTCGGGTTCCCCCCGGTGTCCCGGATGGCCGCCGTGTCCGGTACGGCCGAGGGCCTCGCGGGCTTTCTCGCGGGCGCGGAACTGCCCCGCGACGCCCAGATCCTCGGTCCCGTGCCGGTGCCCTTCACCGAGGCGGGGCGACCGCGGCGGGTCGGCGGCCCGCCTGCCGGCGAGCACTGGGAGCGCGTGCTGATCCGCGTGCCCCCCGGGAGCGGGGCCGCACTGGCCGCCGCCCTGAAGACGGCGCAGGCGGCCCGGATGGCGCGTGCGGGAAACGAGCCCGTACGGATCCGGATCGATCCGCCGGACATCGGCTGACCGCGGGTGCGGCCGCGCCCTCCCGGTGGGCGGCCGGATGCCGTGCCGGGCGTCGCGATGCGGGACCCGGAAACGGGGATGCCTCCCGGTGGTGCACCGGGAGGCGGCGGAGTCGGGGTCAGCCGTTGCGCGGGCTGGGGAAGGCCGTCGGCCTGACGTCCTCGCGGAGGGTCGGGCTGCCGGCGGTCGGCTGCGTCGGCATCGAACGGGCGGCGGGGACCGTGGGCACGGAGGGGATGGCGGTGCCGACGGCGACCGTGCGGGTGCTCGACGACTCGGTGGCGCGCTCGGCGTCCGCGGCTGCCTGGGCGGCGGCGCGGCGGGCGCCGTACCGGCGGTGCACGGCCTGCTTGGTGACGCCGAGCGCGGAGCCCACCGCGTCCCACGAGAAGCCCAGCGAGCGGTCGAAGTCCACGGCGGCCGTCACCAGGGTCTCGACGCTGTCCCGCAGTTCCTGCGCGAGGCGGACGGTCGGGGCGGGTGCGCGTCCGTAGACGACGAAGCCCGTGGACGGGCCGGAGCGGCGCGGACGGTAGACGTTGCCCAGCTGGGCGGTGAGTGTGCGCAGTGCGTCCACCTGCCGGCGGACCCGCTCGATGTCCCGCACCAGCAAGTGCAGGCTGGCCCGAGCCTGGGCGTCGTGGGTTGCGTGGTCGGCCATGAACAAGCCTCTCGAACCGGCGTTGCAGAAAAGGACCGGGCCGCGAACGCGGCCCGTCAGGTCAACTCTCTCTTGACAACGCGTCACGGGGTGAGTGGTCACGCTGCGGGGGCGTAAGGGCATATGCACGGGGCGCACGCCTCGCCGCACGCCCCCGGGGTGGGGGCGACAAGGTGACCAGGTCCGGGGGCCGGCCGGGTGCCGGGGCCGGCCCGAGGGGGTTCGCCGCCCTCGGTGGCGGCCGGGCTCATAGACTGGTGCGCTGCCCCGCATCGCACCGCCCCGGGCGGCCGCGTGCGGGCTCACCTGAACTTCCGCCCGAGAGGCCAGCCGCCACCCATGAAGCTCGTCTTCGCAGGTACCCCCGAGGTCGCCGTTCCCGCCCTGGACGCTCTGCTCGCCTCCGGGCGGCACGAGGTCGCCGCCGTCGTGACGCGCCCCGACGCACCGGCCGGGCGGGGCCGCAGGCTCGTCGCGAGCCCCGTCGCCGAGCGGGCGGCGGAGGCCGGCATCGAGGTGCTCAAGCCGGCGAAGCCGCGCGACGAGGACTTCCTGACGCGCCTCAGGGAGATCGCGCCCGACTGCTGCCCCGTGGTGGCGTACGGCGCGCTGCTGCCCCGGGTCGCGCTGGACATCCCCGCCCACGGCTGGGTCAACCTGCACTTCTCGCTGCTGCCGGCCTGGCGGGGCGCCGCGCCCGTGCAGCACGCGATCATGGCCGGTGACGAGATCACCGGTGCCTCCACCTTCCTGATCGAGGAGGGACTGGACTCCGGGCCCGTCTACGGCACGGTCACCGAGGAGATCCGTCCGAGCGACACCAGCGGGGACCTGCTCACGCGGCTGGCCTTCGCCGGGTCGGGGCTGCTGGCCGCGACCGTGGACGGGATCGAGGACGGCACGCTCAAGGCGGTGCCGCAGCCCGCCGACGGTGTCACCGTGGCGCCGAAGATCACCGTCGAGAACGCGCACGTCGACTGGTCGGCACCGGCCCTGCGCGTCGACCGGGTGGTCCGGGGCTGTACGCCGGCGCCCGGCGCGTGGACCCTGTTCCGGGGCGAGCGGCTCAAGCTCATCCAGGTGGCGTCCGTGCCGGAGCGCACCGAACTGGCTCCCGGGGAGCTGGCCGTCGGCAAGAACAGCGTGCACGTCGGCACCGGTTCGTACGCCGTCGAGCTGCTCTGGGTCCAGGCACAGGGGAAGAAGCCGATGCGCGCCGCGGACTGGGCGCGCGGCGTCCGCATCGCCTCGGGGGAGCGGCTCGGGTCCTGAGGCGGGGCCGGACCCGAGGGCCCCGGCCCGGCCCGTCGGGACCGGTGCCCGGATGCGCCCGGCCTGTGGTCGCGGGCGCCCGGTCACCGGCCGGGGCGTCCGGCGCCGGCGGGTGCCCGCGGCGGCGTCCGGCGCCGGTGCGCGGCGTACGCTGAGAGGCGCACCTTTTTCCCGGATCCGGAGCACCTTTCTCGTGAGCGAGCAGTCCCGTCGGCCGAGCAGGCCGGGCAAGCCCTACCGTCGTCCCCAGAAGGACCCCGTCCGCATCCTCGCCTTCGAGGCGCTGCGGGCCGTGGACGAGCGGGACGCGTACGCGAACCTCGTCCTGCCCCCGCTCCTGCGCAAGGCCCGGGAGAAGGGCGACTTCGACGGGCGCGACGCGGCGCTGGCGACCGAGCTGGTGTACGGGACGCTGCGCAGGCAGGGCACGTACGACGCCGTCATCGCGGCCTGCGTCGACCGGCCGCTGCGCGAGGTCGACCCGCCGGTCCTCGACGTGCTGAGCCTCGGTGCCCACCAGCTCCTCGGCACCCGGATCCCGACGCACGCCGCCGTCTCCGCCTCCGTGGAGCTGGCGCGGGTCGTGCTCGGGGACGGGCGCGCCAAGTTCGTCAACGCCGTCCTGCGGAAGATCGCGCAGGACGACCTCGACACCTGGCTGGAACGGGTCGCGCCGCCGTACGACGAGGACGCCGAGGACCACCTCGCCGTCGTGCACTCGCATCCGCGCTGGATCGTCTCCGCGCTGTGGGACTCGCTCGGCGGCGGGCGTGCCGGGATCGAGGACCTGCTGGAAGCCGACAACGAGCGCCCCGAGGTGACGCTGGTGGCCCGGCCCGGCCGTTCCACCGCCGGTGAACTCCTCGACGTCCTCGGCGAGGAGAACGCGCTGCCGGGGCGCTGGTCGCCGTACGCCGTCCGGCTCACCGAGGGCGGCGAGCCGGGTGCCATCGACGCCGTCCGCGAGGGGCGCGCCGGCGTCCAGGACGAGGGCAGCCAGCTGGTGGCCCTCGCACTGGCGAACGCGCCGCTCGACGGGCCCGACGAGAAGTGGCTCGACGGCTGTGCGGGCCCCGGCGGCAAGGCGGCCATGCTCGCCGGGCTCGCCGCCGAACGCGGCGCCGTGCTGCTCGCCGCCGAGAAGCAGCCGCACCGGGCCGGACTCGTCGCCAAGGCGCTCGCGGGCAACCCCGGGCCGTACCAGGTCGTCACCGCCGACGGCACCCGGCCGCCGTGGCGCCCCGGCACCTTCGACCGGGTCCTGATGGACGTGCCGTGTACGGGTCTGGGTGCCCTGCGCCGCCGGCCCGAGGCCCGCTGGCGCCGCCGCCCCGACGACCTGGAGGGCTTCGCGCCGCTCCAGCGGGGACTGCTGCGCACGGCGCTCGACTCCGTCCGCATCGGTGGCGTCGTCGGGTACGCGACCTGTTCACCGCACCTCGCCGAGACCCGTGCGGTCGTCGACGACGTGCTCAAGCACTACGACGGCTCGGCCGAGCTGCTCGACGCCCGCCCGCTGCTGGCGGACGTGCCCGCCCTCGGCGACGGTCCCGACATCCAGCTGTGGCCGCACCTGCACGGGACGGACGCGATGTATCTGGCGCTGATCCGCCGGACCGCGTGACCGCCGGCGGGGCCCGCCCGGGCCCCGGCGGGCCCGGCTAGCCGTCCGGTCGTGACGCCGGTTCCGCGGGGGCGGGCGCCGGGGCCTGCCGCGGGCCGTCCTCCCGGGCCAGCCTGTGCGGCCACCACACCTTCGGCCCGACGTCCAGGAACAGCGACGTCACGAGCACCGAGCGGACGATGAAGGTGTCCAGCAGCACGCCGAGCGCCACCGCGAACCCGATCTCGGCGAAGGCGACCATCGGCAGGGTGCCCAGCGCGGCGAACGTGCCCGCGAGGACCAGCCCGGCCGAGGTGATGACCGCGCCGGTCGCGGCGAGCCCGGTGACGACACCCGCACGGGTGCCCTGCCGGATCGCCTCCTCGCGGATGCGGGTGCTCAGGAAGATGTTGTAGTCGATGCCGAGGGCCACCAGGAAGACGAAGACGAACAGCGGGAAGTCCGTCGACTCGCCCGCGTAGTCGAAGAGGTGGCGGAAGGCGAGCGCGCTGGCGCCCAGGGCCGCCGCGAAGGACAGCACCACCGTTCCGATCAGCAGCAGCGGCGCCACCAGCGCGCGCAGCAGCAGCATCAGGATCAGCAGGACGACCGCCAGGACCGCCGGGATGATCACCAGGTTGTCGTGCGTGGTCGCCGCGTCCATGTCGAGCAGGGCCGCGGTGCCGCCGCCCACCTGCGCGTCGGCGTCCGGCACGGCGTGCACGGCGTCCCGTACGCGTTCGACGGTCTGTTTCGCCGCTTCGCTGTCGGACGGAGCGGTCATGGTCGCCTCGAAGAGGACCTTGCCGTCGTGCGCCGGCTTCGTGCCCGCGGGCACGGTGATGCTGTCGGGCACCACACCCTCGGTGCGCGCGACCGCGCTGCGCACCTCGGCGTTCCGCGTCTGGTCGGCCACGACCACCAGCGGGTCGCCGCTGCCCGCCGGGAAGTACCGCGCGGACACCTCCTGCCCGGTGATGGAGTCCGGTTTGCCGGTGAAGGCGTCGGCGTTGCCGATGCCCTCGGCGCGGAGCTGCAGCAGACCGAGGGAGAGCACCGCGAGGGCGAGGGCCGTGCCGACCCAGATGACCCGCGGACCGCGCGAGATGCGGCGGCCCATGCGGGCCCAGACGCCGTGCGCCGTCGGGTCGGGGGTACCGAGGTGGGGGACCGAGGGCCAGAAGATCCACCGGCCGAAGACGAGCAGCAGGGCCGGGAAGAGCGTGATCATGGCGAGGAGGGCCACGGCGACACCGATGGCGGCCACCGGGCCGAGGCCGCGCGTGGAGTTCATCTCGGCGGCCAGCAGGACCAGCATGCTCAGCACGACCGTGGCACCCGAGGCGAGCACGGCCGGCCCGGCGCGGTTCAGGGCGAGGGCCATCGCCTCGTGGCGGTCCTCGTGACGGCGCAGTTCCTCCCGGTAGCGGGCGACGAGCAGCAACGCGTAGTCGGTGCCGGCGCCGAAGACGAGGACGGTGAGGATGCCGGCGCTCTGCCCGTTCACGGTGAGCCCCGCGTGCTCGGCCAGCAGGTAGATCAGCGCCTGGGAGGTGAACAGGGCGACAACCACGGCGATCAGCGGGATGAAGATCAGCGTCAGGCTGCGGTAGGTGAGCAGCAGCATCACGATGACGACGGCCATCGCGGCGACCAGCAACGTCGAGTCGATGCCCTCGAAGGCCTCGGAGAAGTCGGCGGAGGTGCCGCCGGGGCCCGTGATGTGCACGGCCAGCCCGTCGCCGCCCTCGCCCACCTCGTCCCGGATCGAGTCGACGGCCGGTGCGATCCGCTCCCAGCCCTTCTCGTCCATGGTGATCGGCACGAAGATCTCGGCGGCCTCGGGCGCCGCCCGGTCGTTGTAGAGCGGGCCGCGGGTCTCGGTGCCGCGCACGCCGTGGGCGGTCAGCGCCTTGATCTCGCGGACGTCCTCACTGATCTGCCGCCGGTCCTGCGCGGTCAGGCCACCGTCGCGCGCGTACACGACGACGGCGGGGATCTGCTCGGGGCGGAAGCCCTCCGAGACGTTCAGGACCTGGGTGGACTCGGCGGTCCCGGGCAGCCAGGAGGCCGCGTCGTTGTCCTGGGCGCCGGTGAGCTTCGACGCGAGCGGCGCCAGGACGACGAGCAGCACGAGCCACAGGCCGACGACGACCCACTTGCTGCGCCGTCCGCACACGAACCCGATGAGTCCCTGGCGTACCGGACGCCCTTTCCCGTCCGTCATGGCCACCCCCGTAGCCGCGTCTGGAGCCGGTGGGCCGCCCAGCATGGCAGGTCCGGCCCGGGCACGACATCCGCGGAACGGCCCGAAACCTCAACGGGACGAGATAGGTATGGACCGGGGGGAGCAACCGGGGCCGGGCATGGCAGTCTTGGGGCATGGCCGTGCAGATCAACCCCAGCATCCTGTCCGCCGACTTCGCCCGCCTTGCCCAGGAGGCAAAGGCGGTGGAAGGAGCCGACTGGCTCCACGTCGACGTCATGGACAACCATTTCGTACCGAACCTCACGCTTGGTGTGCCGGTCGTAGAGTCCCTGGCCCGAGCGACGGACACGCCGCTGGACTGCCATCTGATGATCGAGGACGCCGATCGGTGGGCGCCCCAGTACGTGGAAGCGGGGGCCGGTTCGGTCACCTTCCACGTGGAGGCGGCCGCCGCTCCGGTGCGGCTCGCCCGCGAGATCCGGGCCAAGGGCGCCCGGGCCTCCATGGCGCTCAAGCCCGCGACCCCGATCGAGCCGTACGAGGATCTGCTCCCCGAGCTCGACATGCTGCTGATCATGACCGTCGAACCGGGCTTCGGCGGTCAGTCGTTCCTCGACATCATGCTGCCGAAGATCCGCCGCACCCGCGAGTTGATCAGCAAGCACGGCCTCGAACTGTGGCTCCAGGTCGACGGCGGCGTCTCGGCCTCCACCATCGAGCGGTGCGCCGAGGCCGGCGCCGATGTCTTCGTCGCCGGATCGGCGGTCTACGGGGCGTCCGACCCGGCCGCGGCGGTACGTGCACTGCGCACGCAGGCGGAGGCGGTGACCGCCCATGCCTCCTGGGCGTGCGACCACTGAACCAAGGGAACGTGAACGCCGCCCATCGGGGCGGATCAAGTACGCCGGATCTGCAAGGATGAACGGCGAATCCAGAGTGTGAACAGCAGTGAGGAGATCGCCGTGTCGGGTATGTCGGCGGGCCGGTCAGCCATGCGGATGGGGCCCGCTGAGCTGGTCCAGGCGGCGGCCATGGCCCGCCGCTTCTACCTCGAGGGCAAATCCAAGATCCAGATCGCCGAGGAGTTCGGCGTCAGCCGCTTCAAGGTGGCCCGGGTCCTGGAGACGGCTCTCGAACGGGATCTCGTGAGGATCGAGATCCGCGTCCCCGCCGAGCTGGACGCGGAGCGCTCCGATGCGCTCCGCGCCCGCTACGGCCTCAGGCATGCCGTCGTGGTCGAGTCCCCGGCCGACGCCGAGGAGTCGCCCGACCCCGAGAACCTCGGGGAGGTGGCCGCGGACCTGCTCGGCGAGCTGGTCAACGAGGGCGACGTGCTCGGCCTCGCGTGGGGCCGCTCCACGATCCACATGGCGGCCGAGCTCTCCCGGCTGCCGCCCTGCACGGTCGTGCAGCTGACGGGGGTGTACGACGCCGGGACCGCCGAGCGCGGGTCGGTGGAGGCGGTGCGGCGGGCCGCCCAGGTGTCCGGCGGCGACGCCCATCCCATCTACGCGCCGATGCTGCTGCCGGACGCGGCCACCGCGGCCGCACTGCGCAACCAGACCGGAATCGCCCGGGCCTTCGAGTACTTCGACAAGGTCACGGTCGCCTGCGTCTCCATCGGCTCCTGGGAGCCCGGTATCTCGACGGTGCACGACATGCTCAGCGACGAGGAGCGGGGGCACTACGCCTCCCTCGGCGTCGCCGCCGAGATGTCCGCGCACCTCTTCGACTCCGAGGGGCGGCGGGTCGGCCGCGACCTGGGCGAGCGGTGCATCACCGTCAAGGCGGACCAGTTGCGCCGTATCCCGGAGGTCGTCGCGATCGCGGGCGGCCAGCGCAAGGCCGGCGCGATCGACGCGGTCCTGCGGTCCGGGCTCGTGACCAGTCTGGTGACGGACACCTCGGCCGCGGACTACCTCATGACGGCGGGACCGGCGCCCCGGCCCGCCCTCGACCGGGCGGACCCGGACGGGCCCTGACGGCTTCGGCGGCGCCGCGCGGGGGCGGCTGTGGCAGCATCGGCGAGATGCTGCCGCGGTCCGTCCCCCGCCTCCTCGCGAGCCTGCTCGTCTGCCTGACGGTCCTGCTGACGGGCTGTTCCGCCGCGGACCCGGGCGCGACCCCGGACTCCGCGGCCACGACCGCTCCCGGCTGGGCCGGCGGGCTGCCCGCCGTCCCCGAGGCCCGGCTGCCCGCCGAGGCCCGCGCCACCCTCTCCCGCATCGACCGGGGCGGCCCCTTCCCGTACGCACAGGACGGCACCGTCTTCGGGAACGTCGAACGCGCGCTGCCGCGCCGGCCGCGCGGGTACTACCGCGAGTACACCGTCAGAACGCCCGGCGAGGGCGACCGCGGGGCCCGGCGCGTTGTCACCGGCAGCGGCGACGAGGTCTACTACACCGATGATCACTACACGTCGTTCCGGGCGGTGCTGAGATGACGCACGATCCGCAGGAGGAGGCGGCCCGCGCCCTGCGCGCCGCCGGATGGCGGGTCACCGTGCTCGACCTCGCCGGCGTCGTCGACAAGGACGGCTTCATGGAGCGCTGCGTCCGCGCCCTGGCCCTGCCGGACTGGTTCGGCCGGAACTGGGACGCCCTCGCCGACTGCCTCGGCGATCCCGACTGGGGACCGGCGAGCCCGGGCCGGCTGCTCGTGGTCGGCGGCTGGCAGGGGTACGCGGCGGCGCGACCCGGGGAATGGGAGACCGCCCAGGAGGTCCTGGCGTCGGCCGCGGGACGCTACCCGGGGGCCGACGCCGCGCTCTCGGTCGTCCTCGCCCTTGGAGGATCCGACCAACCACCCGCTGACCAGCCTGGATGATCTGTCCGGGACGCACGGGCCCGTCGCCATGGGACAATGAAGTACGTGCTCTTCCCCCTGGCTGACCTGTCCGGGGGCCACCTCTGATCGACTGGGATGTGCAGCACGTGCGTTTCCTCAACGACATCCAGCCTCCGTACGACCTGACGTACGACGACGTCTTCATGGTGCCGAGCCGCTCCGCGGTCGGATCCCGCCTGGGCGTGGACCTCGCCTCGCCGGACGGCACGGGCACCACCATCCCGCTCGTCGTCGCCAACATGACCGCGATCGCCGGACGCCGGATGGCCGAGACCGTCGCCCGCCGCGGCGGCCTCGTCGTCATCCCGCAGGACATCCCGATCGAGGTCGTCACCGAGGTCGTCTCCTGGGTCAAGGGACGCCACCTGGTGCTGGACACCCCGATCGTCCTGGCCCCCCACCAGACCGTCGCCGACGCGCTGGCCCTGCTGCCCAAGCGGGCGCACAACGCCGGTGTGGTCGTGGACGAGGACTCCCGGCCGGTCGGCGTGGTCACCGACACCGACCTCTCCGGCGTCGACCGCTTCACGCAGCTGTCCGAGGTCATGTCGAGGGACCTGCTGCTCCTCGACGCGGACATCGAGCCGCGCGAGGCCTTCAACCGCCTCGACGCCGCCAACCGGCGGTACGCCCCGGCGGTCGACGGGGACGGCAGGCTCGCGGGCATCCTGACCCGCAAGGGCGCCCTGCGCGCCACGCTGTACACGCCCGCCACCGACGCCCGGGGCAGGCTGCGGATCGCCGCCGCCGTCGGGATCAACGGTGATGTCGCGGGCAAGGCCAAGCAGCTCCTCGACGCGGGCGTGGACACCCTCGTCATCGACACCGCGCACGGCCACCAGGAGTCGATGATCGCGGCCATCAGGACCGTGCGCGCCCTGGACCCGAAGGTCCCGATCGCCGCGGGCAACATCGTCGCCGCCGAGGGCGTCAAGGACCTCGTCGAGGCGGGCGCGGACATCATCAAGGTCGGTGTGGGCCCGGGCGCCATGTGCACCACCCGCATGATGACCGGCGTCGGCCGTCCGCAGTTCTCCGCGGTCATGGAGTGCGCCGCCGAGGCGAAGAAGTACGGCAAGCACGTGTGGGCCGACGGCGGTGTCCGGCACCCCCGCGACGTCGCCATGGCGCTGGCCGCCGGTGCGTCCAACGTCATGATCGGTTCCTGGTTCGCGGGCACCTTCGAGTCCCCGGGCGACCTGCAGCAGGACGCCAACGGGCGCCTGTACAAGGAGTCGTTCGGCATGGCGTCGGCCCGTGCCGTCAAGAACCGGACCAGCGAGGAGTCGGCGTACGACCGCGCCCGCAAGGCGCTGTTCGAGGAGGGCATCTCCACCTCCCGGATGTTCCTCGACCCGTCCCGGCCGGGCGTGGAGGACCTGATCGACTCGATCATCGCGGGCGTCCGCTCGTCCTGCACCTACGCGGGCGCCAACTCCCTGGAGGAGTTCGCCGAGAAGGCCATCGTCGGCATCCAGAGCGCCGCCGGCTACGCGGAGGGCAAGCCCCTGCACGCCAGCTGGAACTGACACCCTGTCACGCCGGACGGCCCCCGTGGAACGACCACGGGGGCCGTCGGCGTACCGCCCCGGACACGTCGGGCCACACGCCCCGCGACCGCCTCCGCGCCGGCCCGCGGGAGCCCTGCGCAACGGTCGAAAGCCCCGGCGCAACGAACGTGCGCCGGGATTCGATGAACGCAACGATCTTGCGAAGGTGCGCAAGGTTGCTGCATTACGCCCGTGAACCCCTGGCTCATAGGGTCAAGCGCTGTACATGGTGCGGCGGGGACCCCGCTCGGTGGGTCCCTGCTGTCAGGGGTGCCGCCGGTCCTCGCCCTTCCCGACCGGCAGCGATGAAGGAGCCAGCGCGTGCTCGACCAAGGCGCACCCCCGCAGTCCCGCCCCTCCTCCGCCCCACCGTCCCCCGGCGTCGGCGCGCGCCTCATGCGGCGCAAGCCCGTGGAACGCCTGGTCGCCGAGGGCGGCCAGGGTGAGGGCGGCTCTCTGCGCCGCTCCCTCGGCCTCTGGCAGCTGACCATGATCAGCATCGGTGCCACCCTCGGCACCGGCATCTTCGTCGTCCTCGGCGAGGCGGTCCCGAAGGCCGGTCCCGCGGTCACGCTGTCCTTCGTGATCGCCGGCCTCACGGCCCTCTTCTCGGCCCTCTCCTACGCCGAGCTGGCGGGCACCATCCCGGTCTCCGGGTCCTCCTACTCGTATGCGTACGCAACGATGGGCGAGCTGATCGCCTGGATCTGCGGCTGGTGTCTCGTCCTGGAGTACGGCGTCTCGGTCGCCGCCGTCGCGGTCGGCTGGGGCGAGTACCTCAACGAACTGCTGGACGGCACGATCGGCGTCACCATCCCGGACGCCCTCTCCGCGCCGCCCGGCGACGGCGGCATCTTCAACCTGCCGGCGCTCATCGTCGTGCTGCTGGCGATGGCCTTCCTGCTCGGCGGTGCCAAGGAGTCGGCGCGCGCCAACACGATCATGGTGGTCGTGAAGATCGCCGCGCTGCTGATGTTCTGTGCCATCGGTGTCCAGGGCTTCCGGTCCGGCAACTACGAGCACTTCATGCCGCTCGGCATGGCGGGCGTCAGCGCCGCCGGTGCCACCCTGTTCTTCTCGTACATCGGCTTCGACGCCGCCTCCACGGCCGGCGAGGAGGCGAAGAACGCGCAGCGCGACCTGCCGCGCGCGATCATGCTCTCCCTCGTCATCGTCACGGCGCTCTACGTCGTCGTGGCCGCCGTCGCCGTCGGCGCCATGCCCTGGCAGGGGTTCGGCGACTCGGAGGCCGCGCTCTCCGGGATCATGAAGGACGTCACCGGGCAGACCGTCTGGGGGACGCTGCTCGCGGCCGGCGCGGTCATCGCCATCGCCAGCGTCGTGCTCACCGTCCTCTACGGCCAGACCCGCATCCTGTTCGCCATGTCCCGCGACGGACTCGTGCCGAAGGTGTTCTCCCGCGTCCACCCGAGGACCGGCGCGCCCCGCGCCAACACGGTGATCGTCTCGCTGTTCTGCGGTGTCCTCGCCGCCGCGATCCCGCTCGGCCAGCTCGCCGACGCCACCAGCATCGGCACGCTCTTCGCCTTCGCGCTGGTCAACATCGCGGTCGTGGTCCTGCGCCGGACGCGCCCGGAGATGAACCGCACGTTCCGGGTGCCGCTGTCGCCGCTGCTGCCGGTGCTCGGCTTCGCCTTCTGCGTCTGGATGATGGGCAGCCTCTCCGCCGTCACCTGGGTGGTCTTCGGGGTCTGGATGGCCGTCGGGCTCGTGTTCTACTTCAGTTACGGCTATCGCCGCTCCAAGCTGGCCGCCGGCACCCCGGCCGCCGCGGACACCGCAGCCATCGCAGAGAAGTGAACCACCCGCCTTGCTGAACGATCTCGACGAACGCATCGTGCACGCCCTCGCCGAGGACGCCCGCCGCTCCTACGCCGACATCGGGCAACTCGTCGGCCTGTCCGCGCCCGCCGTGAAGCGGCGCGTGGACCGGCTGCGGGCCACCGGGGCCATCACCGGGTTCACCGTCCGGGTGGACCCGGCGGCACTCGGCTGGGAGACCGAGGGGTTCGTCGAGATCTACTGCCGGCGCAACACCTCGCCGGAGACCATCCAGCGAGGCCTGGAGCGCTACCAGGAGGTCGTGGCCGCCTCCACCGTCACCGGGGAGGCGGACGCGGTCGTCCAGGTCTTCGCCTCGGACATGCGGCATTTCGAGCGGGTCCTGGAGCGCATCGCCGGGGAGTCGTTCGTGGAGCGCACCAAGTCCGTGCTCGTCCTCTCGCCGCTGCTGCGCCGGTTCTCCTCCGGGTCGCCGACGTAGGACCGGCCCACCTCCCCGCCCGGCGGCCCAACGGCTCGCCGCGTTCGGCGGTCTCCGGCTCGTCTCGCGTCGCCCCCGCGCCCGACGGCTCGTCTCGCACGTCGCCCTCGGCGCCCGCCGGCGGCGGACCTCACGTCCGCCGCGGTCACCCGCGCCGGGGGTGCGGCGATTTCGTGCGCCGTGCCGTGAGCGGCGGGAAAGTGAGTCGCGGGGCGCGCCCACCGCGGCACCCGTCACGGTCGGCGCGGCCCCTTTCCGCAGGTCGGGCCGACGGTCACCCGTCCCGGCCCACGGCCCACCCCCGCATCGCCCCGGGGACCTCACCCGCCCTCCGCCCTCCGCCGGGGACAGGCCTGTGACCTGCGCCTCCACGGGTGGGCGAGCCCCGCCTCCGGGTGCGCAACGAATCACCGGCGGCCCCGCCCCGCACGCAACGAATCGTTCACCGGCGCGCAACGGCTGCTCCTTGTCCGGCTCAGGCGCCGACCGTACGGTCTAGGAGACCCCCCGACCCCTGCCGTCCCGGTGAGGAACACGCATGCGCACAGCCCTGCTCCAGAGCTCCGGCCGCCCCGGCTCCGTCGACGAGAACATCAAGGTTCTCGACGACGCCGCCGGCCGTGCCGCCGCCGCGGGCGCCGGGCTGGTCGTCGCACCGGAGATGTTCCTGACCGGGTACGCGATCGGTGACGACATCGCCCGCCTCGCCGAGCCCGCCGCCGGCCCCTCGGCGGACGCGGTCGCCGGGATCGCCGCCCGGCACGGCCTCGCCGTCGCCTACGGCTACCCCGAGCGCGACGGCGAGCACGTCTACAACTCCGTGCAGCTGATCTCCGCCGACGGCCCGGTGGCGAACTACCGCAAGACCCACCTCTTCGGCTGCTTCGAACGCGACCACTTCACCCCGGGCGACCAGCCGGTCGTCCAGGCCGAGCTGGGCGGCCTGCGCATCGGCCTGATGATCTGCTACGACGTGGAGTTCCCGGAGAACGTGCGGGCGCACGCCCTCGCCGGCACCGACCTCCTCCTGGTGCCGACCGCGCAGATGCACCCCTTCCAGTTCGTCGCCGAGTCCGTCGTCCCGGTGCGGGCCTTCGAGAACCAGATGTACATCGCCTACGTCAACCGCACCGGCCGCGAAGGGGAGTTCGAGTTCGTCGGGCTCTCCACGCTCGCCGGGCCCGACGGAGTCGCCCGTACCCGGGCGGGCCGCGGCGAGGAACTCGTCCTCGCCGACGCCGACCCCGTCCTCCTGAGGGCCTCGCGCGAGACGAACCCGTACCTCCAGGACCGCCGCCCCGGCCTCTACGGGTCGCTGGTCTGAGCCCGGCCGCCCCCTCCCCGCACACAGCTTTCCCGCAAGGAGTCCGTACCCCATGACGTCCACGGTGCCCACCGCCGTCCCGCACGCCGACGCGCAGCAGCCGCCGATCACCATGTTCGGCCCGGACTTCCCCTACGCGTACGACGACTTCCTCGCCCACCCCGCGGGCCTCGGCCAGATACCCGCGACCGAGCACGGCACCGAGGTCGCGGTCATCGGCGGCGGCCTGTCCGGCATCGTGGCCGCCTACGAGCTGATGAAGATGGGCCTCAAGCCCGTCGTCTACGAGGCCGACCAGATCGGCGGCCGGCTGCGCACCGTCGGCTTCGAGGGCTGCGACCCGTCCCTGACGGCCGAGATGGGCGCGATGCGCTTCCCGCCGTCCTCCACCGCCCTCCAGCACTACATCGACCTGGTGGGCCTGGAGACCCGGCCGTTCCCGAACCCGCTGGCGGAGACCACGCCGTCGACCGTCGTCGACCTCAAGGGCGAGTCGCACTACGCCGAGACGGTCGAGGACCTCCCCGAGGTCTACCGGCAGGTGGCGGCCGCCTGGAACGCCTGCCTCGAGGACGGCGCCGACTTCTCCGACATGAACCAGGCCATGCGCGAGCGCGACGTCCCGCGCATCCGCGAGATCTGGTCCAAGCTCGTCGAGAAGCTCGACAACCAGACCTTCTACGGCTTCCTCTGCGACTCGGACGCCTTCAAGTCCTTCCGGCACCGTGAGATCTTCGGCCAGGTCGGCTTCGGCACCGGCGGCTGGGACACCGACTTCCCGAACTCCATCCTGGAGATCCTGCGCGTCGTCTACACCGAGGCCGACGACCACCACCGCGGCATCGTCGGCGGTTCCCAGCAGCTGCCGCTGCGCCTGTGGGAGCGCGAGCCGGAGAAGATCGTGCACTGGGCGTACGGCACGTCCCTCGCGACCCTGCACGACGGGACCCCGCGCCCCGCCGTGACCCGCCTCGGTCGTACGGCGGGCAACCGGATCACCGTGACGGACGCGGGCGGCGACATCCGCACCTACCGGGCAGCCATCTTCACCGCCCAGTCCTGGATGCTCCTCTCCAAGATCGCCTGCGACGACTCGCTCTTCCCGATCGACCACTGGACGGCGATCGAGCGCACGCACTACATGGAGTCCAGCAAGCTCTTCGTCCCGGTGGACCGGCCGTTCTGGCTGGACAAGGACGAGGAGACGGGCCGTGACGTCATGTCGATGACGCTCACCGACCGGATGACGCGCGGGACTTACCTCCTCGACGACGGTCCGGACAAGCCGGCCGTCATCTGCCTGTCGTACACCTGGTGCGACGACAGCCTGAAGTGGCTGCCGCTGTCCGCGAACGAGCGGATGGAGGTCATGCTGAAGTCGCTCGGCGAGATCTACCCGAAGGTCGACATCAGGAAGCACATCATCGGCAACCCGGTGACCGTGTCCTGGGAGAACGAGCCCTACTTCATGGGCGCGTTCAAGGCCAACCTGCCGGGCCACTACCGCTACCAGCGGCGCCTGTTCACCCACTTCATGCAGGACCGCCTCGACGAGGACAAGCGCGGCATCTTCCTCGCGGGCGACGACATCTCCTGGACGGCGGGCTGGGCGGAGGGCGCCGTGCAGACCGCGCTGAACGCGGTCTGGGGCGTCATGCGCCAGCTCGGCGGCGCCACCGACCCGACGAACCCGGGACCCGGCGACGTCTACGACGAGATCGCGCCGGTGGAGCTCCCCGAGGACTGAGCGCGCCGGGCAGCGGGGAGCCGGCCGGCTCCCCGCCGCCCGCACTCAGATCCCGGCCGCCCGTGCGGCCGTGAAGACCTCCGCGGCCACGTCCGTCAGCTCCCGCGCGTCCCGCGTCGAGGACTGGAGGTCGATGAAGATCTCGTCGAGCCCGATCGCGGCGTGCGCGGCCAGATCCGCGACGATCTGCTCGACACCGCCCTGGAACGGCCGGCGCCCGGCGCCCGGGTGCGCCCCGGCCGAGTACTGCGCGTTGGCCCGCAGCACCGTCCGGATCGGCTGCGTGCGCCCGCGCTCGGCCGCCAGCTCCCGCAACTCGCGCCACTGCGCGGCGACCTGCCCGGCGCCCGCGCCCACCGGCATCCAGCCGTCGGCGTGATCGACGAGCCGCCGCCGCGCCCTGCCGGTGCCGGCGGCCAGCAGGATCGGGATGGGCCGTGCCGGTTTGGGCCCGACCACCGCCGACGCGATGCGGGTGAGCTTGCCGTCGTGGACCACCGGGTCGGGGCCCCAGACCGCCCGGCACACCTCGATCACCTCGTCCAGCACCTGGCCGCGCTCCTCGAACGGCCGTACGGAGGCCGCCGCGTACTCGTCGTGCGACCAGCCGGTCCCGAAGCCGGCGACCACCCGGCCCCCGCTCGCCGCGTCCAGGGTGGCGAGGGACCGGGCGAGCTGGAAGGGCACGTGCAGCGGAGCCACCAGGACGCTCGTGCCGAGGCGGACGCGCCGGGTGGCGGCCGCCGCGAGGGTCAGCGTCACCAGGGGCTCGGCCACGCCACGGTAGCGATCGGGCCAGGGCAGTCCCTCGACGCCGTACAGGCCCTGGGTGGCGGGTTCGGGGAACAGGGCGCGCTCGAACACCCACAGGCTCTCGTAGCCGATCTCCTCCGCGGCGCGGGCCACGTCCGGCACGTCCCGCCCGAGGTCGTAGTGCTTCATCTGGGGGAGCCCGAGCCCGAGACCGATCGCCATGCCTGTCCGCTCCTTCGCATCCGGATGTGCAGACCGGTCAACGTACAGCGGTGGTGGGGGAGTTGCGCCGGGCCCGGAGGGAGTGGCCGGATCAGTACGGCAGCGGCGTGAGCAGCATGCGGCCGGTCAGGCCCACCGCCGCGTCGAGCCGCCGCCCGAACTCCTCGGCCAGTTCCGGGAGTCCGCGCAGGGCCCACAGCGCCCGGGCCGCCGACCACGTGGCGTCGCGGGCCCGCTCCAGGCTCCAGGAGCCGAGCAGATGGGTGAGCGGATCGGCGATCTGGAGCAGGTCGGGGCCCGGCATCAGCTCTTCGCGGATGCGCTCCTCCAGCGCGACGAGGAGATCGCCCACCCGCTCGAACTCGTCCTCCAGATCGGCCGGTTCGCAGTCGAGCGTACGACAGGTGTCCACCACGGCGAGCGCCAGATCGTGCCCGATGTGTGCGTTGATCCCCGCGAGGGCGAACTGCAGCGGGCGTACGCCTGGATGGCGCCGGAACTGGAACAGCGGCCGCCAGCAGGCGGGCCGGTGCGCCTCCTCGGCCACCGCGAGGTAGCGCTGCGCGAACCGGACGTCCAGAGTGGTCGCGGCCTCGGCGTCGGGGAAGTGTCCGACGGCCAGGCGCCGGGCGACCTCTTCGGTCACGGCGAGGTAGACGCGGTTGAAGACGGCCACCCCGTCACGCTCGGGCAGGTCCGCGTCGAGGGCGCGCATGCGGAGGACGACCGCGTCGACGGGCCCGGTGAACTGTTCCAACTGCGCCATGGGGGCAGGGTGCCAGTCCCGGGCCGGCCGCACTGCCGCCGGGCCGGACGCTTCCCCAGAACGGGGGAACGGTGCCCACCCGGGGGAGTGGGGAGCAGGTGTCAGGCCCTCCGACGGCGTCTTCACCGACGTGGGTCCACCTTCCACCGCACGAGCGCGGAGACCGCGTACGCCCGCCGGGGTGCCGGCCGCGCTCGGCGGGCCGCCGGGCCCGGGTGCGCCGGGCCGGCGGCCGTGACCGACACCAGCAGGAACGGCAACGGCGCCCCGGCCGGCGGCGAGTGGTGCGACCCTGCGGACCGGCGGACCGGACAGGCGCCGACCCTGTGCACCGGAGAGGCGCGGATCGACGCCTGTCCGCGGGGCGAGCCGCCGGGCGAGTCCGACGGCTGCCGGGGCACGCCGGGGACCTTCTCGGCCGCGTAGGCCTACGAGTCGGCGCGCTGACGGTTCTCAGGCGTCTTTGCGGGACGGGGCCGCGTCCTCGTCGTCGTACGAGGAGGTGCCGGAGTCGAGCAGCGGCTCCTGCGTCCTGACGTGGGCGGGTGCCATGGCGCGCAGGGCGTGGTAGCCGGTGATCACGACGACCGTGCCGAGCGCGATGCCGCTCAGGGAGAAGGTGTCGGTGAACGTCATGGTGACGTTGCCGACGCCGATGATGATGCCCGCGGCGGCCGGCACCAGGTTCAGCGGGTTGCGCAGGTCCACGCCCGCGTTGAGCCAGATCTGGGCGCCGAGCAGGCCGATCATGCCGTACAGGATGACCGTGATGCCGCCGAGCACGCCGCCCGGGATCGCGGCGACGATCGCGCCGAACTTCGGGCACAGGCCGAAGAGGAGGGCGAACCCGGCGGCGGCCCAGTAGGCGGCCGTCGAGTAGACGCGGGTCGCGGCCATCACGCCGATGTTCTCGGAGTAGGTGGTGTTGGGCGGGCCGCCGACCGCTGTGGAGAGCATCGAGGCGACGCCGTCGGCGGAGATCGCGGTGCCCAGCCTGTCGTCCAGCGGGTCGCCGGTCATCTCGCCGACCGCCTTCACGTGGCCCGCGTTCTCGGCGACCAGCGCGATCACCACCGGCAGGGCCACCAGGATCGCCGACCACTGGAAGCTCGGGCCGTGGAAGGACGGCACGCCGATCCAGTCGGCCGTGCCGACGCCGGAGAGGTCCAGACGCCAGTGGTCGGTGACCTTGCCGCTCGCGTCCACCGAGTGGATCCGGCCGAAGGCCCGGTCGAAGACCCACGAGATCGCGTAGCCGAAGACCAGGCCGAGGAAGATCGCCACCCGGGACCAGAATCCGCGCAGGCAGACCACGGCCAGACCCGTGATCAGCATGACCAGCAGCGCCGTCCACTGGTCCTGCGGCCAGTAGGTGGTCGCGGTCACGGGCGCCAGGTTGAAGCCGATCAGCATGACGACCGCACCGGTGACGATCGGCGGCATGGCCGCGTGGATGATCCGTGCCCCGAACCGCTGCACCGCCAGTCCGACCAGGAACAGGGCGACGCCGACCACGAACACCGCGCCCGTCACCGTGGCGCTGGTGCCGCCCTGCGCGCGGATGACCGCGGCGACGCCCACGAAGGACAGGGAGCAGCCGAGATAGCTGGGCACCCGGCCGCGGGTCGCGAGCAGGAAGAGGACCGTCGCGACACCCGACATCATGATCGCCAGGTTCGGGTCGAGACCCATCAGCACGGGTGCCACGAAGGACGCTCCGAACATCGCCACCACGTGCTGGGCGCCGAGCCCGACCGTGCGGGGCCACGACAGCCGTTCGTCGGGGCGGACCACCGCTCCGGGTGCGGGTGTGCGCCCGTCACCGTGCAGCTTCCAGCGCACGCCGAGATCCATGTGAGGCTTCGCTTTCTTCGTCCGTGAATCGGTCCGGACCATTGTCACGGCTGTTCGACGGCCCTACGCTCACACGGTCCCACTCATGAACTGCGTTCATATTCTTGATCGGAGTGTTCGAGATGAGTGCACGCTCGCGCCTGGCCGTGGTCCTGGCGGCCGTGGTCCTGGCGGCCGTGGTCGCCCTCGCGGCCGGTGCCGTCCCCGCCGCCACCGCGCACGCCGCGCCCCGGGTTCCGAGGACCGTCGTCCTCGACGGCACCCGGCTCCAGCAGGCCAAGGTCCGTCTCGACCGCGGGGACCCCCGGCTCCGGCGGGCGCTCCACGACCTGACGGCCCGCGCCGACGCCTGGCTGGACCAGGGCCCCTGGACCGTCGTCGACAAGCCGCGTCCCGCACCCGGCGGCGACCCGCACGACTACCTGAGCCAGGCCCCGTACTGGTGGCCCTCCCAGCCCAGGACGGCGGAGAACCCTTGGGGCTGTCCGTATGTCCAGCGCGACGGCCTGCGCAATCCCGAGGTCGACACCGGCACCGACCGCCAGGACGTGGAGAAGGTCTTCGACTCGGCGTACGACCTGTCGCTGGCCTGGTACTACACCGGTCGGCCGCGGTACGCCGAGAAGGCCGCCTCGGTGCTGCGGACGTGGTTCCTGGACCCGGACACCCGGATGAATCCCGACCTGGACCACGGCCAGTTCATCCCCTGCAAGTACGACGGCCGGGCCATCGGCATCATCGACTTCTCGCAGTCGTACACCGCTGTCCTCGACGCGATCGCGATCCTGGACGCCGGCGCCCCCGGCTGGTCGAAGGGCGACCGCGCCGCGATGCGCGCCTGGAACACCGGCTTCCGCGACTGGCTGGCCGACAGCGCCTTCGGCACGGAGGAGCGTGCCGCGAAGAACAACCACGGCACCTTCTACGACCTGCTGCTCGCCGGTCTGGCGGCCGCGACCGGTGACACGGACCTCGCGCGGCGCACCGTCCTGGACGCGCGGTCCGTACGCATCGACCCGCAGATCGCCGCCGACGGCAGCCAGCCGCAGGAGCTGGCCCGCACGCGCAGCTGGCACTACTCCACCTTCGACCTGGTCGCCCACACCCGGCTCGCCGCCGTCGGGCGGCACGTCGGCGTGGACCTCTGGGCCCACCAAGGGCCGGACGGGCAGAGCCTGTTCGAGGCGGTCGACTTCCTGCTGCCCGCCGCGACCGGTGCCGAGCCGTGGCCGTATCCGGAGCAGGAGTTCCACCGCTTCGCCGCGAGCGACGTCGTGCACGCCGCCGCGGACGCGGGGGACCGGGCCGCCCGGGCGGCCGTGCCGAAGCTGGAGACGCCGCCCGGCGGAGACCTCTGGGCCCTGCGTCCCGCCGCCGAGCAACTGGACTCGATAACGGGCTGACCTGCACCTCCTCGCCGGGGGCTCCTGAGCGGTTGCTTAGTATGGGGTGACCCCACCGTCCCGTCCGGCACCCTCAGGAGCCCCGCCCGTGACCGTCGCAGCACCACCCGCCGTTTCCGTCCCCACCGACGGCCGGCTCGTCCCCGTCACCGTCCACTTCGACGACCTCGACGCGCTCGGACTGCTCCACAACGCCCGCTACCCGGTGATGGTCGAGCGCGCCTGGACCGCCCTGTGGCACGAGCGCGGCTTCGGGTTCGAGGGCGACTGGGAGGCGGCGGGCGACTTCTGCAACGCCGTCAAGGAACTGCGGATCACGTACGACGCCCCGGTGAACCGGCCCGGCGCCTACGCCGTCCACCTCTGGCTCGAACGGCTCGGCACCACCGGACTGACCTACGGCTTCCGGTTCTGCTCGGCGGACGGCGCGACGACCTACGCGCACGGCAGCCGGGTCCTCGTCCGGCTCGACGCCGGAACACTGCGCCCGGCGCCGTGGAGCGAGCGGTTCAGGGCCGTGGGCCGGGAACTGCTGCGCTCGGGGGACTGACCGGAGCAGGGCGGTCGCGGTCGCCGGCGCGCAGCACGCCCGCGAACACGGCCAGCCCGCAGGCGAGCACCGTGACCAGCCCGAACGACACCATCAGGCTGGTCGCCTGGGCCAGGGTGCCGATCGCGCTCGGCGCCACCAGCCCCGAGGTGTACGTGATGGTGGCGACGCCCGCGATGGCCAGGCTGGGGTTGGGTCCGCTGCGCCCCGCCGCCGCGAACGCCAGCGGCACGACGACCGCGATGCCCAGGCCCATCAGGGCGAACCCGGCCATCGCCGCGGCCGGGTGGCCGGCGAACACCACCAGCAGGCCGCCGAGGGTGGCGAGGACGCCACCGACCCGCACGGTGCGCACGGCGCCGAAGCGGTCCACGACGCGGTCGCCCGCGAGCCGGGCGACCGCCATGGTCAGGGTGAACCCGGTGGTGGACGCCGCCGCGAGTCCCGCCGAGGTGTCCAGCTGGTCCCGCAGATAGACCGCCGACCAGTCCAGGCTCGCGCCCTCGGCGAACACCGCGCAGAACCCGACCGCGCCGATGAGCAGCGCCGACTTCGGCGGCAGCGCGAAGCGCGGCGGCGGCTCCTCGTCCTCCGTCGGCTTCAGGTCGAGCACCCACCGGCAGGCGATAAGTCCGAGCACGGTCAGCACCGCCGACGCCAGCGCGTGATGCAGGCGCGCGTCCGAGCCGAGGTGGGCGGCGAGGGTGCCGGCGGCCGAACCGATCAGGGCTCCGGCGCTCCACATGCCGTGCAGCCCGGACATGATCGACTGGTCCAGCCGGTTCTCGACCTCGACGCCGAGCGCGTTCATGGCGACGTCCGCCATGCCGGCCGTGGCGCCGTAGGTGAAGAGGGCCAGGCACAGCGTGAGCAGGTTCGGGGCGAGGGCGGGCAGGATCAGCGAGAGCGTCCACAAAGCGATCAGGCCGCGCAGCGCCGTACGGGCGCCGAAGGTGTGGGTGATCCGGCCCGCGAGCGGCATCGCGAGGGACGCGCCGATCGCCGGGAACGCGAGCGCGATGCCGAGGTGTCCGGCACCCAGCGACGCATGGTCCTGGATCCACGGCACCCGGGTCGCGAAGGAACCGGTGACGGCGCCGTGCACCGCGAACACGGCGGCCACGGCGTATCGCGCCCGCTTCAACTCGCGCTTGTCGTAGACCACTTCACCCATGCTGCCGCAGCCCCTCCCGGACGCCCTCCCGCACTGTCGCCGTAAACTATCAGGAAGCCTGCCTGATAAATAGTCGATCCAGGGACCGGTGGCCCGGCGCCGTGTGCCCTCCCGATCTGGAAGGATCCCGGCATGCCCGCATCTCCGAGCACCGCCCGGGCCATCAACGACCGGCTCGCCCTCCGCCTCCTCCAGCAGGAGGGCCCCCTGACGGCCGGCCGGTTGAAGCAGCTCACGGGGCTGTCCCGGCCCACCGTCGCGGACCTCGTCGAGCGCCTCGGCGCCGCCGGACTGATCGCGGTCGTGGGGGAGTCGGGGGAGCAGCGGCGCGGCCCGAACGCGCGGGTGTACGGGATCGTCGCCGACCGGGCCCACCTGGCGGCGCTCGACGTGCGCACCGAAGGCGTCACGGTCGTGGTGGCCGACCTGCTCGGTGCCGAACTCGGGCGAGCGTCGGTGCCGATCGCCGGGGACGCGGGGACGGGGGCCGCCGTCGAGCAGGCCGCCGCCCTCGTCGAGCGGACGGCCAAGGAGGCGGGCGCGGAGCGGCTGCACACCGTCGGCATCGGCGCGCCCGGTCTGATCGACCCGGCCACCGGTGAACTGCGCGACTCCTCCGGGCTGCCCGCGTGGCACCGGCGGCTGGTCGCCGCCCTGCAGGAACGCCTGCCGGCCCGGGTCCTGGTGGAGAACGAGACCAACCTCGCCGCCCTGGCCGAGCAGCGCGACGGCGCGGCCCGCGACCGCGAGACCTTCGTCCTGCTCTGGCTCGGCCACGGCACGGGAGCGGCCGTCGTGCTGGACGGCGCCTTGCGCCGCGGCGCCTCCGGCGGCACCGGCGAGATCGGTTTCCTTCCGGTCCCGGGCACCACGACCCTCCCCTCCGCGACGGACTGCGAGGGCGGCTTCCACTCGCTGGCGGGGTCCGCGGCCATCGCGGCCCTCGCGGCCGGGCACGGGCTCACGGCGGACGCGGCGCCGCACGAGCCGTACGCGGCGGCGCTGGTGCGGCGGGCGGCGGCAGCCCCCGACGACGCGGCGTGCGCCGGGTTCCTCGACGGCCTCGCCGACCGGATCGCCATCGGTGCCGCGTCCGTGATCGCCGTGCTGGACCCCGGCTGCGTGGTCCTCGGCGGCGAGACCGGGCAGGCGGGCGGGGACGCGCTCGCCGCACGGGTCGCGCGGCGGCTCGTGCGGATGTCGCCGCTGCCGACCGAGGTCAGGGCGAGCGCGCTCGGGGGCGGCGCCGTGCTGCGCGGCGCGCTGCTGACGGCCCGCGACGGCGCCCAGGACGACCTCTTCACCCCGTCCCCGCGCTCCCGCACCGGCTGAGCCGGGAGGGTGCCGGCACGCCGGGGGAACTCGCCCCCTCGGGGCGATGTCCGGGAGGGGCGTGGTGAGACCCGGCGGCGGGGCAAGGGCCTCCGTCACCGCCGCCGGGCCGCTCGGGGGACGGGCATCGCGAGGTCGTGATCGCCGACCCTAAAGAGGACTAGACCAAAGCGTCAATAGGTATGGACCAATGGGAAGCGGCTTCGCAGGCAGGGGAGTTGGCCCCGCCCAGTCCCGCGCAGAAGTCCATGGCGGCCGTCTGTGAGCCAGCCCACAGGCCGTCACCCGCATGGGTGCCGATCAGGCGTGGCACACTGGCCCTGTACCAGAAGCAGCGCACTCCGGGGTCGGTGTAATTCCGAACCGGCGGTTACAGTCCGCGACCCGGCCGCATCCAGTGGCCGGTTGACCAGGTGAAATTCCTGGACCGACGGTGAAAGTCCGGATGGGAGGCAGTGCGCGGCGGGCGGGCATCATGCACGCCGTCGTAGAAGGTCCGTTCCTCGCGGAACAGGCTTCCGTCCGGCGTCGCCCCTGATGCGTCGTCCGTTGATTCTGTCCTCATCGACAGGCCCCGGAGTCCGTGCCCCATGAGGCAGGGAGGACCCGGGAAGTGTTCACCGGAATCGTCGAAGAGCTGGGCGAGATCACCGCCGTCGAGAATCTCGGCGACGCCTCCCGCTTCAGGCTCCGCGGACCCGTAGTCACCCAGGACGCCCGACACGGCGACTCCATCGCGGTCAACGGCGTCTGTCTGACGGTCGTGGACCACGAGGGCGACGAGTTCACCGCCGACGTCATGGCCGAGACCCTCGACCGCTCCAGCCTCGGCGCCCTGTCCGTCGGCTCCCGCGTCAACCTCGAACGCCCCACCTCGGTGGGTGCGCGTCTCGGCGGGCACATCGTGCAGGGACACGTCGACGGAACCGGCGCGGTCCTGGAGCGCAAGCCGTCCGAGCACTGGGAGATCGTCAGGATCTCCCTCCCCGCGGACCTCTCCCGCTACGTGGTCGAGAAGGGCTCCATCACGGTCGACGGCATCAGCCTCACCGTGGTCGAAGCGGGCCCCGACTTCTTCACCGTCAGCCTCATCCCCACCACCCTCGCGCTGACCACGCTCGGCCTCAAGCAGGCCGGCGACCCGGTCAACCTCGAGGTCGACGTCATCGCCAAGTACGTCGAGCGGCTGCTCGGCGCGCGGGCGGAGCAGCCGGCCGGGCTGCCCGGCACCCCGGGGGCGGCCTCGTGAACTGGCTCAACTCCGAGGCCTTCACCCTCTTCGGCCAGCACATCAAGTGGTCCGACATGATCGGCAACACGATCGGTCTGATCGCCCTCGCGCTCGGCTGGCGCCGCTCGATATGGACCTGGCCCGCCCAGTTCCTGTCCGGCGTCATCCTGCTCGCCGCCTTCGCCACCGCCCACCTCTCCGGCAGCGCCGGAAAGCAGCTCGTGGTCATGGTCGTCGCCCTCTGGGGCTGGTGGCAGTGGAACCGCGGCCGGGGACAGGCGCAGGACGGCTCCATCGCCGTACGCTTCGCCACCTGGCGCGAACGCGCCTGCCTGCTGGGCGGCGCCGCCGTCGGAACCCTGGCCGTCGGGGGCCTGTTCACCGCCTATCCGACGCTGTCGTGGGATCCCTGGCCGGACGCGTACATCTTCGTCGGCACCATCATCGCCATGTACGCCCAGGCGCGGGGCATGGTCGAGTTCTGGTTCGCCTGGCTGCTGGTCGACCTGGTGGGCGTCCCGCTCAACTTCGCCAACGGCTTCGCCTTCTCCGGTTTCGTCTACGTCGTCTACGGCGCGCTCGTCCTGTGGGGCATGCGCGACTGGTGGCTGCGCTCCCGCCGGAGCTCGCGGCCCTCCCTGGAAGGAGCCCCGGCATGACCACGGCGCCCGTCTGGTACAGCACCGACAACATCGAGGACTTCGCGCTCGACCCCGTCGAGCGGGCCATCGCCGACATCGCGGCCGGCCGCCCGGTCGTGGTCGTCGACGACGAGGACCGCGAGAACGAGGGCGACCTCGTCATCGCGGCCGAGAAGGCGACGCCCGAGATCATCGCCTTCATGATGAGCGAGTGCCGCGGCCTGATCTGCGCGCCCATGGAGGGCGACGAACTGGACCGCCTCCAGCTCCCGCAGATGGTCGACCACAACACCGAGTCGATGAAGACGGCCTTCACGGTCTCCGTCGACGCGAGCGGCGCGCACGGCGTGACCACCGGCATCTCCGCGGCCGACCGCGCCACCACCCTGCAACTGCTCGCGGACGGCCGCTCGCAGGCGGGCGATTTCGTGCGCCCCGGCCACATCTTCCCGCTGCGTGCCAAGCCCGGCGGCGTCCTGGTCCGCAACGGCCACACCGAGGCCGCCGTCGACCTCGCCCGCCTCGCCGGACTGCGCCCCGCGGGCGCGATCGTCGAGATCGCCGGCGAGGACGGCCACATGCTGCGGCTGCCCGAGCTGATCCCCTTCGCCCGCAAGCACGGCCTGACGATCATCTCGATCGAGGACCTGATCGCCTACCGCCGTACCGCCGAGCCGACCGTGCGCCGCGAGGCCGAGGTCCTGCTGCCCACCGCCTTCGGCGAGTTCACGGCCTACGGCTACCGCTCCACCGTGGACGGCGTCGAGCACGTCGCCCTCGTCCACGGCGAGATCGGCGAGGGCGAGGACGTCCTCGTCCGCATCCACTCCGAGTGCCTCACCGGCGACGTCTTCCACTCCCTGCGCTGCGACTGCGGGCCCCAGCTGGAGGCGTCCCTGCGCAACATCCAGGCCGAGGGCCGCGGAGTCGTCGTCTACCTGCGCGGGCACGAGGGGCGCGGCATCGGACTGCTGTCCAAGCTGCGCGCCTACGAACTCCAGGAGCGCGGCCGGGACACCCTGGACGCCAACCTCGAACTGGGCCTGCCCGCCGACGCCCGGGACTACGGTGCCGGCGCGCAGATCCTCCAGGACCTGGGCGTCCGCAGCCTGCGCCTGATGACGAACAACCCGGAGAAGACCGAGGCACTGGTCCGGCACGGGCTCGACGTCACCCGCCGGGAGCCGATGCCCGTACAGGCGGGCGAGCACAACCTCCACTACCTGCGCACCAAGCGGGACCGGATGGGGCACGACCTGCCCTGGCTCGACACGACCGCCGTGTCGGCCTGCGGCAACCAGTAACAGCAACAGAAGAACGCTGAGGAGAGACGTGAGCGGCAAGGGTGCACCTGAACTGTCCGTACGCAACTGCGGCGACCTGCGGGTCGCGGTCATCGCGGCACAGTGGCACGAAAAGGTGATGGACGGCCTCGTGGACGGCGCCCTGCGCGCCCTGCACGAGCTGGGTATCGACGAGCCGACCCTGCTCCGGGTCCCCGGCAGCTTCGAGCTCCCGGTCGTCGCGAAGGTCCTCGCGGGCCGCGGGTACGACGCGATCGTCGCCCTCGGAGTCGTCATCCGCGGCGGCACCCCGCACTTCGAGTACGTGTGCCAGGGCGTCACCCAGGGGCTGACCCAGGTCTCCATCGACACCGGAGTCCCCGTCGGCTTCGGCGTGCTGACCTGCGACACCGAGGAGCAGGCGCTCGACCGCGCAGGCATCGAGGGCTCCCGCGAGGACAAGGGGCACGAGGCCGTGACCGCCGCCGTCGCGACCGCTGCCACACTGCGCTCGGTATCCGAACCCTGGCGCTGAGGCACGGGCGCTTGCGCGTAGGGTAGGCAGCACCATGTCCAAGAAGACTTTCGAGGAGCTCTTCACCGAGCTCCAGCACAAGGCCGCCAGCGGCGACCCCGCCACTTCCCGCACCGCCGAACTGGTCGGGAAGGGGGTCCATGCCATCGGCAAGAAGGTCGTCGAAGAGGCCGCCGAAGTGTGGATGGCCGCCGAGTACGAGGGCAAGGAGGCGGCAGCCGAGGAGATCTCGCAGCTGCTGTACCACGTCCAGGTGATGATGGTCGCCCGCGGCATCACCCTCGACGACGTCTACGCCCACCTCTGAGCCGTACCCCCGCTCCCGCACCCCGCGTACCAACGAACAAAGGAAGCCGACCTCATGCTGCGCATCGCCGTCCCCAACAAGGGTTCCCTGTCAGGCCCCGCGGGGGAGATGCTGCATGAGGCCGGCTACCAGCAGCGCCGGGAGTCCAAGGAGCTGCGGATCGTCGACCCGGTGAACGAGGTCGAGTTCTTCTACCTCCGCCCCCGCGACATCGCCATCTACGTCTCCTCCGGCCGGCTCGACATCGGCATCACCGGCCGCGACCTGCTCATCGATTCCGGGGCCAACGCGGAGGAGATCCTCCCGCTCGGCTTCGCCCGTTCCACCTTCCGCTTCGCCACCAAGCCGGGCACGGCCACCTCGGTCGAGGACCTGGCCGGCATGACCGTCGCCACCTCGTACGAGGGCATCGTCGACAAGTACCTCGCGGACAAGGGCGTCGACGCCTCCGTCGTCCACCTGGACGGGGCCGTCGAGACCGCCATCGAGCTCGGCGTCGCCGAGGTCATCGCGGACGTCGTCGAGACCGGCACCTCCCTGCGCAACGCCGGCCTGGAGGTCTTCGGCGACCCCATCATGAAGTCGGAGGCCGTCGTCGTCCGCCGGGTGGGCGGTGACGTGGACGAGAGCGCGGAACCGAAGGTCCAGCAGTTCCTGCGCCGCCTCCAGGGCGTCCTGGTCGCCCGGACCTACGTGATGATGGACTACGACTGCCGCGCCGAGCACCTGGAGCGGGCCGTCGCCCTCACCCCGGGCCTGGAGTCGCCGACCATCTCCCCGCTGCACAACGAGGGCTGGGTCGCCGTCCGCGCCATGGTCCCCGCCAAGGAGGCCCAGCGGATCATGGACGACCTGTACGAGCTCGGTGCCCGGGCCATCCTGACCACCGCCATCCACGCCTGCCGGCTCTGACCGGGGGACGGACCACACCCATGGCGGATCTGCCCGACCTCCCCGTCACCTTCCGGCCGTCCCGCACCCGGGCCGTGCTGCTCACCGCCGGCGTCGCGATCCTCGTGGTGATCACGACCGTCGCGCTGCTGCTGGAGCAGCTCAGCCCGGGGGAGCGCCTCAGCTTCGTCCTCACCGGGGCGCTGCTCTGCGCCGTCCTGGTCCTGCTCGCCCGGCCCCGCGTCAGCGCCGACGAGAACGGCGTCACCGTCGTGAACATCGTCACCCGGCGGCGCCTCGCGTGGCCGGAGATCCTGCAGGTCAACCTGCGCCCCGGCGACCCCTGGGTGTTCCTCGACCTCAGCGACGGCACCAGCCTGCCCGCCCTCGGCATCCAGCCGGGCATCGCCAAGCAGCGGGCCATCGAGGACGCCCGCGCCCTGCGCGCGCTCGCCGAGAGCCGCTCGGTCCACGACCCCCGGCAGTCCGAGGGGTAGACCGAGAGCCGTTTCACAGACAATCAGGGCCGACTCAGGGGATTCTCCCCTGACGCACGGACCCGTGTCTTGATTAATCTGGTGACGGAGGCGCTTGCCTGCGTCCCCGCCCCTGTGGTTCCGACCGGTTCCCAGGGGCTCCTGCTACCCGAGGAGTGACTCCCTCCAGCGATGGACGGATCGTCCTGTAGTACCTGCGCCGCCCCCTCCCGACTCGGCGAGGCGGCGGCATCATGACCATCCCTCTGCTGCTCCTCGGGGCGGCGTTCCTGCTCATTCTCGCCAACGGGTTCTTCGTGGCGGCCGAGTTCGGCCTGGTCACGGTGGACCGCCCCGACGCGGAACGCGCCGCGGCCGACGGCGACCGACGGGCCCGTACCGTCGTGGACTCGCTCGGTGAGCTCTCCTTCCAGCTCTCCGGCACCCAGCTCGGCATCACCATCACCTCGCTCGTCGTCGGCATGCTCGCCGAACCGGCGCTCGCCGAGCTGCTGCACGGCCCGTTCACCGCGGCCGGCGTCCCGGAGGGCGCCGTCCCCGGCGTCGCCGTGGTCGTCGGCATGCTGTTCGCCTCGGCCGTGCAGATGGTGATCGGCGAACTCGTGCCCAAGAACTGGGCCGTGTCCCGCCCGTTGCAGGTCGCACGCTTCGTCGCGGGCCCGCAGCACATCTTCTCCAGCCTGTTCCGCCCGGTGATCGCCGCACTGAACACCGTGGCCAACCGGCTGGTGCGCGCCCTCGGCGTGGAACCCACCGACGAGCTGGCCTCGGCCCGCACGCCCGGCGAGCTCGTCTCGCTGGCCCGGCACTCGGCCCAGGCCGGCGCGCTGGAACAGGACACGGCCGACCTCTTCGTACGCACCCTGTCGCTCGGCGAACTGACGGCGCAGCACGTGATGACCCCGCGCGTGAAGGTCAGCGCTCTGCAGTCGTCGGCGACGGCCGAGGACGTCGTCAACCTCACCCGGGCCACCGGCCTGTCCCGCTTCCCCGTGTACCGGGAGCGGATCGACGAGATCGTCGGCATGGTCCATCTCAAGGACGCCCTCGCGGTGCCCGCGCACGACCGGCTGCGCACCCCCGTCGGCCGGATCGCCCAGGCCCCGCTGCTCGTCCCCGAGACGCTGCCCGTGCAACCCCTCCTGGAGCAGCTGCGCAGTCAGCAGCCGATCGCCGTGGTCGTCGACGAGTACGGCGGTACGGCGGGTGTGGTCACCCTGGAGGACATCGTCGAGGAACTCGTCGGCGAGGTCCGCGACGAGCACGACGCCAAGGACCTGCCCGAGATCGCGGCGGCGCCGCCGGAGGACGGACGGCCCGCGTGGGACGCCGACGGCAGCTGCCGGGTCGACGTCCTGCAGCGCATAGGCCTCGTCGTGCCCGAGGGCCCGTACGAGACCGTGGCCGGCCTCGTCGCCGACCTGCTCGGCCGCATTCCGGCCCCCGGCGACAAGGCGGAGCTGCCCGGCTGGCGGCTGTCCGTCCGGCAGGTCGGCCACTACCGCGCCGAGCGGGTCCGGCTGGTCAGGACCGCGGACGCCGCGGCTGCCGTGGAGGCGGTCCGATGACCCTGCTCCAACTCCTGTTCGCCGCCCTGCTCGTGCTCGCCAACGGCTTCTTCGTCGGCGCGGAGTTCGCGCTCGTCTCCGTGCGGCGCAGCCAGATCGAGCCGCTGGGGACCGCCCGGTCCCGCCAGGTGCTGTACGGCCTGGAGCGGCTGCCGCAGATGATGGCGGCCGCCCAGTTCGGCATCACCGTCTGCTCGCTGACGCTCGGCGCGGTCGCCGAGCCGACCGTCGCCCACATGCTGGAGCCCCTCTTCGAGGCGGCCCGGCTGCCGGAGGGCGTGATCCACCCCCTCGGCTACGTCATCGCGCTCGCCCTCGTCGTCTTCTTCCACCTCGTCATCGGCGAGATGGTGCCGAAGAACCTGGCGATGGCGGCGCCCGAGAGGACCGCGCTCTGGCTGAGCCCGGGACTGGTCGCCTTCGCGCGGCTGTGCCGGCCGGTCACCGTGGCCCTCGGCGCGTGCGCCCGGGTCATCCTCCGGCTGTTCCGCGTCGAGCCGAAGGACGAGGTCGAGGCCGTCTTCACGAGCGAACAGCTCAACCGCCTCGTCGAGGACTCCGGGCAGGCCGGCCTGCTGGAGCCCGAGGAGCAGGAACGCCTGGAGGACGCGCTGGAACTGGGATCCCGCCCGGTCACCGACGTCCTCCTCGACGCCGCCTCCCTGGTGACCGTGGGACCCTCGGTCACCCCCGGCCAGGTCGTCGCGCTCACCGCCAGGACCGGCTACTCCCGGTTCCCGGTGGCCGCGGAGAACGGTGCCTTCATGGGCTATCTGCACGTGAAGGACGTACTCGACCTGGAGGAGTCGCAGCGGGCGGTGCCGCAGCACGTGTGGCGTCCGATGACCACCCTGCGGGCCGAACTCCCGCTGGACGACGCCCTGACGGTGATGCGTCGCGCCGCGACGCACCTCGCCCAGGTCGCCGACGCCGGCGGCAAGGTGCTCGGCCTGGTCGCCCTGGAGGACGTCCTGGAACTTCTGGTGGGCGAGGTCCGCGACCCGGCCCACCGGGACGCTCCGCAGCCCGTGCGCGTCTCGGAGCCGCGCGTGAGCGCGGCCCAGGAGGAAGTGCTGGCGAGCTGATCCACCGCGGGCGGGAGGGGCCGGGAAGCTCCGGCCCCTTCGGCGTTCCGCGGCGCGGTGCCGGAACCAGCCCCACCGGCCATGGCGGAACGGGAGCCCGGGGCGGCACGGGGAGGCAGGCGGGAGCCGACGGACCGCCCGGCGGGCGGCCGGCCCCGGGTCACAGGGCCGACGGGTCCTGCGGCCCCCGCCCGGAAAGGACCTCTCCGTAGGCCTGCATCAGATCCGGCAGCCGCAGCGTCGACAGGTCGTCGCGCGACGGCGTCCCCGGGTACCCCGTCAGCCGCAGATCGCGATACGCGCAGCTCTTCTCGTACAGCGTGCGCAGGAACCGTCCGTTGCCCAGTTCGTCGATCCAGCCCTGGTCGACCACGTGCCCGCTGATGGAGCGCAGTTCGTCCCGGGCCTCCTCGTCCCAGACGTCCCCGTTCTCGGCGGCCAGCACCTCGCCGATGGCCGTGAGCTCCAGCGGGCGGTACGAGGGGAAGTCGACGCGGGTGGTGAAGCGGGAGGACAGGCCCGGGTTGGCGGCCAGCAGCCGGTCCATGCCCTCGGGGTAGCCGGCGAGGATGACGACCAGGTGGTCGCGGTTGTCCTCGGCGCGCTTCAGCAGTACCTGGAGGGCCTCGTCGCCGTAGGCGTCGCCCTTGCCGTACCCGGAGTTGGAGAGCGAATAGGCCTCGTCCACGAAGAGGACGCCGCCGATCGCCGAGTCGATCAGCTCGTTGGCCTTGACCGCGGTCTGGCCGAGGTACTCGCCGACCAGGTCCGCGCGCTGGGCCTCCACCAGGTGGTCGCCGCCCAGCAGGCCGAGGGCGTAGAAGACCCGGCCCAGGATGCGGGCCACCGTGGTCTTGCCGGTGCCCGAGGGTCCGGAGAAGACGAAGTGGCGCTTGGGCGGCTGCACGGGTAAGCCCTGCCCGGCCCTCAGCCGCGCCATGTTCAGCTGCGCGGACAGCGCCTTCACCTGGCGTTTGACGGGTTCCAGTCCGACCATGCCCTCCAGCTCGGCGAGCGCCTCCTCCAGGAGGGCCGGGTCGGTCGGCCCGGTGGGCGGCGGCTGCACCGGATTCACGGCCTTCTCCCGCACCGGGTCCCGCTCGGGAGGCGGCGCCCCGGTGGGCGGCGGATCGGGCTCGGAGAGCTTCAACTCCCGTCCCTCCGTGCCGAAGAGGGGGTCCACTCCGTCCGGCCCCTCCAGGACGTCCTGCCCGACCCCGGCGAGGGTGATCGCGGCGAAGTCGGCCGCCTCGTCGTACCCGTCGCCCTCGGAGATCGCGGCCAGCCGTGCGGAGGTGTCCATGAAGGCCGGGTCCACCCGGTGCACCGCCCGGTACAGCGGCAGGGCCGCCGCGGACCGGCCGGTGCCCTCGTGCGCCCGCGCCAGCCAGTAGCGCAGTTCCTTGCGCTGCGGCTGCTCGCTGCGGCAGCGCATCAGCGCGGACGACAGGAGCGGCTCGGCGTGCCCGAACATCTCCAGCCGGACCCGGGCCATCCCGCCGAACAGGCCCGCCTCGATGCCCAGCATGGGGTCGTCGATCAGCGGGTCCGTGTGCCGGACCAACTGCTCCCAGTCCTTGACCAGATAGGCCCGGCAGGCGTGCAGGAACCGCACCTGCGGATCGGCGTCGACGGGCGGCAGTCCGGCGAGTGCCCGGTCCAGCTCGGGGACGTGACGGCCGTCGAGCCAGTGGGAGGCGTGCGCGAGCAGCAGGTCGCGCGGGCTCTCCAGGACCGGCTGCACCCACCAGCCCAGCCAGTACCAGGAGTTGAGGGTGCGCCGGTGGCGCGAGCGCTGTTCGCCGAAGCGGTCCCGGTGGCGGAACATGCGCAGCAGCGCTGTGGTCGTGTCCACGCGCAGCGCATGCAGCCCGAGCCAGCCGTCGGCCATCCCGGGATCGATGCGGACCGCGGCGCGGAACTCCTCCTCCGCCTGCGGATAGGCGCCCATCGTGTAGGCGTCCACGCCTCGCAGCCATGCGAGGTCGGCCGGGGCCTCCGGGCCCTGCGTGCCGAAGTCCATCACGTCCCCCACAAACCGTGCCCCCGATGGGTATGCCGCCGGGCCGGTGCCCGCCGACAGCCTTCGTCGAACCGCTGTGCCGCGGACGGGAGTTGCCTCGGTGCGCAGAGCAGCCGTCCGAAGCTCGCACCGAAAGGCATCGTACCTGCGGGGTGGCGCCGGACCGTAGGGTGCCGCACGCCTCGTTCTGCGAGGTGGGAGCGGACGGGGCGCACGCGCCTCGGTGACCCAGGGTGAGCAAATGAGGGCTCGGAGCGTCCGGAAACCGGGCCGAGGACAGAACGAAGCCCCCGATCACGGGGGAACAACCGGGGGCTTCGCGTCTGAGGGCGGCTTCGAGAGGCCGCACATTCAGAACGTAAGACCTGTACGGCCCCTGGGTCAAGCCGAGTTGGAGCACTCGGGCAACTTCGTCCGCAAGGGTCTTCACAAGTTCAGCACACAGCGGACGGCCCGTCACCGTGAGTGAGGAAGTGGCCCGCCCGAGAGGCCTCGGAAGGCCCCGGCAGTACCTCGTATCCCTTGGGGCACTGCCGCACCAGGAGATCCGCGAAGGGGCGCGTGGGGTCATTGGCGAAGTGCCCGCGCTCCGCCTGAACCCACCCGCCCCAGAACTCCTCCTGCGCCTCACCGTCCCGGCCGCGCCCACGCGCCCAGGCCTCCTCGCGCGGCAACTCCATCCACAGCAGGCCCGCCAGATACGGGCGCAGCGCCCGGCGCCCGGCGCCGACTCCCTCGACCAGGACGACAGGGGCCGGCGGGAGCGCCCGCGCCGGCCCGAAGCGCCGCGCATGCCAGTCGTAGGGGAGGTAGCGCGCCGTCTCCCCGCGGCTC
This sequence comes from Streptomyces sp. NPDC026417, assembly GCF_055567695.1. Taxonomy (NCBI): domain Bacteria; kingdom Bacillati; phylum Actinomycetota; class Actinomycetes; order Kitasatosporales; family Streptomycetaceae; genus Streptomyces; species Streptomyces sp. NPDC026417. Next base: position 359,369 of record NZ_JBVHPY010000004.1, read on the forward strand.
AACGGGCCGACCACCTCGCGCAGCAGCCGCCCGGTCCAGGCGAACAGCTCCTCGTGCGTGGCGACGTCGTCGAGGTGCAGGACGGGGGCGTCGTCCAGGGCCCCCGCCAGGCGTCCGGCGAAGGTCGTCTTCCCCGAGCCCGCGTGCCCGTCGACGCCGATCAGGCGCACGGGGCCGCAGGAGGGCGGCAGGAGGCGGATGCGGGACGCGAGGTCGTGGATGGCGGTTCCCGGGGCGGGTCGAGGGGTCTGCATATTCCGACCGCACATTCTACAGGGGGTGATAACGGACGAATTCGGAGGAAGGCGGATGGTGCCGAATGGAACGCGTCGGCGGGCGGAGCAATCCGGCCCGCCCGCGGTTCCCCGGGGCGTACAACCTGCCATTTCGGAACTGACGTTTCGATTCCGCTTGATGCTGAGTAGTGTTCGGGTTGCTGTCCGTGCGGGGCCCGGCCCGGCCCTGACCGAAATTCAGCACGGCGGCGGACGCAGTGTCGTGGTGACGTACGGGGACGGACAGGGGAACATGACCGCGGGGTTATTCGAGGGGCAGTATGTGTGGCATCCGGCGGCCGACGACCGCAGGCTCGCGAGTGTCTGCACGGATGTGCGGGCCGGCCGCTATCTGAGTGCGCACGAGGCGCTGGCCGAATCGCGGCAGGACTTCGGACTGCGCGCGCACCGCTCACTGGTGCTGGCCTCCGAGGCCGCCGATTCCGACCTCGCGGAGCGCTGGCTGGCCGAGGAGCCCACCCCCGAAGCGGCGCTCATGTGGGCCCGGGTCGCGGTGCTGCGGGCACTGCGCGCCGCCGACGCGCGCGACGAGCGGGCCGAGGCGCTGGAGCGCATCGCCGTGACGGCCTGCGACCGGGCCTCCACGATGGCGCCGTACGACCCCACCCCGGCGGTGGCGAAACTGGCCATGGCCCGGCTGCACCAGATCCGCGAACCCGCCCCCCAGGGGCTGCTGACCGCGCCGCCCGGCCCCTGGCAGCTGTTCTCGCACATCCTGCGGCTCGATCCCTGGAACCGTGAGGGCCACCACCGCTTCCTGGCGTTCTTCTTCACGCGGCACGGCGGCTCCGTCAACGCGGCCTGGGACGTCGCCGCCTTCCTGAGCCAGCGGGCCCCCGCCTCCTCACCCCTGCGGCTGCTGCCGCTGGTGGCCCTGGTCGAGAGCTACGACCCCTCCCAGCTGCTGGCCGATCGCGTCTGGGAGCAGCCCCAGTGGCGTTCCACGGCGCTCGGCATCTACCAGAACTGGCTCCCGCACGTGACGGGCTACCAGTTCACGCCGGTGATCGACCTGGCGTACCTGGCCCATGCGCTCTTCATGGCCCAGCGCGAGTTCGAGGCGCGCGCCGTCTTCATGGCCATGGGCCCGTACGCCTCACGCATGCCCTGGAGCGTGTTCGGCGATCCCGCGGAGCAGCTGTCCCGCGCCCGGCGCTCGTGCGGACTGCCGGTGCCCGGCGCCGCCTGACCCGCCCCGTCCCCGTCCACCCGGTACATCCTTCCTCCCCCACGAAAGGTCCGGTTGTGTCAGAACGGATATCGGCCCCCCGCACGAGAGCGCGCGGCGGCGAGGACCCCGCGGCCCTCGATGCGACGCTCCATGCGATGGGATATCCGCGAAAGCTCACGCGTCGATTCCAGGCGTTCGACAACTTCGCGATCTCGTTCACCATCATCAACATCATCTCCGGTATTTTCTCGTCCTTCGGATTCGGCTTGAATGCGGGCGGTCCGCGCATTCTCGTCTTCGGCTGGATAGGCGTCTCCGTCATGGTGCTCTTCATCGGTGCCGCGATGGCCGAGGTCGCCTCCGCTTACCCCACGAGCGGAGCCCTCTATTTCTCCGCGGGGAAACTCGCCAAACGGCACAAGGGCGCCTGGTCCTGGTACACGGGGTGGCTGAACTTCGTCGGTCAGGTGGGCGGCACGGCGGCCACCGGCTACGCGGCCGCCACCTTCATCCAGGCCTTCGTCGCGCTGCAGTGGTCCTCGTACCGGCCGACGGCTCACCAGACGGTCCTGATCACCGCGTTGATCATCGTGCTGCAGGGCCTGGCCAACACCTACACCGTCCAGATGGTCGCGCTGCTCAACCGGATCTCGGTCTGGTGGCTGCTGATCGGACTCGTCGTGATCGTCAGCACCCTCGTCGTGATGCCCGACGATCATCAGTCGGCCTCGTTCGTCACGCATTTCGCGAACAACACCGGTTTCACCAACGGGCTTTACGGCGGCATGCTCGGCCTGCTCGTGACCAGTTGGACCTTCACGGGCTTCGACGGCAGCTTCCACATGTCGGAGGAAACGGTCCGCGCGACGGTCAACGCGCCGAAGGGGATCACCCGCGCGATCGGCTGGTCGGCGATCACCGGCCTCGTCCTGATGCTCGCCCTCGTCTACAGCATTCACGACTACGACCGGGTGGCCGGCTCCGCGGCGCCGCCCGTGCAGATCCTCCTCGACGGCCTCGGCGCGGGCACCGCGAAGCTGATCCTGCTGATCGTGATCGGTGCCATGCTCTTCTGCGGCCTGGCCAACCTCACCAGCAACACCCGGCAGATCTTCGCCTTCTCCCGGGACGGCGCGATGCCCGGCTCGCGCTGGTGGCACTCGGTCTCGCCGCGCACCCGCACCCCCGTCAAGGCGGTCTGGCTGGCGGTCGGCTGCTCGCTCGCGCTGGTGCTGCCCGGCTGGTGGTCCCACACCGCGTTCACGGCGATCGTCAGTGTCAACGTCGTCGGTCTGTTCCTCGCCTACGCCGTGCCGATCTACCTGCGGCTGCGACTCGGGGACGAGTTCCGGCCCGGCCCGTGGAACCTGGGCCGCTGGAGCAGGCCGGTCGGCGTCCTCGCCGTGACCTGGATCCTGCTGAGCAGCGTGCTGTTCATGCTGCCCCAGGCCGCGCCGATCACCGTCGACACCTTCAACTACGCGTCGATCGCCCTCGCCGTGGTGCTGGTCGTCGCCACGGTCTGGTGGTTCGCCACCGCGCGCCGCCGCTTCCAGGGACCGGTGAGCTACGGCCGTCCCGACGAGGTCGCCGCCATGGACCTCATCTGACCCACCCGCCCGCGGCCCCGGCCTGCGCCCCTCGCGTGCGCCGGGGCCGCCGCCCGCGCGGCACGCGGGACGGGGCGTCAGGGGACGCCCAGGTCATGCCAGTGGTCCCGACCAATATTGGTGGGCGCGGCGAGGCCCCAAGTGCTGGCAGAAGTCGGTCCCCGGCATCCATAGTTGGGCCACAGCCGTGCTGTCGAACCGCCCGTTCCGGACAACCGGGGGTCACTCACCCATGACCAGAGCTTCCGAACCGTCCCGCAGAACCGTCCTCGCCGCGGCCGTCGCCGCGGCGGCCGCCGGAGCGGCGGGACCGGCGGCCGCCGCCACTCCGACGCGCTCAGCGAAAGCCCCGAACGCCCTCGTGGACAACCACGCCTGGACCTCGTACGCCGACTGGCGCACGGGCACCGCCCGGGGCACCCGGGCCGTCGCCGGAGCCCGGCCGGGCCTGGTGATCGCCACCCCGGCCGGGACCACCGAGTACACCGACCCGCACACCGGGAAGACCGCCGCCTGGGAGTACGCGACCTGGACGTCGCCGGTCCACCGGCTCACCGTCCCCGCCGGCGAGGTCATCGCCTCCTGGAACGCGCGCACCCCCGCCGGCACCTGGCTCCAGGCCGAGCTGACGGGCACGTACTCCGACGGCACGGACACCCCCTGGTACGTGATGGGCCGCTGGGCGGCCGGGGACCAGGACATCCGGCGGACCTCGGTCGACGACCAGAGCGACGGCAGGAGCAGTGTCTGGACGGACACCTTCGCCATCGACGACACCGCCTCGGGCCTGCGCCTGGTGTCCTACCGGCTGCGGCTGACGCTGTACCGCAGCCCGGGCACGAAGCTGACGCCCACGGTGTGGCGGGTCGGCGCGATGGGTTCCGACATCCCCGACCGCTTCACCGTCCCGGCCTCCACGCCGGGCCCCGCCGGGGAACTGAAGGTCCCGCGCTACTCGCAGGAGATCCACGCGGGCCAGTACCCGGAGTACGACAACGGCGGCGAGGCCTGGTGCAGCCCCACGTCCTCGCAGATGATCATCGAGTACTGGGGGCGCCGGCCCACGGCGCAGCAGCTCGCCTGGGTCGACCCGGCGTACCAGGACCCGCAGGTGTGCCACGCGGCACGCTTCACCTTCGACTACCAGTACAACGGCTGCGGCAACTGGCCCTTCAACGCCGCCTACGCGGCGACGTACAAGGACCTCCAGGGAGTGGTCACCCGGCTCGGCTCGCTCACCGACCTGGAGACGCTCGTCGCGGCCGGCATCCCGGCCATAACGTCCCAGTCGTTCCTCAAGACGGAGCTGACGGGAGCGGGGTACGGGACGTCGGGCCACCTGATGACCGTGATCGGCTTCACCGCGGACGGCGATGTGATCGCCAACGACCCCGCCTCGCCGAGCGACGACGCGGTGCGCCGTGTCTACGCCCGGCGCGAGTTCGAGAACATCTGGCTCAGGACCAAGCGGTACAACGCCTCGGGCAAGGTCGTCTCCGGCACCGGCGGTGTCTGCTACCTGTACTTCCCGGCACATCCCTCCGCGCGGCAGCGCAAGGCGCTCCAGGCGGTGGGCGTCCGCTAGCGCGCCGGGCGGCCCCCGGTGACGGGGGCCGCCCCGCGCGGCCTGTTCGGGACCGGGTCCACCTGCCGATCGCGAGCCGGGTCGCCGGCGGACGCTCCGGGCGTACGACCGGGTCACCCGCCCCTCGGCCCGCTCGGTGCGGCCGGCGGGCCGCCCGTTCCGGCGCCCCACTGCCGTGTGAGGAGACGCACAGCCCCGCCGTCCGTCGTGGAATCCCGGGGCTTTCGCACCCGTCGCCAATTCGGCGTGACCAAGCTCTCTACCGCGCCGGGCCGGTCCGATGGCAAGGTGGTCGGGGTCGGTGGGGAGCCGACGGGGCGGGGACCCCCTGCACCACGACGTCAGCGAGAAGCCATGACCGCGACCTCCGCCACCGCCGCCCGTGCCCGTGCCCGCACCGGCGGTCCCAGGGAAGACGGGCCGAAGATCGTCGAGCACGTCCTCGGCTGGACCCTCGTCGTGGTCCTGGCGATGCTCGTCACCCAGCTCGGCCTGCTCTGAGCCGCCAGACCCCCGCGGCGGCCGGTTGCCACCGTGCGGTCTCCCGGCATCCTGCCTGCCCAAGTGCCCGACCCGGTACCGGAGTTGTCGATCGGAGTCGAAGGGGCAGGTGACGCGGGTCTGCCATACTGCCGATGTCCCGTCGGCAGTTGGAGACCCGTGCCGGAACTGAAGAGCAGTCAGCAGCGCGGCATCGACCGCCCCCGTGCGCGCGGCACCGACCGCTCGGTGGCGCGCCGTGCCGAACTCATCGCCGTCGGCAGGAAGTTGTTCGCCGACCGGTCCTACGACGCGCTGTCGATGGACGACATCGCCAAGCAGGCGCAGGTGGCCAAGGGGCTGATCTACTACTACTTCCAGTCCAAGCGCGGCTACTACCTGGCCATCGTCGAGGACTCGGTGGCGGACCTGATATCCCGCGCGGCCGGCGGTCTCGACCTGCCACCCGACCAGCGGGTGCACCGCACGATCGACGGCTATCTCCGGTTCGCCGAACAGCACCAGGCCGCCTACCGCACGATCATCAGCGGCGGGGTGGGGTTCGACGCCGAGGTGCAGGCCGTCCGGGACGGGGTGCGGGAGGCGATCATCACCACGATCGCCGAGGGGGCCTGGGGTCCCGCCCGCCCGGGCCCGGCCGGGGGAGCCCCGGCCCGCGTCGCGCCCCTGCCGCGGATGGCGCTGCTCGCCTGGCTGTGCAGTGTGGAGGGGGCGACCCTGGACTGGATCGGCCGCCGGGACCTGCCCCGCGACACCATGCGCGAACTGCTGGTGAAGATGCTGGGCGGCGCACTGCGGGCCCTGGAGGAACTCGACCCCTCGTACGTGGCGCCCGCCGCCGCCCGGCGGGACGGCTGAGCACGGGGCGGGAGCCGCCGGACCCCCGCCCCGAGTCTGTTGCCGAAGAGGTCAGTTGATCGACTTGATCAGCTCACCGTTCGAGGTGTCGCCGCTCAGTTCCCAGAAGAAGGTGCCTCCCAGGCCCTGCGCGTTCTTGTAGCTCATCTTCCCGGCGATGGTCGACGGGGTGTCGTAACTCCACCAGTTGCTGCCGCACTTGGCGTACGCGGTGCCGCCGACCGTGCCGGTGGCCGGGCACTTGGTCTTGAGCACCTTGTAGTCGTCGATCCCCTGCTCGTAGGTGCCCGCCGCCGGGCCCGTGGCCGTGCCGCCCGGTGCCGACTGGGTGACGCCGGTCCAGCCGCGCCCGTAGAAGCCGATCCCGAGCAGCAGCTTGGAGGCCGGGACGCCGAGGCCCTTGAGCTTCGCGATCGTCGCGGAGGTGTAGTAGCCCGCCTTGGGGATCCCGGTGTAGGAGTTCAGCGGCGAGTGCGGCGCGGTGGGACCGGTCGCGTCCCAGGCGCCGAAGAAGTCGTACGTCATGGGGTTGTACCAGTCGACGTACTGCGCCGCCCCCGCGTAGTCCGCCGCGTCGATCTTGCCGCCGCTCGTGGCGTCGGCCGGGATCGCCGAGGTGAGGAGGTTGCCACTGCCGAACTTCGCACGCAGCGCCGCCATCAGGTTCTTGTACGCGGCCCGGCCGCTGGTGTCGCAGCTGAGGCCGCAGGCGTTGGGGTACTCCCAGTCGATGTCGATGCCGTCGAAGACGTCGGCCCACTTGGAGTTCTCGACCAGGTCGTAGCAGGACTGGGCGAACGCGGCCGGGTTCTTGGCGGCCTCGGTGAATCCGCCCGACCAGGTCCAGCCGCCGAAGGACCACAGGACCTTCAGGTTCGGGTGCAGCTTCTTGAGCTTGCGCAACTGGTTGAAGTTCCCGCGCAAGGGCTGGTCCCAGGTGTCGGCGACGCCGTCGACGGACTGGGCGGCGGTGTACGCCTTGTCGGTCGCCGCGTAGGCGTCGCCCATGGCGCACTTGCCGCCGGTCACGTTGCCGAAGGCGTAGTTGATGTGGGTCAGCTTGGCGGCCGAACCGGACGTCTCGATGTTCTTGACGTGGTAGTTCCGGTCGTAGACGCCCCATTCGGTGAAGTAGCCGACGACCTTGGAACCGGCCGCCGCGGCGGTGGTCTCCCGGGCAGCCGTGGCGGTGCCGGACGCGTCGGCGGCCGCGGCGCCCGCGCCGGCGAGCAACCCGGCGCCGAGGACGGCGCAACACGCGGCGGACAGGAGCGCCCGGAAGCGGACGCGGGTGCGGTGCGGTCTGAACACTGTGTCTCCTCGTGGGGGGAGGGGAACGTGTGGGGGCCGTGCTGCCGGACCTGTGGGTGGGTTCCCGAGCTCGTACGGGGACGCCCGGCCTGGACCCCCCTCGTGCCGTTTGACATGAACGCGGTGACGCGTTGCAGGAACAGTAGGAGGACTAGACCAGTGCGTCAATGGTTCGGACCAATTCTCCTTTCTTTTAGTAAGCGGTCGTTAACTGGTGACTCGGTGCCTCCGATCGGGCATACTCACAGCGCCACAGCCGCTGATCAGCACCTTCCGCGACCCGGACGGGCAGCATCGGCTGGGCACTGTGAGACCCGGTGGATCCGCCCCATCCCAGGCGGGTTCCGCCGATGTGCCCGACAGGGAGGAGAGCGTCGCCATGCCCGACCGCGCCCCGCAGCCGGTGGACCGTCAACTGCCCACGGACGAGGCCCGGGATCTGATCTCGCTCGTCCGCGACATCGCGCAGCGCGAGATCGCACCCAAGGCGGCCGAGGAGGAGGACGCCGGGCTGTTCCCGCGCGAGGTCTTCGGACTGCTCTCGGAGTCGGGTCTGCTCGGACTGCCCTACGACGCCGAGTACGGCGGGGGCGACCAGCCCTACGAGGTCTACCTCCAGGTCCTGGAGGAACTCGCCGCCGCCCGGCTCACCGTCGGCCTCGGCGTCAGCGTGCACTCCCTCGCCTGCCACGCGCTCGCGAACTACGGCACCAAGGAGCAGCAGGCCGAGCATCTGCCCGCCATGCTCGGCGGCGGCCTCCTCGGCGCCTACTGCCTCTCCGAGCCCGCCTCCGGTTCCGACGCCGCCTCGCTGCGCACCAAGGCCGTCCGGGACGGCGACCACTGGGTGATCACGGGCACCAAGGCCTGGATCACGCACGGCGGGATCGCCGACTTCTACACGGTGCTCGCGCGCACCGGCGGTGAGGGCGCCCGGGGCATCTCCGCGTTCCTCGTGCCCGGCGACGCCGAGGGGCTGAGCGCCGCCCTGCCCGAGAAGAAGATGGGCATGAAGGGATCGCCGACCGCGCAGGTCCACTTCGACGGCGTCCGCGTCGGCGACGACCGGCGCATCGGCGACGAGGGGCAGGGCTTCGCGATCGCCCTCTCCGCGCTCGACTCCGGCCGGCTCGGCATCGCGGCCTGCGCCATCGGCGTGGCCCAGGCGGCACTGGACGAGGCCGTCGCCTACGCCACCGGGCGGCAGCAGTTCGGGCGGCCGATCTCGGACTTCCAGGGACTGCGCTTCATGCTCGCCGACATGGCGACCCAGATCGAGGCGGGCCGGGCGCTCTACCTCGCGGCGGCCAGGCTGCGCGACGCGGAGCGGCCCTTCTCCAAGCAGGCGGCCATGGCCAAACTGCTGTGCACGGACGCGGCGATGAAGGTCACCACGGACGCCGTCCAGGTGCTCGGCGGATACGGCTACACCGCCGACTTCCCGGCCGAGCGCTTCATGCGCGAGGCCAAGGTGCTCCAGATCGTCGAGGGCACCAATCAGATCCAGCGGATGGTCATCGCCCGTCACCTCGCGGGTCCGGACTCACGCTGAACGGGTCCAGGCCCGAGCCGAACTGGCTCAGGCCGACCGGCGGTGCCGCCAGCCGGGCCCACTCCGGGTCGTGCTGTCCCGGCAGCGTGCGGCCGCGGTCGGCCCAGGTCCGGATCAGCGCGCGGTAGATGGGCGGGTCCTGGTACTGCGAAGGCCCCGGGGGAACCGGTGCTGCCGGGGGCGGGACGTAGATGCGGCGCCGACGCCCGGTGGCCGGGAAGGTGGGGGTCATACCCGGGCAACGCGCGCACCGGCGGGCAGGTAACCGGCGCGCGAAATCGGGCTTGAGTTCGCGATGAGCCCGTACGGGGGGTGCCGGCCGCCCCTCACGGCGGCTCCGGACGCACCGGTCCCGCACCACGGCCGTCCTCGGGCCACGGTGCGGGGCGGCTACGAGAACCGGCTCAGGCGGCGTGACGCCGCATGACGGGGACCCGCATGGGGCGCGAGCCCGGTCCGCCGACGTGGGAGAAGGGCTGCTTGCGCCAGTCGAGTCCCTGAGGCAGCGTCAACAGCAGCGCGGTGTCCTGCTCCTGGGGCTCCGTCGACTCGTCGGCGGGCCGTGCGTCGGCCGCCGCCCGCCCCGTGCCGGCGCAGACCGTGAGCCCGAAGGGGTTCCACGGCGAGGCGCACAGCGCGTGCTCGGGCAGCATCTCCTCGTCCGCCAGCAGCGCGATCGGCTGCGCGCAGTCCGGGCAGATCACCCGGTACATCTCGAAGGTGTCGTACGCGTCGAAGTCCTCGCCGTCCAGGGCGTCGGGTTCGACGCCCTCCGGCTCGGACTCGACGACCGGCTGCTGCCTCTTGGGCGCGGTACGACCAGGGCGCTTAAGACTCTGCATGGGATTCTCCCCCTCGGGTGGGCCGACAAGGCGCTGCGACCTCGACCACAGCAAGCACTTCCCGCCACGTCTGCGAGGTAATCACGAGAACATCACGCAGCCCGCCGCAGCGCTGTGGCGTTCGTCACATGCCGATCGCGGGTGCCCGGACCGCCGGGTTCGTCCCCTTCCGCCCGGCGCACCGGCCGTCCCTCCGCACATCACGAACCGGGTATGACCTGGGCCGCTCGGCTATCCGCCGGGATCAAGGGCCCTGTAGGTTCTTGCGCCATGGAGGAGCTCGACCGACAGATCGTGCAGCTGCTCGTCGCGGACGGGCGGATGAGCTACACCGACCTGGGCAAGGCCACGGGTCTGTCCACGTCCGCCGTCCACCAGCGGGTGCGCCGGCTGGAGCAGCGCGGCGTCATCCGCGGCTACGCGGCGGTCGTCGACCCGGAGGCGGTCGGGCTGCCCATCACCGCCTTCATCTCGGTGAAACCGTTCGACCCCAGCGCCCCGGACGACATCGCGGAGCGCCTGGCCGGGGTCCCCGAGATCGAGGCCTGCCACAGCGTCGCGGGCGACGAGAACTACATCCTCAAGGTGCGGGTCTCGACCCCGCACGAGCTGGAGGAGCTGCTCGCCCGCGTGCGCTCCCTCGCCGGCGTCTCCACCCGCACGACCGTGGTGCTCTCCACGCCGTACGAGGCGCGGCCGCCCCGCATCTGAACACGCCCGCAGTCCGTCCCGGGCCCCGCGCGCGGACAGGGCGCCCCGAGGAGCGAGACTGTCCTCCATGAGTGAGAGCACCGCCCCGTCGGACACCGTGCTGCTGCGCGGTGGAGAAGTCCACAGCCCCGCCGACCCCTTCGCCACCGCGATGGTCGTGGAACGCGGGCAGATCGCCTGGGTCGGCTCCGAGGGCGCGGCCGACGCCTTCGCGAGCGGGGTCGACCAGGTCGTGGACCTCCACGGTGCGCTCGTCACCCCCGCGTTCACCGACGCGCACGTCCACACCACCGCCACCGGACTCGCCCTCACCGGCCTGGATCTGTCCGGCGCCCCCACCCTCGGCGCGGCCCTCGCCCTCGTCCGCGACTTCGCCGCCGCGCGCCCCGCCGACCGGGTCCTGCTCGGCCACGGCTGGGACGCGGCCCGCTGGCCCGACGCACGGCCCCCGGCCCGCGCCGAACTCGACGAGGCCACCGGCGGACGCCCGCTCTACCTCTCCCGCATCGACGTGCACTCCGCCGTCGTCACCACCGCCCTGCTCGACCTGGTCCCCGGCATCACCGGACGCGCCGGCTACGCGGACGGGCCGCTCACCCGCGACGCCCACCACGCCGTGCGCGCCGCCGCGTTCGCCGCCGTCACCCCTGGACAGCGCACCGCGGCGCAGCGTGCCGCGCTGGCCCACGCCGCCTCGCTCGGAATCGGCTCGGTGCACGAGTGCGCGGGCCCCGAGATCTCCTCCGAGGACGACTTCACCGGGCTGCTGCGCCTGGCCGCCGAGGAACCGGGCCCCCGCGTGGTCGGCTACTGGGCCGAGGCCGGCGACGAGGGCATCGCCCGGGCGCGTGCCCTCGGCGCGGCCGGCGCCGCGGGCGACCTCTTCGTCGACGGGGCGCTCGGCTCGCACACGGCCTGTCTGCACCGGCCGTACACCGACGCCGGGCACACCGGCGCGGCGTACCTGGACCCGGAAGCCGTCGCCGCCCACGTCCTCGCGTGCACCGAGACGGGCCTGCAGGCGGGTTTCCACGCCATCGGCGACGCCGCCTTGACCGCCGTCGTCGACGGAGTGCGCGCCGCCGCCGACAAGGTCGGCCTCGCCCGCGTGCGTGCCGCCCGCCACCGGATCGAACACGCCGAGATGCTCACCCCGGACACCGTCGCCGCCTTCGCGGAGTTCGGCCTCACCGCCTCCGTGCAGCCCGCCTTCGACGCCCTGTGGGGCGGCGAGGAGGGCATGTACGCCGAGCGGCTCGGCGCCGAACGGGCACGCACGCTCAATCCGTTCGCCGGACTGCTGCGCGCCGGCGTCCCGCTCGCCTTCGGCTCCGACAGCCCGGTGACGCCGCTCGACCCGTGGGGCACCGTCCGTGCCGCGGCCTTCCACCGCACCCCGGAGCACCGGGTCTCCGTACGCGCCGCGTTCACGGCGCATACGCGCGGCGGCTGGCGGGCCGTCGGACGGGACGACGCGGGTGTCCTGGTCCCCGGTGCTCCCGCGGACTACGCCGTGTGGCGCACCGAGGACCTCGTCGTGCAGGCCCCCGACGACCGGGTGGCGCGCTGGTCCACCGACCCGCGCTCGGGCACGCCCGGACTGCCCGACCTGACCCCGGGCGTCGACCTCCCGGTCTGCCTGCGCACCGTCGTCGGCGGCCGGACGGTATTCGTACGGCCGGAGGAGTGACGTCCCGGGTCGGCGGGCCCCCGACCGGTGCGCGCCGCCGCGTGGCGCGACCTGCGCATCCTCCGCGCTGACCAGGCAGTTGACGGAATCGTCGCAGGTCAGGCGGCTATTGACAGCCGACGGCGGAGGGCCGGTAGGTTCGGCGGGTCCACCATCGGACGTCCGACCGGGGAACGTCACTCAGCCGCACGCAGCGCCACTGGGTCAGGGATGGTGTGCCGCACCGGCACACCACCACTGGGTGCCAGGCCCAGCGCCCGCGCCACGGGGCGAGGGAGCGTTCCGGCCGGATGGGTCCCTCCCCGCTCCCCGCGAGCGCGGGGGAAGGTGCGACCCGGGTGGGGCCCGGACGTTCAGTAGACAACGGCTTTCGGTCGACCCGCAGCCAGCGGGTCCCTGGTCGGCCCGAAGGGCGCCGGGCCCCGATCCGCAGCGCGTGCGCGGCCGGCGGCGGGCCGGCGCCCCCCGGTTCCCCGCTCCGGGGGAACAGACACCCCGTACACCCACGTGCTGACACGGCAATGCAGGCCGCGGCCATTATGGTGGTCCCCTGCGTACGGACATGAAGGGGCAGTGGTGAACGACGGCGACGGGACCCTCGCGGCAGGCGCCCAGGGGAGACAGTTCGGCCCCCTCGGGACGGCCTTGGTGATCATTCCGACCTACAACGAGGCGGAGAACATCAAGAAGATCGTCGCCCGGGTGCGGGCCGCCGTGCCCGATGCGCACGTTCTCGTGGCCGACGACAACAGCCCCGACGGCACGGGCAAGCTCGCCGACGAGCTGACCGTCGAGGACGACCACGTCCAGGTGCTGCACCGCAAGGGCAAGGAAGGCCTGGGAGCCGCCTACCTGGCGGGCTTCCGCTGGGGCATGGAGCACGGCTACGGCGTGCTGATCGAGATGGACGCCGACGGCTCCCACCAGCCCGAGGAACTGCCCCGGCTCCTCACCGCCCTGAAGGGTGCCGACCTCGTGCTCGGCTCCCGCTGGGTGCCGGGCGGCCGGGTCGTCAACTGGCCCAAGTCCCGGGAGTTCATCTCGCGCGGCGGCAGCCTGTACTCGCGGGTCCTGCTCGACGTACCGATCCGGGACGTCACCGGCGGCTACCGCGCCTTCCGCACCGAGACCCTGAAGGGCCTCGGGCTGAGCGAGGTGGCCTCGCAGGGCTACTGCTTCCAGGTCGACCTCGCCCGCCGCGCCGTGAAGGCCGGCTACCACGTCGTCGAGGTCCCCATCACCTTCGTCGAGCGCGAGCTGGGCGACTCCAAGATGAGCCGGGACATCCTGGTGGAGGCCCTGTGGCGGGTCACCACCTGGGGTGTGGGGGAGCGGGTCGGCAAGGTGCTCGGCCGCAAGTCCACCTGACCGGGCCGACGCACGGGTTCGACTGATCGTCCCCTTATCCCGCGCTGAGCCGGGCCCAGGCACACTGGATGCATGACGACTGGCGCTCCGACTCCCACGCATCCCGCCCGGCCCCGGCGTTCCCGGCTGCGCACGTTCCTGCCGCTCATCGTCGCCGCCTGGCTGGTGCTGGAGATCTGGGTGCTGACCCTGGTCGCGGGCGCGGCGGGCGGGGGGACGGTCCTGCTGCTGATCATCGCCGGGTTCGTGCTCGGCGCCGTCGTGATCAAGCGGGCCGGACGCCGTGCCTTCCGCAATCTCAGCGAGACGCTGCAACAGCAGCAGAGCGGTGTGCCGCCCACGGGCGGCAGCACCAAGGGCAACGGCCCGATGATGCTCGGCGGCCTCCTGCTGATGATCCCGGGGCTGATCTCCGACGTGCTGGGCCTCCTCCTGCTGATCCCGCCGGTCCAGAAGGCGGTCAGTGCCTCCACGGAGCGCGCGGTCGACCGCAGGATGCGCAGGACGTCTCCCGGTGCCTTCGAGGACGCCTTCCGGCAGTCCCGTATCCACCGCCCCGACGGCAAGGTCGTCCAGGGCGAGGTCATCAGGAACGACGATCCGCGGGATGCGGGGCCGACCGCGGACGGCCGTCCGCCCCTCACGCGCTGACCGGGCCCTCAGCCGCCGGACCCGTGCCACAGCGGGGCCGGCGGAAGTCGACCCGTCCGGCGCAACGCACGACGACCGCGGGGGGCGGGCGTGGAAGGACGGGGCGCGGGGGTGGCGTGGGTTTTTTTGGGTTTCCCCCCACACCAAAAAAGGGGGTACGCGGGGT
>NZ_JBVHPY010000004.1:373690-430874 GCF_055567695.1 Streptomyces sp. NPDC026417
TACCCCGGCCCTCCATCCCTTTCCAAATGTGTGGCCGGGGGACGTCACCCCCCTCGGCCCAACCCACGCCGACCCCGAGAACCGGACGGGACGGGCCGCTCCCCGCGGTCGTCGTGCGTGTGTTGGTATGCCACCCAACCCCAGGGAAGGGGTTACGCGGACTTGCGGCTGTCCCGCGGATGTACCGCGATGTTCATCGCGCCTGAGCGCAGAACGGCCAGGCGCTCCTCGAGGACCTCTTCGAGTTCCTCTCGGGTACGCCGCTCCATCAGCATGTCCCAGTGCGTACGCGCGGGCTTGGCCTTCTTTTCCTCAGGGCCGTCGCCGTCCACCAGGAGTGCCTGGGCCCCGCAGACCTTGCACTCCCACTCCGGCGGGATCTCCGCCTCGACCGAGAAGGGCATCTCAAACCGGTGCCCCTTCTCGCATGCGTACTCCACGGCCTGGCGCGGGGCCAGGTCGATGCCGCGGTCCGTCTCGTAGCTGGTCACCACGAGGCGCGTGCCGCGAAGAGCTCGCTCACTCATGAATCGTGCCTCCCGGGCTTGTCGCCCACAGGACAGGTGTCGCTGTCGTCGTCATCCGGTCAACGTCCGGTCGGCGGTAAAGATTCCCGTTGTGGGTCATGCGTCGCCGTCGTAGCCGCCCCTTGTTGTACCCACCAGCGCCCGGTTTGTCACATCTATGAGCAGATGTCACCCGGCGTTTCGTGTTCTTTGACGCGCAGTAACGGTACGCCAGGCAGGCCAAACGCGTACACTACCGGCCTTTGGCGTCGCATGCTAAATCCTGGCCGGTACGGGATTGCCCGCGTCGCGCACGGCCTGCCTCACCGGGACCCGTGCGAGCAGCACGAAACCGAGGACGAAGAAGGCCACGAGCGAGACGATCGCGTCCCGATAACTTCCGGTCAGCTGGTAGGTGAGCCCGAAGAGCAGTGGGCCCAGCCAGCTCATGCCGCGGTCGCTCATCTCGTACGCGGAGAAGTACTCGGCCTCCTTCCCGCTCGGCACCAGATGCGAGAACAGCGAGCGGGACAGGGCCTGGCTGCCGCCGAGGACCAGGCCGATGCCGGCGGCGAGGACGAAGAACCAGACGGGCGCGCCCGCGGGCAGGAAGTACCCGGCGCCGAGCGTCACGGTCCAGGCGACGAGCGAGCCGAGGATCGTGCGTTTGGCACCGTAGGCGCGGGCCAGCCTGCCCATGCCCAGCGCGCCCGCGACGGCGAGCACCTGGACCAGCAGGACGGCCACGATCAGGGTGGACTGGCTCAGCCCCAGTTCCTCCGACCCGTACACCGAGGCCTGCGAGATCACGGTCTGGATGCCGTCGTTGTAGACGAGGTAGGCGAGCAGGAAGGCGAGGGTGAGCGGCTGCCGGCGCATGTCCCGGACCGTCGCCGCCAGTTGCCGCCAGCCGTGCACCGGCGCTCCGGCCGCGGCCGTCCGGCGGTCGCGCAGGGCCCTGAGCGGTACGAGGGTGAAGGCGCCCCACCAGATGCCCGCCGAGGCCAGGCAGATGCGGACGGCCGCCGACTCGGACAGGCCGAAGCTGTCGTGAGCGGTGAACAGGACGAGGTTCGCGACCAGGACCAGCGCACCTGCCGCATAGCCGAAGGCCCAGCCGCGGGACGAGACCGCGTCGCGCTCCTCGGGCGGGGCGATCTGCGGCAGATAGGAGTTGTAGAGGACCATCGAGACGGCCAGCGAGGCGTTGGCGACGATCAGCAGCAGTCCGCCCAGCAGATAGCGGTCACCGTCCAGGAAGAACATGCCCGCGGTGGCCGCGGCCCCCAGATAGGCGGAGACGGCGAGCAGCGGCTTCTTGCGGCCCGTGCGGTCGCCGGCGGCGCCGGCCAGGGGCATCACGAGGATCGCCAGGACCACGGAGGCCGACACGGCGTAGGCGAAGAAGGAACCGGCCCGGACCGGGATCCCCAGGGGGTGCACGAAGCCGTCCGCGTCCGCCGCCGACTTGGCGACCGCGGTCAGATAGGGGCCGAGGAAGACGGTCAGCACGCTCGTCGAGTAGACGGAGCACGCCCAGTCGTAGACGTACCAGCCGCGTTGTTCGCGTCGCCGCTCGGCGACCGCGGCGGTCTCCGGTGCCCGCACGGTGTCGGTGCCCACCCGTGCCCTCGCTCTCCCCTGAAGGACAGCGCGCGGGGGCTCAGACCCAGGTGCCCCGGTCCTCCAGGACCTTGCGCAGCGTGTCGATGTGATCGGTCATGATGCCATCGACTCCCAGGTCCAGGAGCCGGTGCATCCGAGCGGGTTCGTTCACGGTCCACACGTGCACCTGCAGGCCGAGCGCGTGGGCGGTGCGCACGAAGCGGCGGTCCACGACCGGGATGCCCGACTGGGTCTCGGGCACCTGGGCCGCGACCGCCGAACCGCGCAGGGCGGCCGGGATGCCGTAGGAGCGAAGCCGCAGGCCCAGGATGCCCCGGGTGCCGTACGAGGTGGCGAGGCGGGGGCCGGCCAGGCGCTCGGCGCGGGCGACCCGCGCCTCCGAGAACGAGCCGACGCAGACGCGGTCCCAGGCGCCGGTGCGGTCGACGAGCGCGAGCAGGGGGCGCAGTGCCCCCTCGGCCTTGACGTCGATGTTCCAGCGGACCTCGGGGAAGGCGGCGAGGAGGTCCTCGAAGAGGGGGACCGGCTCCCGGCCGGCCACGCGCGCCTGCCGCACGGCGTCCCAGGGGAGGTCCGCGATCCGGCCCGCACCGTCCGTCAGGCGGTCGAGGGTGGAGTCGTGGAAGGCGACGAGCCGGCCGTCGGCCGTCACGTGCACGTCCGTCTCGATGTAGCGGTAGCCCGCCTCGACCGCGCGGTGGAACTGGACCAGGGTGTTCTCCAGTCCGTCCGCCGCTCCGCCCCGGTGCGCGAAGGCGATCGGGCCCGGATGGTCGAGGTACGGGTGACGTATGTGCGTGCTCACCGGGGCAGTATCGCGCGCTCCGGTGAGCCGGCGGCAACCACCGTGCCGCCGCCCGGCGTCGGAGCGATGGCGAAGACGCGCAGGAAGAGCTGTGCCAGCGGGCCGATGGCCAGCGCGTACAGCAGGGTGCCGGCCCCGACGGTGCCGCCCAGGGCGAAGCCCGTGGCGACCACGGCGACCTCGACGCCGGTGCGCATCAGGCGGATCGAGCGGCCGGTGCGCCGGTGGAGGCCCGTCATCAGGCCGTCGCGCGGGCCCGGCCCGAAGCCCGCCGTGATGTACAGCCCGGTCGCCACTCCGTTGAGCACGATGCCCGCCACGAGGAGCGGGACCCGCACGGCCAGGGTGTGGGCGCCGGGCACCAGGGCCAGGGTGCCGTCCATGGCCAGGCCCACCACGAAGACGTTCGAGACCGTGCCGAGCCCCGGCCGCTGGCGCAGCGGGATCCACAGGAGCAGGACCAGCGCGCCGACCGCGATCGACACCACTCCGATGGTCAGGCCGGTCAGCTCGGCCAGGCCCTGATGCAGCACGTTCCAGGGTTCGAGGCCGAGCCCCGACTCCACCAGCAGCGCGGAACTGGCGCCGTACAGGGCCAGCCCGGCGTACAGCCGGACGAGGCGGCCGAGCAGCCGCCGAGGAACGGAGTGGACGGACAACGGAGGCCCCCAGTGGTCGAAGTGGACTGACGCGTGACACTCTGTGGTGAGGAAACGGACCTCATCCATGGCCAATTCGGGGAAGGTGGACTGGTCGTCATGGCGCAGTGGACTTCGGCGGTGGGGGCGGCGCAGCTCGCCCGGCTGCTCACCTCCCAGCAGGAGCGCCCCGCCGGCCCCGGCACCCGCCGCCCGCCGGCCTATCGCGCGCTCGCCGACGGCATCCGGCTGCTCGTGCTCGAGGGCAGGGTGCCCGTCGCCGCGCGGCTGCCCGCCGAACGCGAGCTGGCACTGGCGCTGTCCGTCAGCCGCACCACGGTCGCCGCGGCCTACGAGGCGCTGCGCAGCGAGGGGTTCCTGGAGTCCCGGCGGGGGGCGGGCAGCTGGACCTCGGTACCGGCCGGGAACCCGCTGCCCGCGCGAGGTCTGGAACCGCTGCCCCCGGAGGCGCTCGGCTCCATGATCGACCTCGGCACCGCCGCACTGCCCGCCCCCGAGCCGTGGCTCACGCGTGCGGTGCAGGGCGCCCTGGAGGAGCTGCCCCCGTACGCGCACACCCACGGCGACTATCCGGCGGGGCTGCCCGCGCTGCGCGCGATGCTCGCCGAGCGGTACACCGCGCGCGGCATCCCGACCATGCCCGAGCAGATCATGGTCACCACCGGTGCGATGGGCGCGATCGACGCGATCTGCCATCTGTTCGCCGGGCGCGGCGAACGGATCGCCGTGGAGTCGCCCTCGTACGCCAACATCCTCCAGCTCATGCGCGAGGCCGGGGCCCGGCTGGTGCCGGTCGCCATGGCCGAGGGGCTGGCGGGCTGGGATCTGGACCGCTGGCGGCAGGTGCTGCGCGAGGCCGCACCCCGGCTCGCCTACGTGGTCGCCGACTTCCACAATCCGACCGGCGCCCTCGCGGACGAGGACCAGCGGCGCCGGCTGGTCGACGCGGCCCGCTCCGCGGGGACCGTGCTGGTCGTCGACGAGACCATGAACGAACTGCACCTGGACGAGGACGTCGAGATGCCGCGCCCGGTCTGCGGGTTCGACCCCGCCGGCTCGACGGTGATCACCGTCGGGTCGGCCAGCAAGGCGTTCTGGGCCGGGATGCGCATCGGCTGGGTGCGCGCGGCCCCCGACGTCATCCGCAGTCTGGTCTCCGCCCGCGCCTACGCCGACCTGGGGACGCCCGTGGTGGAGCAGCTGGCGGTGAACTGGCTGCTGAGCACCGGCGGGTGGGAGCAGGCCGTGGAGGTGCGGCGGGGACAGGCCAGGGAGAACCGCGACGCGCTGGTCGCGGCCGTCCGGCGGGAACTGCCCGACTGGGAGTTCGCGGTGCCGCGCGGGGGACTCACGCTGTGGGTGCGCACCGGGGGGCTGTCGGGTTCGCGCATCGCCGAGGTGGGGGAGCGGGTCGGCGTGCGGGTGCCCTCGGGGCCGCGTTTCGGGGTGGACGGCGCTTTCGAGGGCTATGTGCGGCTGCCGTTCACAGTGGCGGGCGCGGTGGCCGAGGAGGCGGCGGTCCGGCTGGCCGCGGCGGCCCGGCTGGTGGAGACCGGCGCGAGCGGCGGGTCCGACGCGCCGCGCACGTTCGTGGCCTGAGCGCCCGCGCAGGACGAGCGGGCCGGGCCCGGGTGGGGGCCGGGCCCGGCCGACGGTCTCAGCTCTCGGCCACCGCGACCTCGGTGGAGAGCGGCTCCAGCACCGGAACGGAACGCTTCTCCGGCTCCGCGGCCGGCTTCTTCTCCATCTCCACCGCCCGTTCCGCCTCGGCCTCCACCGGAGGCAGCTGCTCGGGCCCCACCGGAGTCGTGCGCTCCGGCAGCAGGTCGAGCACCGCCCGGCGGTGGGCCTCGCTCGTCGCGTCGTCGTACGGGTCCGGGGTGGCCGGCACCTGCAGACGGTGCACCGGGCCCGAGCCGAGCCGGGCGTAGCCCCGCCCGGCCGGGGTGTCCGGGGTCGGTGTGGTGTGCGGGGGCACGCCCAGCACCGCCTGGAGCTGGGACGCGGTCGCCGGTCCGAGCACCACACGCGCGCGGGTGTGCTGCCGTACGGCGTCGGAGAGGGCGTCGAGGCTGTCGAACTGGTCGGCCACCACGACCGTGACATTGGCCGCGCGACCGTGCCGAAGCGGGACCTGGAGCAGGGACTGGGGGTCCTTGCGGCCGTCCGCCGCGGCCATCAGGCCGAGTGTGCCGGGGCGGTCCAGGATGATCCACAGCGGGCGCCTGATGTCGTCCGGTGCGGGCCGGCCGGCCTGCCGGGCGCTGTTGGCCGCCACCAGCCGGCGCTCCGTCTCGTGCGCGGCCCACTCCAGACTGGTGAACGCGCCGGTCAGGCTGCACTCGACGGCCAGCACGCCGTCGCGGCCGGTCAGACAGGCGAACTCGCCGGTCCCGCCGCCCTCGACGATCAGGACGTCGCCGTGCTGGAGCGCCTGGAGGGCGATCGAGCGGAGCAGCGTGGTCGTGCCGCTGCCCGGCTCGCCCGCGACCAGGAGATGCGGCTCCGTCGAGCGGACGCCCGTGCGCCAGACGACGGGGGGAACGTCGCGCTGCTCCTCGCCGTGGGTGAGGGGGAGCGTGCGCTGGACGTCGCTCGGGTCGGTGAAGCCGAGGACCGTCTCGCCGGGCGCGGTCACGAAGCGCTGGGCGGCGATGTCGGTGGGGAGCGGGGACAGCACCGAGACCGACAGTTCGTTGCCCTCCTCGTCCCAGACGAAGTGGTACTCGCGGCCGCGCCCCGACTTCGCGTGCAGCAGCTGCTCGATCCGGGCGCGGGACTCCGCCTCGCCGTCCGTGAAGTACGCCGGATAGCGGACGAGTAGCCGTGACACCCGGCCGGATTCGTCGAACTCGTACGACGGGAAGGCCTTCTCCCACTCGCCGCCGTGGGCGTAGAGGGGAGCGGGGTCCTCCGCGGCCGAGAAGTACGGGACGAGCGCCTCGTACAGCGACTGCAGGCGCTTGGTCTGCGGCTCGTCGGGGCCCGTGGGCTCCGCCGGCCGCTGGTCGCGGCCCTTCCAGGCCGCCGCCGCCATCACCGTGATGACGGCCAGCAGCGGCCCGTACGGCACCAGGGCCACGACCAGGACCACCGAAGCGACCAGGAACAGGAGCGGCCCGCGCCGGTCCTTCGGTGTGTCGGCCCACCTGCGCCGCCCGGCGGCAGCCAGCCGGCGCAGTCCACGAGTGATCGTGATCAGTGGGTGGAGGACATCGGTGGCGCTGTCGGCCGCCGTCCGGGCCAGCTCCCGGCTCCGGGCGATCTGTGCGCTGCCGTTGCTCAGAATGCGGGGAAGAGGGCGCCGCGCCACAGCTGTCTCCTGATCGTGCGTGCGTAGGGGAGGGGCGTCAGAACTTGATTCCGCCGAGGAGGCCCGCGAGGCTCTCGCCGCCCGCCTTGATGCTCGGCGCGATGGCCGTGCTGGCGAGGTAGAAGCCGAAGAGGGCGGAGACCATGGCGTGCGACGCCTTGAGTCCGTCCTTGCGGAAGAAGAGGAAGACGATGATGCCGAGCAGAACGACGCCGGAGATGGACAGGATCATTTTTGGCTCCTGGTTGTGGGGACAGTCACCATGAGTTCTTCCAGGCTCACAGGATGTATCCATACGATAAAAGGTGCAACTGAGTGAAATTCCCCAGATTTCCCCCGAACGGCGGAGCCGTCGGAGCCACCCGAGCCGTGCCCGACGTGTCCGGCGGTGTCCGTGCTGATCTTTGCCTCGGTCGGCGCCGCTCATGTGCTCCCGGAGCCAGTACGCTGGCGATTCACCCGTACGGCCGCGCCGCTCGCCGCCGTACCCTCCCGGGCGCGACGGCACCGCTCGCTGTCGTAAGCTCCCGCAGTCCCCGAAGTAGTCGTAGTGAGAGGCGGTCCGGCCGATGAGTGAAGCCCCCGACCCCGAGGTCGTGGAGCTGGCGACCAAGATCTTCGATCTGGCGCGCCGCGGCGAGACCGGAACGCTCGTGGAGTACGTCGACGCGGGCGTCCCCGCCGACCTCACCAACGACCGGGGCGACACCCTCGTGATGCTCGCCGCCTACCACGGCCACGCCGACGCGGTGCGCGCCCTGCTGGAGCGCGGTGCGGAGGCGAACCGGATCAACGACCGGGGCCAGACCCCCCTCGCCGGAGCCGTCTTCAAGGGGGAGGAAGCCGTGATCCGGGTGCTCCTGGACGGCGGCGCCGATCCGGCCGCGGGCACGCCGTCGGCGGTCGAGACGGCCCGGATGTTCGGCCGGACGGAACTGCTCGAACTGTTCGGCGCACACTGATCTCACTGCCCTGACCAGGCAGAACGCAAGAAACGGGGGAGGCGGTACGGGGCCGCCGGAAATGCGGTCGCGGCAGGAAGAACCGCTGGGTCATCATGACGTCGTGATTCACGGACGCGATGGCTGGGCAGGTGTTGCCGCACCGCGCGGGCCCGTGACGCGGCCCGCACGGGCCACCGACGAGAGGCAGAGGAAGATGGTCTACAGCAAGCAGGAAACGGCGGGCGCCCCGACGTGTTGTCACGCGGCCAGGTAAAGCACGATCCCCGGTTGCGTCGACGCTTGATGTGAGGCTGTTTCCCATGTTCGATCCGGTCATAGCGCCCAGCGGTACGCTGCTCGGCCTGCTCCAGAGGGGCCGCGGTGACGGCACGCTGCACGCGCTCACCGCTCCGCGCGCCGAAGCGCTCGCGGCACTCGACCACTGTGTGCTGCGCGACCCCCGCCACGACTGGCAGGTGGAGAACCGCTCCCTCTACTACGCCCGTCTCTACCTCGACCTGAACGGTGAGCTCGACGCGATCGAGCGGCACCTCTTCGACACCGAGGACGTCCTCGACACCTGCGAGTCCCGCACCGGGCTCGCCCTCGCCGTCCTCGGCCACCTCGCCTCGTACGGCAGGCGCGACGCGCTGGAGCTGCTGCGCAGGTACGCCGCCTCCGGCACCAACTGGGCCTGGGCCCTGGACGAGCTGGCCCTGCGCGACGACGACGCGGGCCTGCGCAGCCTGGCCGCCCCCGTACTGGCCCGCTTCCCCGCCGACGCGGCCGGGGAGGCCGAGCTCGCCGCCCAGGTGCGCGACGCCTTCGAGCCCCGGCCCTGGCGGCTGTGGGCCGAGGATCCGCGCGCCTCGGTCGGTGCCCGGGTGCGGGCCGCCCAGGAACAGGGGTCCTTCGACCGCTGGCAACGCCAGATGCGTCCGGCCGGGCCGCGACCCGGCTGGAGCGTGCGGGCCGTCTTCGACTGGGCCCAGGAGGGGCTCGACCGCGGCGCCGCGCTCCATGTGCCGGCCGCCCGCTGCCTGTCCGCCGTCGCGGGGCCCGAGGACCGTCCGGAGATCGTCGAGGCCGCTCGCAGCGGCGGCGACGGAGCCCGCTGCACCGCCCTGCGCTACCTCGCCGACAGCAACGATCCCGCCGCCCTCGATCTCGTCGAGGGCGCCGCGGCCGAGGGCACGGCCCTGGTGGTGGAGGCCGCCGTGGACGCCTTCGAGCGCATGCGCAGCGTGGCCGCCGTCGACCGGGCCCGCAACTGGGCCCACCGTCCCGACGCCCTGGGCGCCGCCGCCGGCCGGATGCTCGCCTGCCGGGGCGGCGCACAGGACAGCGAACTGGTCCTGGGCGCCCTGCGGGAAGCGGTCCGCGGCGAAGGGCCCGACGCGCCGACCCTGTGGACGCTCGTCGACGGTGCCGGACGCCTCGGCATCACCTCCGCGGGACCCGTCCTGCGCCACGTCTACCGCGAGACCGCCTCGTCCCATCTGCGCGGCCGGGCCGCACGCGCCCTGGCCGCCACCGACCCCTCCTTCCCCGCCGGCTTCGCCGTCGAGTGCCTGTGGGACTGCGAGGAGTCCACCCGCGAGGTCGCCGCGCGGCACGCGGAGACCGGCGACGCCCGCGTCGTCGACCAACTGCGCCGGCTCGCCGCGGACCCGGCCGAGGAGGCCGAGGTGCAGACGGCGGTACGCAGCCGGATCGGACCCGACATGCCCGCCGTGTGAACACCGGATGACCCGCGGGCGGGCGGTCGTGGCCGCGGGCCGACCTGCGCGGGTGCGCAGCGCAACGCTCACGGGACGTTCCTCGCCCGGACAGATCCACGTCGACGCGGCCACGTCCGGCGCGACGACAACACGGGTATGCGTGTCGTCATCGTCACCGAGTCCTTTCCCCCCGATGTGAACGGCGTGGCCCACTGCGCCCTGCAGACCGCCCGGCATCTCGCCGACCGCGGCCATGCCCCCCTCGTCGTCGCCCCGGCCACCGCGGCCGGGCACGGCCCCGACGCCCTGGCGCCCTGCCCCGTCGTCCGGGTCCCCTCCCTGCCGCTCCCCGGCTATCCCCAGGTCCGGGTCGCCCTCCCCAGCCGCCGTGTCGCCGCGGCGATCGCCGAGCACCGCGCCGACCTCGTCCACCTGGCGGGCCCCTTCGTGCTGGGCGTCCGCGGCATGGCCGCCGCCACCCGGCTCGGCATCCCCGCCGTCGCCGTCTACCAGACCGATCTCGCCGGGTACGCCCGGACGTACATGGGGGCGGGGGAGGCCGCGGCCTGGCGGCGGATCCGCTCCGTCCACGCCGCCGCCGACCGCACCCTGGCCCCGTCCAGCGCCGCGCTGCGGGATCTGGAGGCGCACGGTGTGCCCCGGTTGAGGCTGTGGCCGCGCGGGGTCGACGCCGTCCGCTTCCACCCCGCCCGGCGGGACGAGGCGCTCCGGCGTGAGCTGGCGCCCGGCGGCGAGCTGATCGTCGGATACGTCGGCCGGCTCGCCCCGGAGAAGCAGGTCGAGCTGCTCGCCGGGGTCTGCGGCCTGGCGGGCGTGCGGGTCGTCGTCGTGGGGGACGGGCCGAGCAGGCCGGCGCTCGACGCGGCGCTCCCCGGTGCCGTCTTCCTCGGCCGGCGTACCGGCGACGACCTCGCGAGGATCGTCGCCTCGCTGGACGTCTTCGTGCACACCGGGCCCTTCGAGACCTTCTGCCAGACCGTGCAGGAGTCCATGGCCTGCGGAGTACCGGTCGTCGCGCCCGCCGCGGGCGGGCCGCTGGACCTGGTCGCCCCCGGACGCACGGGGCTCCTCGTCCCCCCGGGTGACCCGGACGCGGTGCGGGACGCGGTGTGGTCGCTCGCCGCCGACCCCGCGCTGCGCGCCGCCTACGGGGCCGCGGGACGGGCCGCCGTGGAGGGGCGCAGCTGGGCGGCCGTCGGCGACCTGCTCGTCGGGCACTACGAGGACGTGCTCGCCACACGGACGGCGGTGGCCGCATGACCCCGCCCGCGGACACCGCCCGTACGGAGGGCGCGGCCGGCCTGCGGATCGTGCGGGTCGCCAACTTCGTCGCACCCGCCTCGGGGGGCCTGCGGACCGCGCTGCGCGAACTGGGCGCCGGGTACCGTGCGGCCGGGCACGAGGCCGTGCTGATCGTCCCCGGGGACCGTGCCACCGACCGGGAGACCGCCCAGGGGCGGGTGATCACGCTGCCCGGGCCGCCGTTGCCCGGCACCGGTGGCTACCGGGTCCTCACGGACCGGCGGCGGGTGGCGGCCCTGCTGGAGTCGCTCGCGCCCGACCGGCTGGAGGTCTCCGACCGGACCACGCTGCGCTGGACCGGGGCGTGGGCGCGGCGGGCCCGGGTGCCGGCCGTGATGGTCTCCCACGAGAGCGCCGACGGCGTCCTGAGGGCCTGGGGACTCCCCGGGGCGGTGGCCCGGCGGGCCGCGGACGCCCTCAACACCCGTACGGCGCACACCTATGCCCGGGTGGTGTGCACCACGGAGTTCGCCGAGCGCGAGTTCGTGCGGATCGGCGCCCGCAACGTCGTAAGGGCTCCGCTGGGCGTCGACCTGGCGGGGTGGCACCCCGCGCTGCGGGATCCCGCGGTGCGGGCCCGGCACGCGCGCGTGGGGGAGACCCTGCTCCTGATGTGCTCCCGGCTGTCGGTCGAGAAGCGGCCCGGCACGGCCCTCGACGCCCTGGAGGCGCTGCTGCGGCGGGGACGCCGCGCGGCGCTCGTCGTGGCCGGCGACGGGCCGCTGCGCTCCCGGCTCGAACTGCGCGCCCGGGACCGGGGCCTGCCCGTGACCTTCCTCGGGCACGTGGCCGACCGGGCGGCGCTCGGAGCGCTCCAGGCCTCCGCGGACCTGTGCCTGGCGCCGGGGCCCGCCGAGACCTTCGGGCTCGCCGCCCTGGAGGCGATGGCCTGCGGTACACCGGTGGTCGCCGGCGCCTCGTCCGCGCTCCCCGAGGTGATCGGGGCCGCCGGTGCCTGCGCCGCGGGCGACGGCGGGTCCTTCGCGGACGCGGTGCTGTCGCTGCTGGCGCGGCCGGAGGGTGAGCGGAGGAAGGCGGCACGCGCGCGTGCCGAGTGCTTCGGCTGGGGCGCGGCCGTCGCGGCCTTCCTCGCCGCGCACGACGCGGCACCCCGGGCGGCCGGCCCGCCGAAGGGCTCGCGCGTCCGGCTCACGCGGTGACCGGGAGCGGGACTCCGCCGGACCCTCGAGTGCGGTGTGCGCAGGCCTGGTTGCCGGGAGCCGGCCGCGGAGGTCAGGGGCGGCGGCGCACCGCCACGAAACGGACCGGTGTACCCGGGACGGCCTGTGCGGTCGCGGGCAGGTCGGCCGGACGGACCACGGCGACGACCGGATAGCCGCCGGTCGTCGGATGGTCCGCGAGGAAGACCACCGGCCTGCCGTCCGGGGGTACTTGGACCGCGCCGAGGACGAGGCCCTCGCTGGGCAACTCCCCGGGGACGGCACGCTCCAGGGCCGGCCCCTCCGTGCGCAGGCCGATGCGGTTGCTCGCGGACGACACCCGGTAGGTGCGGCCGGTGAGCGTACGCAGCGCCGCGGCCGTGAACCAGTCGTCACGCGGCCCGAGCGTCACGCGCAGGACCAGGGCGGAGGGCGGCGCGGGGTGCGGAGCGACGTCCACGCGCGCGTGGGTGCCGCCGGGTGGGCCGAGCGGAAGCACCGTGCCGTCCGTGAGCGGAGGGGGACCGAGGCCGGAGAGGAGGTCGGTGGAGCGGCTGCCGAGCACCGGTTCCACCCGCACGCCGCCCCCGACGGCCACATAGCTGCGTACACCCGCGGACGCGGGACCGACGTCCAGGAGGGCTCCTGCGGGGACCCTGACCGGAGCGCCCCAGGGCACCGGCCGTCCGTCCACCGTGACCGGGCAGGGCGCGCCGCCGACCGCCACGGTGACGGCACAACGCGGCCGCACGGCACAGCCGTTGAGCGTGGTCTCCAGGACTGCGGCGTCGGGCGGGTTCCCGACGAGCCGGTTCACCAGCGCTGCCGACGGCGCGTCGAGCGCCCCGGAGCGCGGTACCCCGACATGGGCGTGACCGGGGCGCCCCCGGTCCTGCACCGTGGTCAGGGCGCCGGCGCGGACGACGGCGAGTGCGTGGTCCGTCATGAGCCGCCCGCCGGTACGAAGCGGACCCGGGTGCCCGGCGCCAGCAGCGCGGCCGGCACCCGGTGGTGGTCGAACAGGACCGCGTCCGTCGTGCCGATCAGCTGCCAGCCCCCGGGCGAGGAGCGGGGGTAGACGCCGGTGTACCGGCCCGCGAGACCCACGGAACCCGCGGGGACGGCCGTCCGAGGGGTCGCGCGCCGGGGGACGTCGTACCGGGCGGGGAGCCCCGTGAGGTAGCCGAAGCCGGGCGCGAACCCGCAGAAGGCGACACGGAACTCGGTCGCACTGTGAAGGCCGGCCACCTCCTCGGGGGCGACCCGCCACAGCGCCGCGACCTCGGCCAGGTCGGGGCCGTCGTAGCGTACGGGGATCTCCACGATCCCGTCGGCGCGCGCCGGCAGCCGTGGGATCTCCCAGCCGGTGAGCCGCTCCGCGAGGCGGGCGGGGTCCGGCACGCCGTCCAGGAGGACCGTGCGGGCCGCGGGCACGATCTCCCCGACGCTCAGGGCGCCGTCCGCGCGGCGCCGCAGCAGCTCCGCGTGCAGCGCCTGGGCCTCCTCGCCCGAGGAGACCTCGACCAGCAGGGCGTGCTCGCCGACCGGCAGCGTCCTCACGCGAACGCCTCCACGCGGACGCCCGAGGACTCCAGGCGGGCCCGGACCCGGCGGGCGAGGTCCACCGCGCCCGGTGTGTCCCCGTGCAGGCACAGGGAGCGGGCCCGGACCGTGATCCGTTCCCCCGAGAGGGCCGCGACGACCCCGGAGCGGGCCAGGTCCAGGGAGCGTGCGACGACCCCGTCCCCGTCCGTGATCACCGCACCGTCCCGGGAGCGGGGGACCAGCGTGCCCTGCGGTGTGTAGGCGCGGTCCGCGAACGCCTCGGTGACGACCGGCAGTCCGGCCCTGCCGGCCAGCTCCAGCAGGCGGGAGGACGGCAGGCCAAGCACGGGGAGGCCGGGTCCCGCGAGCACGACTCCGTCGACGACCGCTTGCGCCTGCTCCTCGTCGTGCACCACCCGGTTGTAGAGCGCGCCGTGCGGCTTCACGTACGACACCCGCGTGCCGGCCGCCCGGGCGAAGACCTCCAGAGCGCCTATCTGGTAGGCGACTTCGGCGGCCAGCTCGTCGGGCGGCACGTCCATCGCGCGCCGCCCGAACCCCGCCAGGTCGCGGTAGGAGACCTGAGCGCCGATCCGTACCCCGCGGTCGGCCGCCAGTTCGCACACCCGCCGCATGGTGATCGCGTCCCCGGCGTGGAAGCCGCAGGCCACGTTGGCGCTGGTGACGACGGACAGCAGCTGTTCGTCCTCCGTCAGCCGCCAGCGGCCGAATCCCTCGCCGAGGTCGGCGTTCAGGTCGATCGGGGTCATCGGATCCCGTTCCCTCGCTCAGGCCACGCGGTACTGCTCGTCGCGGGCGTCCGTGATGAACATCTGCCCCGGCGCGTGGGTCAGCGCGAAGGGCGGGCGCGACGCCATGACCGCGGCCTGGGGCGTCACCCCGCACGCCCAGAACACCGGGATGTCGTCGGGTTCGGTGTCCACCGGATCGCCGAAGTCCGGGGCGGACAGGTCTCCGATGCCGAGGGCGGCCGGATCCCCGCAGTACACGGGGCTGCCGTGCACCGCCGGCAGCAGGCTCGTCTCCCTGATCGCGGCGGCCAGGTGCTGCGGCGGCACCGGACGCATCGACACCACCACGGGCCCGTGCAGCCGTCCCGCCGGGCGGCACTGACGGCCGGTCACGTACATCGGGACGTTGCGGCCCTGGTCGATGTGGCGCATCGGCACGCCCGCCTCGGTCAGCGCCCACTCGAAGGTGAAGCTGCACCCGATGAGGAAGGAGACCAGGTCGTCGCGCCAGTGGCCGACGGCGTCCGTCGGTTCGGCCACCAGTTCGCCGTGCTCCCAGACGCGGTAGCGGGGCAGGTCCGTGCGCAGGTCCGCGCCCGGCGCGAGCGGTGTGGTCCAGGACCCGGCGTCGGTGACGTCGAGGACCGGGCACGGCTTCGGATTGCGCTGGCAGAACAGCAGCATGTCGTACGCCCAGTCGGCGGGGACCGAGATCAGGTTCGCCTGGGTGTGCCCCGCGGCGACGCCCGCGGTGGGTCCCGACAGGCCCGCCCGGAAGCGTTCCCGGGCCGTGCCGGGGGTCCACGCGTGCGCGTGTCCGTCCAGCAGGGTCACGGCACGGTCATGAGCGGTGCGGGTCACCGGAGCTCCCTCCCCCGGGTCTCGGGAAGCCCGAGCAGCGCCAGCGCCGCCAGGCCGTAGCCGATCGCGCCGAACACCAGGGCCCCGCCGACGCCCCAGCTGTCGGCCAGGAAGCCGACCAGGGTGGGGAAGACGGCGCCCACCGCGCGGCCCGTGTTGTACGTGAAGCCCTGTCCCGTGCCCCGGACCGCCGTCGGGTACAGCTCGCTGAGGAACGACCCGAAGCCGCTGAAGATCGCCGACATGCAGAAGCCGAGCGGGAAGCCGAGCACCAGCAGGAGGGTGTCGGCGCCGCTCGGGATGTTGGCGTAGGTCAGGATCCCGAGGGCGGACAGGACCGCGAAGAGCAGGATGTTGCGCTTGCGGCCCAGCCTGTCGGTCAGATGGCCGCCGGTGAGATAGCCGATGAAGGCACCGGAGATCAGGAACGCCAGATAGCCGCCCGTGCCGACGACCGACAGGCCGCGCTCGGTCTTCAGGTAGGTCGGCACCCAGGTGGCCAACGTGTAGTAGCCGCCCTGCACACCGGTGGAGAGCAGCACCGCGAAGACGGTGGTGCGGAGCAGACCGGGGGCGTCGGCGGTGCCGGGACTGAAGATGGCCGTGAAGGAGCCCTTCCGGGGGTTCCTCTTCCGCTCGGCCTCCGCCTCCGGCGCGTCGTGCACCCGGCGGCGCACCCAGACGACGAGCAGCGCGGGCAGCGCACCCGTCCAGAACATCACCCGCCACGCGAGGTCGTCGCCGAGGAACTGGAACACCAGCGTGTAGACGACGACGGCCAGTCCCCAGCCCACGGCCCACGAACTCTGGACCGCGCCGAGAGTCCGTCCGCGGTGCCTGGGGCTCGCGTACTCGGCGACGAGGATCGCGCCGACCGCCCACTCCCCGCCGAAGCCGAGTCCCTGCAGTGCCCGGAACACCAGCAGCGTCTCGTAGTTGGGGGCGAAGCCGCAGGCCACCGTGAAGACCGCGTACGTGATCACCGTGATCATCAGGGCCTTGACGCGTCCGATCCGGTCGGCGACCACGCCGGCGACGGCACCGCCGATCGCCGAGACGACCAGCGTGACGGTGGTGAAGAGACCGGTCTGGCCGCTGTCGAGCCCGAAGTAGGCCGCGAGCGCGACCATGCTCAGCGGCAGCGTGAAGTAGTCGTAGGAGTCCAGGGCATAGCCGCCGAACGCGCCGCCGAAGGCGCGGCGGCCCTGCGGACCGAGTGCGTGCAGCCAGCCCAACGGGCCGTCGTCGGAGGGGGTTTCGCCGGTTCCGGGCCCAGGGCCGGTCTTCAGGGCCTGAGGGGGAGGGGTCGTGCTCATGGGCACCTCGCAGTGAGGGACGAAGGGTGCGTGAGGGGCTGAGCCGTGCCGTGCCGTGCGGAAGCGGTGGCGCCGGACGGATGCGGCCGGCGCCTGACCGTCAAGGTAGGGGATCGTTGAACGATCCTTCAATACCCGTGTTGTCTCGTTCTCGTGTCTGCGGTTGAATTCCGGGCATGGCAGAGCTGACGGGACTGGCCGACGACCGCGCCCTGCTGGGCCGCACCAGCACCGCCGAGCGGGTGTCGGACATCCTCAGGAGCCGGATCGCCGAGGGGTTCTTCCCGCCCGGTACGCGGCTGTCCGAGGACAGCATCGGCGGCGCGCTCGGAGTCTCCCGCAACACGCTGCGCGAGGCGTTCCGGCTGCTCACCCACGAGCGGCTGCTCGTGCACGAACTCAACCGCGGGGTCTTCGTGCGGGTACTCACCGTCGAGGACGTGACGGACATCTACCGCACCCGCGGCCTCGTCGAGTGCGCCGTGGTCCGGGGCCTGGGCGAGCCGCCCTACGCGGTGGAGGGGCTCGCCGCGGCCGTCGCGGAAGGACAGCGCGCGGCGCAGGAACGTGACTGGAAAGGCGTCTCCACCGCCAACATCCACTTCCACCGGGAGCTCGTGGCGCTCGCCGGGAGCGCCCGCACCGACGAGGTCATGCGCAGCGTCTTCGCCGAACTGCGCCTCGCCTTCCACGTCGTGGACGACCCACGGCGCCTGCACGAGCCCTACCTGGCACGCAACCGGCAGATCCTGCAGACCCTCCAGGCGGGCCGGCGGGACGAGGCGGAGACGCTCCTCGCGCGGTACCTCGACGACTCCCTCGCGGGGCTGGTGGAGGTGTACGCGCGCCGGGTGTCGGACGGCGGGAAGGGCCCCGGCTGAGGCCGGCGGACCTCGCGGCGGGCGCGCGGGCCCCGGGCGCCTGGGCGCTTCTGCGTCGTTTCGACCGTTGTCGGACCGAGGACCTAGTCTGTGCACCGTGACTTCGCCTGCATCGACGGACCGTGTTCCGCCCCAGCTCAGCGCGGCGCCGCGCCCCGCCCCGGGTCCGGCCGCCGACGAGGGACTGGCGCGGCGGCTGCGCGCGCTCGCCTGCACCGCGCCGCTGCACGACCTCGACGCGCGCAAGGCCAACCTCGCGGGCGAGTACTCGGTGTACGGGATGGCGGAGGTGGCCCTCGCCGCCATCGACCTCGTCACGCTGAACATGGACTTCGACACGGGCGCCGACCACGACCAGATAGTCGCCCGCCTCATCCCCCGCATCGCGGCCCAGGCTCCCCGGCGGCCCGTCGCCGAGCACGAGCGCGTGGCCCGCTGGGTCCTGGAGAACCTGATCAACGTCGGCAGCGTCGACCGCGGCTTCCGGGCGGTCTACGGGACGTTCGCCTCCGACGGTTCCTACGTCCGCCGCGACTACGACTTCAAGCTGATCGAGGAGGTGCCCGGCTACGGCGGGAGCGTCTACCTCCGGACGACGGACGAGGCGGTGAACGTCCTCGTGGGTGCCCTCGACACGGACGTCACCAGCGCGCAGATCGCCGCCGAGGTCAAGCTGGAGGTGCTGATCAGCCGCGGCCGCCTCGCCGACGCGCAGCTCGCCGCCGAGCAGGCCAGGTACCGCACCGTGCAGTACTCGGAGACCCTGCGCAGAGCCCTGGACGCGACCCGGCGCAACGTGCGGGCGGTGGACTGGCTGCAGGCCGTCCCCGACATGATCGCGGAGGCCCTCGACCACGTCGCCGACCGCTACCGCCACGAGAACGCGATCCTGACCAACATCCGCAAGGCCCGGGACGAGTCCGAGGACTCCGAGCAGAAGCGGCGCGCCGCCGAGCTCGTCGACATCGTCAAGGACTGCATCCGTCGGCACACGCAGCTGCAGTCCCGGCTGCTGGAGGCGGGACCGCTCTTCCGTGCCGAGCAGGACCGGCAGGCCTTCGCCACCCCCATGACCACCTCGGGGATCGATCTCTACGGTCATCTCGTCGCCCCCGTCCTGCCCCTCCCGGTCGAGCAGGCGACGCGCGTCACGGACGCCTTCTTCGCACGCGGGACGGGACTGCGCACGCCCATCTCGGTGCGCGTCGCGGACCTGGTGGACATACTGCTCACGCCTCCTGTGGAGCGTGAGCACCTCGGCGCCGAGATGCCGGAACCCGATCTGATCGCCACGCCGGACGACAGTCGCTTCAGCGAGGAGCAGCTGGCGGCCGCCATGGAGCTGCTCGAACTCCCCGCCGACGCGCCCCGGCGGCTCTCCGGACTGCTCGCCGAGGCCCGTCGCAAGGACCCCGAACTGCCCTATCTCGTCGCCCTGTTGGCCGTCCACGCGGCCAGCCCGCCGGTCGGGACCGCCTACCGGCAGGGCGAGGAGAAGCTCCTGTTCGCCGTGGACGACGGGACCGAACTGGACGACCCCGAGTTCGGCGGCGCCGATCTCATCGTCGGCACGGCCCTGCTGGACGCGGCCGGGATGGCCGCCGGCCGGACGGAGGCGGCGTGAACGCCGTGTCCGGGCCGCCGTCCGGGCCCGGCTCCCGGTCCCCGGGCGGACGCGGGCGGACCCGGGCGCCCGCGGCGCCCACCGACGGCCCGGGGAGCCCCCGCCGCGGTGCCCGAAGCCGCGCGGGGAATCCGCCCGCTGCCGTACCGCCCGCCCGTCCGGGCGTCGTCACCCCTGTACCGCCGAACCGAGGAGCCTGAGCCGTGACCGAGCACGTCGAGTGGAGTGAACCGGAGGCCGCCGCCGTGCCGGCGAGCGCCGCCGTCACCCCCGCCGACGCCGCCGACGCGGCGCGGCTCGTCGCCTTCGGGCTGCAGCCCAAGCTGCAGCCCGCCCGCGACCAGGAGTACACGGAGCTGCTGCGCCGCTACCGCGAGGACCCGCCGTTCGCCCGGCTCGCCGACGCCGTGGCGGCCGGGCTCGGCCTGGTCGTCCTTGAGGTGTCCCCGCGCGCGGGGATGGCCGTGACCGCGGCCGAGGACTCCGTGTTCGCCGTCCGCATGGGCGACTACGCCCGCCGGACGTCCGCCGACTCCGGCGACCGGTTCCTGCACGGCCTCGCGCACCTCGCCGTCGCGGCCATGGCGTTCCCGCGACCGGAGGACCTCGCCGACGACGGCTACATCGGGCGGGTCACGGTCAACGGCGTCGACGCCTTCGTCCGGCAGGCCTGCCGCCGGCTGGAGGAGCGGGCCGACGAGCAGGGGGAGAACACCGACCCGGCGACGGACGCCCCGGGACTGGAGGCCGCCTGGCGGATCTGGGCGCGGCGCAGCTCCACCGGCGCCACCAAGGACGCCCGCAGACTGGCCGGTTCGACGACCGGCATCGTCGGCAAGGCCGTCGCGTTCCTCACCGACTCCGGCTTCCTGCAGCGCACCGGGGACGACTCAGGAGGGACGTACCGGACGACCGCCCGCTACCAGCTCCAGGTCCGCGACATGGCGGGCAGCGCCGCCCTGGCCGAACTGCTGGAGCTGGGCGTCGTCCCGGTCACCGACGGCACCGCCAGCCTGCTGCCCGCCGAGGACACCGACGACCTGGAGCTGGTCGCCGACGCCGGGCTGCCGTTCCATTCCTGACCGCACCGCCTCCCCACACGATCACGAGAGTCCGCCGCCATGTACGAGCTGTCCCGGGTACGCCTCTACTCCATCGGGCCCGCCGGTGCGCGCTATGCCGACACCGTCCTGGACCTGAGGGGCGTGGGCGAGCCCGTGCCCGACCCCGCGCCCACCCAGGCGGAGTTCTTCGAGGAGGAGCCCATCGGGCCGCCGCGCCGCCCCGCACCCGCGGGCGTGCTCTTCCTGGAGAACGGCGGCGGCAAGTCGGTCCTGCTCAAGCTGATCTTCTCGGTGATGCTGCCGGGCCACCGGAACACGCTCGGCGGCGCCAGCTCCGGCGTCCTGCGCAAGTTCCTCCTCGCGGACGACTGCGGGCACGTGGCACTCGAATGGCAGCACACGCTGACCGGGGAGTGCGTCGTCGTCGGCAAGGTGAGCGAATGGCGCGGGCGCCAGGTCTCCAACGACCCGCGCAAGTTCGCCGAGGCCTGGTACTCCTTCCGGCCCGGCCCCGGACTGAGCCTCGACAATCTGCCCGTCGCCGAGGCCACCGCCGTACGGCCGTCCGTCGAGGGTGTCTCCGGGGCGCAGGGGCGCCGCCGCACCATGAAGGGCTTCCGGGACGCGATCACCGAGGCCGGCAAGGCGTACCCGCACCTGGAGGTCCACTGGGAGGACATCCACGACCGCTGGAACGAGCACCTCGGCGACCTCGGCCTGGACCCCGAACTCTTCCGCTACCAGCGCGAGATGAACGCGGACGAGGGCGAGGCGGCCGGCCTCTTCGCGGTCAAGAAGGACTCCGACTTCACCGATCTGCTGCTCCGCGCGGTCACCGACACCCGGGACACGGACGGGCTCGCCGACCTCGTCGGCGGCTTCGGCAACAAGCTGGGCCGCCGCGCCGAACTCATCGCCGAGCGGGACTTCACGGCCGGGTCCGTGGACCTGCTCGGGCGGATCGTCGACGCGGCCGAGGCCCGCGGCCGCGCCCGGGACGTCCACACCGGCGCCGAGCGGCGCACCCGCACCCTGGCCCGGCGCCTGTCCGCACGCTCGGTGCAGGAACGGCACCGCGTGGGCGACCTCGCCGGACAGGTCACGGCCGCCGCGCACACCGTCACCGAGGCCGAGGGCGCCCGCTCCAGGAGCGCGCTGATCGCGGCCGAACTGGCCTACCGCCACGCCTCCCTGGCCCTGGCCGGGGCCGAGCGCTCGGCGGCCGCCCAGAAGCGGGAACTGGCCGACGCGCGGACATTGCACGCCGCCTGGCAGGCCGCCGAGCTCGTCCTGCGGCACCGCGCCGCCGCCGACCGCTCCGCTCGGGTCGCCGCCGCGATCCGGGAGGCCGAGCGGGACGCGGCCCCCGCGCTCGCCGCCCGCGCCAAGGCCGCCGTCGACCTCGTCCGCGCCCTGCACGGTGCCGCGGAAGGGGCCGAGGCGCTCGCCAACGAGGAGGAGGAGCGCTCCGCCGGACTGCAGGAGATCGGCGAGGCCGCGCACCGCGACGCGACGGCCGCCGCCACCGAGGCGCAGCGCGCCCGCAGCGAGGTCGGACACCTGCGCCAGCGACTGGCCGAGGTCGAGCAGGAGACCGCCGAGGCGGTGCGCGCCGGCTGGCTGGACGACAGCGCCCCGGACGCCGACCCGGCGCGGGCCGCGCTGGCCGCCAGCGACGCGGAGAAGTCGGCCGTGGCAGCGTGGGACGCCGCCCGCGACGCCTCCCGGCGCGCCTCGGAGCACGCGAGGGAGGCGGCCTCCGCCGCGTCCCGGGCCGAGCTCACGGCGGCCCGCGCGGCGGACGCGGCCACGGCGGCGGAACGTGCCTACGACGCCGAGCAGCGCACCGCGCTGTCCCTGGCCGGCGAGGAACGGCTCACCGAACTGCTCGGCCTGCCCGGCGCCCCGGCCCGGACCGGCGTCCCGCAGCCCCGGCGGGACGAGAGCGCCGGGGAGGCGGGCCCTCCCGGGGGCGCCCCGCTCACTCCGGAGGAACTGGACCGGTACGCCGACGAGTTGCGTGAGCTGCTCGACCAGGGCGTCGCCTCCGCCGAGCGTCACCTCTTCGAACTGAGGACGGCCGCGGCCGACGACGCGCGGATCCTCGGCGCCCTCGGCGACGGCGGACTGCTGCCGCCCGGCCCCGACGTCCTGGCCACCGTCGAATTCCTCGGCGAGCACGGCATCCCGGCGCTGCCCGGCTGGCGCTACCTCGCGCAGGCCGTCGACCCCGCCGACCACTCGCGCGTGCTGACCGCCCGCCCGGAGCTGGTCGACGGCGTGATCATCACCGACCCGGACACCCACGCCCGGGCCCGGCAGGCGCTCGGCGAGGCCGCCCTGCTGCCGCGCTCCGCCGTGGCCGTGGGCACCGCCGCTGCGCTGCTCGCCCCCACCCCGGCTCCGGGCGAGGGCAGCACCGACGTGTTCCTCGTACCGCCGAACCCGGCCATGCACGACGAGCACGCCGCGGACGAGGAGCGCCAGGCACTGCGCGGCCGCGCCGCCCGCCGGGACGAGGAGATCCGCACGCTCGCGGCCCGCCTCGGCAAGGACCGCGAACTGGCCGCCCGGCTGGCCTCGTGGCGGGCCGGGTGCCCGGCGGGGCGGCTCGTCGAGCTCGCCACCGCCGCCCGCGACGCCCGCGCCTTTGCCGAGGAGGCGGAGGCCGAACTCGCCGAGGCCCGGGCCGTCCGCGCCGAGGCCGACGAGGAGGCGGCCGAGGCCGCCCTGGTGCGGGACGAGCGGCAGGACGCCGCCCAGCGGGCCCGGCGGGCGGCCGACGCCCTGGCCGGACTCGCGTTCCGGCTCCGCGAGCGCGCCGGCTGGCAGGTCAAACTGCGGGAACTGGCGGACGAGGCGGCGGAGTCGGAGACCCGAGCCCAGGTCTGCCTGGAGCGCGCCCGCGCCGCCGACGAGGACCGCCGCGCCGCTCAGCGCGCCGCCGACGACGCCCGCCGCACGGCCCGCGCCCTGCGCGCCGAACGGGCCGAGATCGCGGGCGTGCCCGACGACATGCAGGAGGAGGACGGCGGCACGCCTGGAGCCGCCGACGGCACCAAGACCTCGCTGCCCGCCCTCCGCGAGGCCTACCGCGCCGCCTCCCAGCTGTACGAGAAGGTCGGCGTCGGCGCCGACCTGCGGGCCGAGCAGGCGCGGGCGGAGAGCGACGAGAGCGCGGCGATCGCCGAGTTCGAGCGGCTCAGCAACAAGGTGCGCACCCGCGCCGGGCAGCTCCTGGAGTCTCCGGACGGCTCCGACGGTCCGTCCCGGCAGGCCGCGGCCGCCCGCGCCGAGGAACTCGTGCAGCTCCTGGAGACCCGGATGTCGACCGCGAGCGAGCAGCTCGGGCGGCTGCGCGGTGAGGCGGAGCGGCACGCCCCCGAGGACGGCGAGACCCACACCGAACTTCCCGAGGAGCTCACCCCCCGGGACGCCGAGCACGCCCAGGCGCTGCTGCGCACCGCGACCGCCGAACTCGCCGCCCGCACCGAGGCGTTGCGCCAGGCGCGCGAGGCGCACGCCGAGCTGCTCGACGCGCACCGCGCCGCGGAGGACGCGGCCGGCGGCTTCGAGGAGACGGCCGCTCTGCTCCGGGACCTGCTGCGCGAGCACTCCGAGGAGGAGCAGGAGGAGACCGAGCCCTATCCGGGCACGCTGGAGGAGGCACGGCACGCCGCCGCCGAGACCCGCCGCTCGCTGCGCGGTTGCGCCGCCGACCTGTCCGCCGCCGAGGCCGCCGTGCGCGAGGCGAGCGACATCCTCGTCCGGCATGCCAACTCCACGCGCTACGAGCAGGTGCGCACCCCGGCCCGGCAGCAGATCCGCGAGCTGCCGGCCGCCGCGCTGCCCGAGCACGCGCAGAAGTGGGCGGACGCGTTCGCGCCCCGACTGAGGGTGCTCACCGACGAGTTGGCGCAGCTGGAGCGCAACAGGGACTCGATCGTCGACCGGCTGCGCGGGCTCGTGGAGTCGTCGCTCGCCACCCTGCGGTCCGCGCAGCGGCTCTCCCGCCTGCCGGAGGGGCTCGGCGAGTGGTCCGGGCAGGAGTTCCTGCGCATCCGCTTCGAGGAGCCGGACCAGACCACCCTCACCGAGCGGCTCGGCGAGGTCGTCGACGAGGCCACCCGTGCCGCCGTCAAGAAGAACTCGGACATGCGGCGCGACGGTATGTCTCTGCTGCTGCGCGGCGTCAGCGCCGCGCTCCAGCCGAAGGGCGTCGCCGTCGAGATCCTCAAGCCGGACGCCGTGCTGCGCGCCGAGCGCGTCCCCGTCGGACAGATGGGCGACGTCTTCTCCGGCGGCCAGCTGCTCACCGCCGCCATCGCCCTGTACTGCACGATGGCGGCGCTGCGCAGCAACGACCGGGGCCGCGACAAGCACCGGCACGCGGGCACGCTGTTCCTCGACAACCCGATCGGCCGTGCCAACGCGACGTACCTGCTGGAGCTCCAGCGTGCCGTGTCCGACGCGCTGGGCGTCCAACTCCTCTACACGACAGGCCTGTTCGACACGACCGCGCTCGCCGAGTTCCCGCTCGTCATCCGGCTGCGCAACGACGCCGACCTGCGCGCCGGGCTGAAGTACATCAGCGTGGAGGAGCACCTGCGGCCGGGTCTGCCGCGGGAGGCCTCCGCGGGGGAGTCCGGGCACAGCGAGATCACCGCGACGCGGATGTACAAGCGGCCGGCGCCGAGCGCGTCGTAGTCGAACGAGGCCCGTTCCGTGCGGAGTCGCTCCCCTCAGTCGGCCGCCGGGGCGGCGGTCGGCGCGGCGGCCTCGGACGGCAGCCGGTGCTCGGCGAGGACGCCGGTGCGGTGCCGCTGCACGAACCAGTAGTAGGCGAAGCCGCCCCCGGCGATGACCGCGACGAAGAGCACGGCGCCCCATCGCAGGTACCAGTGGTAGGGGGCGGCGGCGTTGTAGACCTCGGCCCGCGGCCAGATCAGGTTGAGGGTCATGGCCGCGCCCCAGACCACGGCGAGGAGGTTGACCGCGAGGCCCCAGCGGCCCAGGGAGAACCTTCCGTCGCCGGCGGGCTGCCACCTGCCGCGCAGCCGGGCCACCAGCATCGGAGCCGTCACGCCCAGGTAGGCGAGGTAGATCATGATGATGCCGATGCTGGTGACGACCGTGAAGATCTGCGGCTGGCGGATGTTGACGACGAGGATCGCCACGGCGAGCACCCCGATGATCACCGCGGGGAGCACCGGGGTCTGGAAGCGGGGGCTCACCCGGGCCATCAGGGCCGAGGCGGGCAGATTGTTGTCCCGGACCATCGCGAAGGCCAGCCGGATCGCCGCCGTGTGCACGGCGAGCGCGCAGACCGTGACCGCGATCAGCACGCACCACAGCATCGCCTTGCCGGCCGTCGGTCCGAGCACGTCGAGGACGATGTACTGCAGTCCGTCGGTCGACAGCCTCTCGCCCTTGAGACTGGAGACGCTCATCAGCGCGAGCAGCAGGACCAGGCCGCCGAGGACGAACGACGCGACGATCGCCCGGATGATGGCGCGCGGAGCGTTGCGCGAGGGGTCCAGGGACTCCTCGCCGAGCGAGGCGGCCGTGTCGAAGCCGTACATGACGTACGCGGAGGCCAGCGAGGCGACGAGGAACGGGCCGAGGTAGCCGAGCGACTGGCCCGCCCCGTGCCCCTGCGTCTCCATGACGACCTGCGGTCCTCGCGTGATGTGGACGGCGAACAGCACGATGAGGACGACCGTGGCGACCAGTTCGATCAGGACACCCGCGCTGTTGATGGTGGCCATGAGCTTCACGCCGAAGGCGTTCACCAGGGTCGTGAAGAGGATGAGCACCGTGGCCAGGACGACCGCGTTCGTCGCGACGTCGTACGTCCCGGTGCCGTCCCCGACGAACTGGAACACGGACGAGATCTGCGGCAGCGTCAGCTGGTAGGCCAGCGCCACGGCCGCGATCGAGACGATGGAGGCGATCAGCATCATCCAGCCGGCGAGCCAGCCGAGATGCGGATTGCCTATCTTCTTCGACCAGTTGTAGACGGAGCCGGCCACGGGATAGCGGGCGGCCAGCTCGGCGAAGCAGAGGGCGACCGCGAACTGCCCGACGAAGACCATCGGCCAGGACCACCAGTAGGCGGGACCGCCGCTGCCGTAGCCGAAGTAGAAGAGCTGGAAAGTGCCGGTGAGGATCGAGATGTAGCTGATGCCGGCGGCGAAGGTGTGGAAGTTGCCCAGGGTGCGCTTGAGTTCGGGCCGGTAGCCGAACTCGGCGAGTTCGGAGTCGTCGTTCTTCTCGGCGATGGGCGGACGGGCGGTCATGGGCGGCCTCCTGGATCGGGCAGCGGGGCGCGGCTCGTGCGGGTGGGGTGACAGTGCGGGATCACACGAACCGGCCCCGAGGGGTCGGGCCGGTGTCCGGTCCGGGGGTGTGGTCGCGTGGTACCGGGCGCCGGGCCGGTCGGCGCCAACTCGCTTCCGGCGCCGCCCCGTTCCGAGCGGCCGCGTCCGGCGCCGACCGGACCGCCCCGTCCGGCGCCGCCCCGTTCCGAGCCGCCCCCTCGTTCCGCGGTACGCGGGGGTGAGGGTCGTCGCTCCGCACCGTGCGGGGCCGCGGGCGGACCATGAGGTGGCAGGGGCCCGGCGCCGGTCGCCCGCGTCGGCGACGGCCCGCGACGCGGGTCCGCGCCGCGCCCGCGAGTCCGAGCACGGTGTCGTGGGCGAGCGGCAGCATGCGGTGCAGGATGACACGGCCGGGGGCCGCGACGAGGAGGACCGACGGATTCACCGTGATCGCAGGGAGCGGGATGTCCTGGTCGTCCGCTGCGTCCGGCAGGCGCCCGCGGCCCGCGTCGCCGACGACGGTGTACGCGTCGCTCTCCCCGTGCTTCCGGTTCGCCCTCACGTCCTGGGAGATGCGGTTGGCGGGGGTGAGGTTCGCCGCGGCCCGGTGCTCGATCGCCGCCGCGTCGCCGAGTGGGCCCGCGTATACCTCAGGCGGACGCGGGAGTCAGGCGCCGGGGGTCGAACAGGCCGATCGGATGCGCGGTGCCGCCGGTCGTGGCGAGGTCGGCGAGGATCTCGCCGACCACCGGGACGAACTTGAAGCCGTGCCCGGAGAATCCGCAGGCCACCGTCACGGACTCGGGGTGGGCCGGATGGCGGGCGATCACGAAGTGTTCGTCCGGGGTGGTGGAGTACATGCAGGTCGCGGCCCTGAGGAAGGCGCCGGGCAGGTCCGGGATGCGGCGGACCAGGTGGTCGGCCATGTCCCGGACCTCGTCGTGGTGGACCGTGCGGTCGATGGTCTCCGGGGTGCACACGACGCCCTTGCGGAAGAAGGCGACCTTGGCGCCGCGGTCCGGTCCGTCGATCGCCGGGAATCCGTAGACCTGCGTACCCGTCGCGTCCTCCCAGATGTAGACGGGGTGGGCGGACGGCAGGAAGGGCGCCACCCCACCCCTGGGCTGGAACCAGTACATGACCTGCCGCTCGATCGTGAACGGCACCGCGAGGTCCGACAGGAGCTGCGGCGCCCACGCCCCGGGGCAGATCACCAACTGGCCCGCGGTGTAGGTGTTCTCGGCCGTGTGGACGCGGACACCGTCCCGGTACGGCTCCCAGCGCGTCATCGGCTCGTCGAAGTGCAGCTCGGCGCCCTGCCGTCCGGCCAGCTGGAGGTGTGCGGCGACCATGTGCTCCGGTCGGACCAGGCCGGCCTTCTGCTCGTAGAGCGCCACCTCGTCGTCGTCCGGGGCCAGGGTGGGAAAGCGGCGGCGGATCTCCCGGGCGTCCAGCAGCTCGTGGGGCAGGTCCCATCGGCGGGCCGAGAGCAGCGAACCGGCGACGGTCCTGGAGTCCGGGTGTCCGACCATCACGCCACCGCACAGGATGGCGAGTTCACGTCCCGTCGCCCGCTCCAGCTCCTCGTACAACTCGTAGGAGCGCAGCAGCAGCGGTACGTACGCCGGGTCCTCGAAGTAGGACTGGCGGGTGATGCGCGAACCGCCGTGACTGGAGCCTCGCCGGTGGACCGGCCCGAACTTCTCCAGGCCGAGCACACGGACGCCGCGCGCGGAGAGGTGGTGTGCGGCGGCGCTGCCCATGCCGCCGAGGCCGATCACGACGACGTCGTACGTGGGGGACACGCGAAGCCTCCTGAACACTGGGCAGGTGCACCCCGTGCGGGGTATGCGCCGTGAATTGCCCGACTGCCCGACTGGCAGACCGGTCGGCAGCGGCCGCCCCGGTCTGTCCTTGCCGGCCTCGCCCGCAACACCCGTCGCCCGGCCTGCGCCGCCCGGGTGTGCCCTTCCGCGCGCCTACGAGTGCGACAGCCGGCCGGCGCCACCGCGGCGGCGTATCCGTGCCTGGGACCGCTCCGTCGCGCGGGCGTGCCGCCGGGCGACGCGGCGCTCACGCCGGAGGGCGCGGGCCGTGCTGCTCGGCACGGAGACCACGCCGTGGCGCTGGTTCCACACCTGGCGGGTGACCCAGACGTCGAGGGCCGCCCAGGTGGCCACCACCGTGCTGGCGACGCTGCTGAGCACCATCGGGAAGGCCAGCCAGGAACCGGCCAGGGTGCACAGGAAGGCCACCACGCCCTGCATGAGCGTCACCGCGATGATGAGCACCGCGCGCACGGCCGCCGTGCGCACCGGGTCGGGCAGCCGCCGCTTGCGTGCGGGCTCCTCGACCCACAACGGCCGGTAGTACGGCTCCTCTTCACGCTTCCGGGCCCTCGCGTTGTACGCGGAGTCCGCGCCGTATCGAGAAGAGCCCGCGCTGTACCGGGAGTTCGCCGCTCCCCCCTCGGCGGCGACTCGCTGTGCGGTCGGCTCGCCGGCGCTCGGAGCCGACGGGTGTGCCGTCGGCCCGCCCGACTCCGCGGGCCGGTGTGCGGCCGGTGCCTCCGCTCGCGGGACCGTCCCGGGCGAGTCCGTGAAGTCACCCGCGCCGCGGGGAGTCGGCCGCGCGGCGGCCGCCGTCCCGCGCGCACTCGCGTCGGCGGGATCGGGGTCCCGCGGGCCCCGCCGTGCCGCCACTGGCGCCGCAACGCCGCTCCTGAGCGCCTCGCGCTCCACCGTGCCCATCAACTCGTCACTCCCCATCCCCAGCAGACCGCTTGCCCTGGTGCCTCAAGACTCCCGCTTCCCAGTGGCTGCCCGGCTTGCGCTGTTTTACGCGACCTGGACGCGGCATGCGGCGCCTTGTGGCCGGTTCCGCCCCTCGTTCCCGTACAGAAAGACGAACGACCTCCTGCAAAGATTCCCGGCGACCGAAGCATTCCGGCCAACCCGCGTCGGGCGCCCACTGGTTGTGACACGGGGACAAGTGCCGGATCCGGGGAGGCAATCTCCCGCAATGAACGGACAACTACTGATGTCCCGTTCAGTTCACGGACGATGTACGTTCGGACAGCCCTTCGAGATACCCCTGTGTCGGTAGTAGGCTCACGCCGTTTGTTGACGCACATGTGTGCCCCCGGGCCAGCGGGGGTCGAGCTGGGGGAGGCCATGCGCTTTCGCGGGAAGTCCATCCGCCGGAAG
Source organism: Streptomyces sp. NPDC026417 (assembly GCF_055567695.1). Taxonomy (NCBI): domain Bacteria; kingdom Bacillati; phylum Actinomycetota; class Actinomycetes; order Kitasatosporales; family Streptomycetaceae; genus Streptomyces; species Streptomyces sp. NPDC026417. Next base: position 403,317 of record NZ_JBVHPY010000004.1, read on the forward strand.
ATCGTGGCGCTGCTGCTCGTGCCGCTCGTTTCCCTGACCGCGATCTGGGGCTTCGCCACGGTGCTCACCGGACGCGAGGCGATGCACCTGTTCGACGTGTCCGACGTGGTGGAGAAGGTCGGCTTCGCCACCGAGGACACCGTCGGCGTCCTCCAGCAGGAGCGCCGCCAGAGCCTCGTCCACCTCGCCGACCCGCGCGCCTCGGACGCGCAGGCGGCGCTGCAGCGCAGCCGGCGGGCCACCGACAAGGTCGTCGCGAAGGTCCGCCGGAACGCCGGGGACCACGACGTTCGGGCGGAGATGAGCGAGGGCACCGCCGAGCGCGTCACCGCGATCCTGGACGCCCTCGACGAACTCCACTCGCTGCGCCGCGGCGTCGACGAAGGCACCCTCGACCGCGACCAGGCCCTCGGCCTCTACAACAGGCTCGTCGACCCCTGCTACGCCCTGTTGGCCAACCTCCACGTGCTCGACGACGTCGAGATGGACAAGCAGGGCCGCGCGCTCGCCAACGTCGTCCGGGCGCGCGAACTGCTCTCCCGCGAGGACGCGCTCCTCGGGTCCGCCCTCGTCGCCGACCGGATCACCGGTGACGAGATCCGCGACGTCTCCGACCTCGTTGCCCAGCGCGGCCTGCTGTACGACACCAGCCTGCCGCTGCTTCCCGCCGCCGAGCGCGCCCGCTTCGAGCGCTACTGGAAGAGCGCCGGCACCGCTCCGCTCCGCAACGCCGAGCAGACCGTCATCGGCTCCACCCCCGGTGCGCCCCGTGGGGTGACCGCCAAGAGCTGGGACGAGACGGCCGGAGAGACGCTCGCCGAACTGGACCGGCTCGACGACGAGGCCGGGGACCGCTACCGGGACCGTGTCCACCCCCTCGCGGTCAACGTCATCGTCAAGGCGGCCATCGCCGGCGTCCTGGGACTGGCGGCCCTGCTGGTGTCGCTCTTCATGTCCGTGCGCATCGGCCGGAGCCTGATCCGGGACCTGCGCAGGCTGCGCCTGGAGGCCCACGAGGCGTCCGGCGTGCGGCTGCCCAGCGTCATGCGCCGCCTCTCCGCGGGCGAACAGGTGGACGTCGAGACCGAAGTGCCCCGCCTGGAGTACGACAAGAACGAGATCGGCGAGGTCGGCCAGGCCCTCAACACCCTGCAGCGGGCCGCCGTCGAGGCCGCGGTCAAGCAGTCGGAGCTGCGGGAGGGCGTCTCGGAGGTCTTCGTGAACCTCGCCCGCCGCAGCCAGGTCCTGCTGCACAAGCAGCTCACCCTGCTCGACACGATGGAGCGCAGGACCGAGGACACCGACGAACTCGCCGACCTGTTCCGCCTGGACCACCTCACCACCCGCATGCGCCGCCACGCGGAGGGCCTTGTCATCCTCTCCGGCGCCGCCCCCTCCCGGCAGTGGCGCAAGCCCATCCAGCTCATGGACATCGTCCGTGCCGCCGTCGCCGAGGTGGAGGACTACGAGCGCATCGAGGTACGCCGCCTTCCGCGGGTGGCCGTCACCGGTCCCGCGGTCGCCGACCTCACTCATCTCGTGGCCGAACTCCTGGAGAACGCCACGGTGTTCTCGCCCCCGCACACCGCCGTACAGGTCCTCGGCGAGCGCGTCGCCAACGGCTTCACGCTGGAGATCCACGACCGCGGCCTCGGCATGGCGGCCGAGGCGCTCCTCGACGCCAACCTCCGCCTCGCCGAGACCCCCGAATTCGAACTGTCCGACACCGACCGGCTCGGCCTCTTCGTGGTCAGCCGGCTCGCACAGCGGCAGAACGTCCGGGTCTCCCTGCAACCGTCCCCGTACGGGGGCACCACGGCGGTCGTCTTCATCCCCGACGCCCTGCTCACCGACGACGTCCCCGACACGAACGGCATCGGTTTCCGGCTCGACCGGGCGGTGCCCACGAAGGAGGCCGAGACCGAGCAGGACCGCGCGGCGGCCCTGTCCCAGGTCCCGGTCCGGCTGCCCGGCCTGCCCGCCTCGATCCTGGACGGCCCGGTCGAACTGGAGGCGCCGGTCGGTCTCGACGGCCTGGGCGACCTCCCGGGGGACCTCGGCGAGGACGACAGCGAACGGGGCGGTCTCTTCCGGCCGCGCCGCTCCCTCACCGGCGTCCTGGGCGAACAGCACCAGCAGGCGCGGGACGCCACGGACGAGACCGCGCGCCCCGCCGACCCCGTCCGCCCCGACGGACCCGTCCCGCTGCCGCAGCGCCGCAGGGCCCCCAAGCTGGTCAGCTCCCACGGACGCCCGGTGGCGGACGCCGGTTCCCGGCGCGGCGAGTCCGGCGACGAACCGTCCGCGCGGAGCACGGACCCGATGACATCCGGCCCCGCCGAGCTCGAAAGCGCCCACCCGTCGGTTCGCCGCGGCGCGCGCCCCGAGGCCCCGGCCCGCACCGGCGCCGAGCGCGCCGGAACCTCCCGTCGCTTCGGCGCGGGGCGCGACGCGGCACTCGGCCGCTCCGACGGCAACCACGACGAGCCGGCTGTGGGACGGCCCGACGCCCCCGGCCGCCTTCACGGTGAGCCTCCCGAGGCTTCCGGCGCCCCCGCTCTTCCCGCCCGCCGCCGCCGCATCGTCCGGCCGGAGGGCATCCGGGGGACGGCCGAGTCCGGGACCGGGGCGGAGACCTCGGACACGAACCCGCTGCCCCGCCGGGTGCGGCAGGCCAGCCTCGCCCCGCAGCTGAAGGAAGGGCCCGACCGGCGCACCGAGCGCGCCGGGACCGGCGACGGCGCGGCGGAACCGGCCGAGCGCGACGCCGACGACGTACGCAGCCGGATGGCCTCGCTCCAGCGGGGCTGGCAGCGCGGCCGCGAGGAGAACGCCGGGGGCGACGACGCCCACGGCGCCCCAGCACAAGGAACGACAGAGGGAGACGGTCGATGACCGCACCGAAGGCCGCAGGGCACCCCGTGAGCAGTGCGACGTCGGGGGAGCTCAACTGGCTCCTCGACGATCTGGTCGACCGCGTCGCCAGCATCCGCAAGGCGATCGTGCTCTCCGGCGACGGACTGCCCACCGGTGTCTCCAAGGATCTGACCCGGGAGGACAGCGAGCACCTGGCCGCCGTCGCCTCCGGCTTCCACAGCCTCGCCAAGGGCGTCGGCCGGCATTTCGAGGCCGGCAGCGTCCGGCAGACGATCGTGGAACTGGACGACGCCTTCCTGTTCGTCACGGCCGCCGGCGACGGCAGCTGCCTCGCCGTCCTCTCCGAGGCCGAGTCGGACATCGGGCAGGTCGCCTACGAGATGACGCTCCTGGTCAAGCGGGTCGGCGTACATCTGGCCGCCGCTCCGCGCACCGATCTGCCCGCCGGCGGGTAGTGGGATGGCATGAGCGGAGACGGTCAGGGAAAACGCCACTGGTTCGACGACGACGCCGGACCGGTGGTCCGCCCGTACGCCATGACGCGGGGCCGGACCACCAGCCCGGCCCAGCACCGGCTCGACCTGATCGCGGTGGTCGTCACCGAGACCCACGCGGACGATCCGGAAGCGGACCAGACGCTGTCGCCGGAGCACGTGGACATCGTCGAGCTCTGCCGCGACACCCCGCAGTCGGTCGCCGAACTAGCCGCGGAACTCGATCTGCCCATCGGGGTGGTCCGGGTCCTCATCGGCGATCTGGTGGACGACGAACTGGTCCACGTGACACGTCCCGTACCGCCCGCGGAACTGCCGGACGAGAGTATTCTGCGCGACGTGATCAGCGGCCTCCGGGCCCTCTGAGCAGCGCGGAAGCAGGGTGCAGACGTGACAGGCTGGCAATTCTGGATCGACCGGGGCGGCACCTTCACCGACATCGTGGCGCGCCGCCCGGACGGCAGCCTGCTCACACACAAGCTGCTGTCCGACAACCCGGCGAGGTACGCCGACGCCGCCGTCGCGGGCGTGCGTGAACTCCTCGCCGCCGACGGGGGCGACGCGGCCGACGGCCGCGCATCCGTGGCGGACCGCATCGACGCCGTCCGGATGGGCACCACCGTCGCCACCAACGCCCTCCTGGAACGCAGAGGTGAGCGCACCCTCCTCGTCGTCACGCGGGGATTCCGCGACGCCCTGCGCATCGCCTACCAGAACCGGCCGCACATCTTCGCCCGGCGGATCGACCTGCCCGAGATGCTGTACGAGCGGGTCGTCGAGGTCGACGAGCGGATCACCGCCGACGGCACGGTGCTGCGCGCCCCCGACCTGGACGCCCTCGCGGGACCGCTCCAAGACGCCTACGACGCGGGGATCCGGGCCGTGGCCGTCGTCTGCATGCACAGCCATCTGCACCCCGCCCACGAGCAGGCGGTCGGCGAGCTGGCCGCCCGCACGGGTTTCCCGCAGATCTCGCTCTCCAGCGAGGTCAGCCCCCTGATGAGGCTCGTCCCGCGCGGGGACACGGCCGTCGTCGACGCCTATCTGTCGCCCGTCCTGCGCCGCTACGTCCAGCAGGTCGCCGGGGAACTCCAGGGTGTACGGCTGATGTTCATGCAGTCCAACGGCGGGCTGGCCGAGGCCGGACAGTTCCGCGGCAAGGACGCCGTCCTGTCGGGGCCCGCGGGCGGCATCGTCGGCATGGCCCGGATGTCGCAGCTCGCCGGCTTCGACCGGGTCATCGGCTTCGACATGGGCGGCACGTCCACCGACGTCTCCCACTTCGCTGGGGAGTACGAGCGGGTCTTCACCACCCGGATCGCCGGGGTCCGGCTGCGCGCCCCCATGCTGGACATCCACACCGTCGCCGCGGGCGGCGGATCGGTGCTCCACTTCGACGGCTCCCGCTACCGCGTGGGCCCCGACTCCGCCGGTGCCGAGCCCGGGCCCGCCTGCTACCGGGGCGGCGGCCCGCTCACGGTCACCGACGCCAACGTCGCCCTCGGGCGCATCCAGCCGGCCCACTTTCCCCGGGTGTTCGGGCCGGACGGCGACCAGCCCCTCGACGACGCCCTGGTACGCGACCGCTTCGCACGCCTCGCCCGCGACATCCGCGAGAGCACCGGCGACGACCGCACCCCGGAGCAGGTCGCGGAGGGCTACCTGCAGATCGCCGTGGCCAACATCGCCAACGCCGTCAAGCGGATCTCGGTCCAGAAGGGCCACGACGTCACCCGCTACGCGCTCACCACCTTCGGCGGCGCCGGCGGGCAGCACGCGTGCATGGTCGCCGACTCGCTCGGTATCCGCACCGTCCTCGTGCCGCCCATGGCGGGCGTCCTGTCCGCTCTCGGCATCGGACTCGCCGACACCACGGCCATGCGCGAACAGTCCGTCGAAGCCCCCTTGGACGGCTCCTCCCTGCCCCGGATCCTGAAGACCGCCGACGACCTGGAGAGCGCGGCCCGCGGCGAACTCCTCGCCGAGGACGTGCCCCGGGACCGCATCCGGGTCACCCGCCGGGCTCAGCTGCGCTACGACGGCACGGACACCGCGCTCACCGTCGAGCTCACCGAACCCGACACCATGACGCGGGACTTCGAAGCACGACATCGCGCCACCTATTCCTTCACCCTCGACCGCCCGGTCGTCGTCGAAGCCCTCTCCGTGGAAGCCACCGGCCTCACCGCACCCCCCGATCTCTCCGCGCTCTCCCCCTTCCGGAGCCGCTCGGCGACCCCGGGGACGGTCAGCCTCCACACGGGCGGCGCCTGGCGCGACGTGCCCCTGCACCGACGCGAGGAACTGCCGCCCGGCGAGACCGTCACCGGACCCGCGGTCATCACCGAGGCCGGCTCGACGACCGTCGTCGACGACGGCTGGCGGGCCGCGACGACCGACGACGGGCATCTGGTCATGGAACGCGCGGCGGTTACGCAGAGTTCCGAACTGGGCACGGAAGCGGATCCCGTTCTCCTCGAGGTCTTCAACAACCTCTTCATGTCGATCGCCGAGCAGATGGGCGCGCGGCTGGAGTCCACCGCCCAGTCGGTCAACATCAAGGAACGCCTGGACTTCTCCTGCGCGCTCTTCGACCCGGACGGGAACCTGGTCGCCAACGCCCCGCACATCCCCGTCCACCTGGGCTCGATGGGGACGAGCGTCAAGGAGGTCGTCCGCCGCCGCGGCGACAGCATGCGCCCCGGGGACACCTACGCGGTGAACGACCCGTACCACGGCGGCACGCATCTCCCCGACGTCACCGTCATCACCCCGGTGTTCGACACGGAGGGTGAGCGGATCCTGTTCTACGTCGCCTCGCGCGGCCACCATGCCGAGATCGGCGGCATCGCCCCCGGCTCCATGCCGGCCCACAGCCGGACCATCGACGAGGAGGGCATCCTCTTCGACAACTGGCTCCTCGCCGAGAACGGCCGCTTCCGTGAGGCCGAGACCCTCGCCCTGCTGACCGAGGCGCCCCACCCCTCGCGGAACCCGAAGACCAACCTCGCCGACTTCCGCGCCCAGATCGCCGCCAACCGGAAGGGCGTCGACGAGGTCGCCCGCATGATCGGGGACTTCGGACTCGACGTCGTCCAGGCGTACATGAGGCACGTCCAGGACAACGCCGAGGAAGCCGTCCGGCGCGTCATCGACACCCTGCAGGACGGCGAGTTCGCCTACGAGACCGACTCGGGCGCGGTGATCCGGGTCCGCGTCTCCGTGGACCGCGCGAACCGCTGTGCCACCGTCGACTTCACCGGCACGTCGGCGCAGCTCGCCACCAACTTCAACGCCCCGTTCGCGGTGGTCAACGCCGCGGTCCTGTACGTCTTCCGCACCCTGGTCGACGACGACATCCCGCTCAACGACGGTTGTCTGCGCCCCCTCGACATCGTGGTGCCCCCGGGTTCGATGCTCGCCCCCGAACCGCCCGCCGCGGTCGTGGCCGGCAACGTCGAGACCTCGCAGGCGATCACCGGGGCCCTCTACGGAGCCCTCGGCGTGCAGGCGGAGGGCTCAGGCACCATGAACAACGTCACCTTCGGCAACGAGCGCCACCAGTACTACGAGACGGTGGCCTCGGGATCCGGGGCGGGCGCCGACTTCCCGGGCGCGTCCGCGGTGCAGACCCACATGACCAACTCGCGCCTCACCGACCCCGAGGTCCTGGAGTGGCGGCTGCCGGTCCTGCTCGACGCGTTCGCGGTCCGGCGCGGCAGCGGGGGCGCGGGACGCCGACGCGGCGGCGACGGTGTCGTACGCCGGATCCGCTTCTGCGAGCCCATGAGCGTCTCCACGCTCTCGCAGCACCGCCGGGTCCCGCCCTACGGCATGGCGGGTGGTGCGCCCGGAGCACTCGGCGCCCATCGCATCGAGCACGCCGACGGGACCGTCACACACCTGGGCGGCAGCGACACCGCGGACGTCGCCCCCGGAGACGTGCTCGTCATCGAAACCCCCGGCGGAGGCGGCTACGGCCCGCCCCCGTCCGACACCACTGAAGCGGGAGAAGAGACCGATGATCTTCGGGCGTACTGAGCGCGGCAAGCCTCCGGTCGAGCCCGTCACGCTCAAGATCCTGGTGGCCGGCGGATTCGGCGTGGGGAAGACGACCCTCGTCGGCGCGGTCAGCGAGATCCGGCCGCTGCGGACGGAGGAGATGCTCACCGAGGCCGGGCGCCCGGTGGACGACATCAGCGGCGTGGAGGGCAAGAAGACCACGACCGTCGCGATGGACTTCGGCCGCATCACCCTCCGCGAGGACCTGGTCCTGTACCTCTTCGGCACGCCCGGACAGGATCGCTTCTGGTTTCTCTGGGACGAACTCGCCACCGGGGCTCTGGGCGCGATCGTCCTCGCAGACACCCGCCGCCTGGAGGACTGCTTCGCCGCCGTCGACTACTTCGAACGGCGCTCCATACCCTTCGTGATGGGCGTCAACTGCTTCGAGGGGGAGGCCCGTTACCCGGCCGAGGACGTCCGGCGGGCGCTCGATCTGGACGAGGACGTCCCCGTGGTCCTCTGCGACGCCCGGGACCGCGAATCGGCCAAGGAGGTCCTCATCCGGGTCGTCCAGCACGCGATGGCACAGGCGGCAGGCCGCCGCGAGGCCGTCCCGACCTGACGGGCGCCGCCGTCCCGCCCGGCCCCTGCTGCCGGGCACCGGCGTGCCGCCCCCCGCCGCGCGTACGGCCCGCACCCCCGCCGACCGGGGTACGGGCCGCACTCCAGCACACGCGCGTGTGTGCCACCGGAGGCCCGCCCGCGCGCGGTGCTCTCGAGGAGGTGCCCACCCGCGTGTGGACCGTGCGGAGCCCACGCGCGCGTGGACCTCTGTCAGCTCACACGCCCTCCTCGTGCCAGCCGAAGCTCTTCTCCACCGCCTTGTGCCAGTTGTGGTACTCCCGGTCGCGTTCGGCCGCCTCCATGGCGGGTGTCCACTCGACGTCCTTCTGCCAGTGCGTCTTGAGCTCGTCGAGATCGCTCCAGACGCCCGTCGCCAGTCCGGCCGCGTACGCGGCGCCCAGGCAGGTCGTCTCCGAGACCTTCGGACGGATGACGGGCACCCCGAGGACGTCCGCCTGATGCTGCATCAGGAGATTGTTCTTGGTCATGCCGCCGTCGACCTTCAGCGTGGTGATCTGCACCCCGGAGTCCTGGTACATGGCGTCCACGACCTCGCGGGTCTGCCAGCTGGTGGCCTCCAGGACCGCGCGAGCCAGGTGGCCCTTCGTCACGTATCGGGTGAGGCCGGTGACGACCCCGCGGGCGTCCGAGCGCCAGTAGGGCGCGTACAGGCCCGAGAAGGCCGGCACGATGTACGCCCCGCCGTTGTCCTCCACGCTCGCCGCCAGCGTCTCGATCTCGTCGGCGGTGCGGATGATCCCGAGCTGGTCGCGGAACCACTGGACCAGGGCGCCGGTGATCGCGATCGATCCTTCGAGGCAGTAGACCGCCGCCTCGTCGCCGATCTTGTACCCCATGGTCGTCAGCAGACCGTTCTTCGAGGGAACGGGCCGGTTGCCGGTGTTGAGCAGCAGGAAACTGCCCGTGCCGTACGTGTTCTTGGCCGTGCCCACGTCGTAGCAGGCCTGGCCGAACACGGCCGCCTGCTGGTCACCGAGCGCGGACGCCACCGGGACGCCGCCGAGCTGGCCCACGGCCGTGCCGTACACCTCGGCGGACGACCTGATCTCGGGCAGCATCGCCTCGGGAACGTTCATCGCCGAGAGGATGGACGGGTCCCACTGCAGCGTCTCCAGGTTCATCAGCATGGTGCGCCCGGCGTTCGTCACGTCGGTGACGTGCCGCCCGCCGTCCGTGCCTCCGGTGAGGTTCCAGATCAGCCAGGAGTCGATGGTGCCGAAGGCGATCTCGCCCCGTTCGGCGCGTGTGCGCAGCCCCGGCACGTTGTCCAGCAGCCAGGCCGCCTTGGGCCCGGAGAAGTAGCTGGCGAGCGGCAGTCCGGTCTGCTCGCGGAAGCGGTCCTGGCCGTCCGTGCCGCCCAGTTCGGTGCAGAGCGCGGAGGTCCGGGTGTCCTGCCAGACGATGGCGTTGTGCACGGGCTTGCCCGTGGCGCGGTCCCACAGGACCGTCGTCTCGCGCTGGTTGGTGATGCCCAGCGCGCTGAGCTGGTCGGCGCGCAGCCCGGCCTTGGCGATCGCCCCGGCGACCACCGCCTGCACCTTGGACCAGATCTCGGTGGCGTCGTGCTCCACCCAGCCGGGCTTGGGAAAGATCTGTCGGTGTTCGCGCTGGTCGACGGCGACGATCGCGCCGGCCCGGTCGAAGATGATGCAGCGGCTGGAGGTGGTGCCCTGGTCGATTGCGGCGACGTACTTCTCGGCGTTGTCCGGCATGGATACCCCTTGGTCGCTCGGGTCAGAAGGCTGCGTTGTAGATGAGGCCCGCGAGCGCCCCTCCGATCAGCGGGCCGACGACCGGGACCCAGGAGTAGCCCCAGTCGGAGGTGCCTTTGTTCGGAATGGGCAGGAACGTGTGCACGATGCGCGGGCCCAGGTCGCGCGCCGGGTTGATGGCGTAGCCCGTGGGCCCGCCCAGGGACAGACCGATGCCGACGACCAGCAGGGACACCAGCAGGATCGAGATGCCGGAGCCGTAGATGCCCGCCTGTTCGCCGGGGACGGGACCGATGCCGATGCCGATGTTCTTGCCGAAGGCGAGGATCGGCAGCACCAGGCCGATGGTCGCGATGACCTCGGTGATCAGGTTCGCGACCGGATTCCGGATCTCGGGGATGGTGGAGAAGATGCCGAGGGTCGGTGTCGGCTCGTCGGCCGTTCCCTCCGTGGTGCCCGTCTTGTTCACGTTGGCCTGGAACTGGGCGAGGTAGACCAGGTAGGCGAGCACGGCGCCGAGCATGGCGCCCACCATCTGGCCGAGCACGTAGACCCAGACCTTGTCCCACACCCCGGTGTCGACGGCGACGCCGATGGTGACGGCCGGGTTGAGGTGGCCGCCGGACAGCGGTGCGGCGGTGTAGGCACCGGCGAGTACGGCGAAGCCCCAGCCGAACGCGATGACGATCCAGCCCGAGGCTCGTGCTTTCGAGAATCTCAGTGTGACCGCGGCGCACACTCCGGCGCCGAAGAGGATGAGGATCGCGGTACCGATGACCTCACCGACGAATATGTCTCCGTTGCTCATGGCGGCTCCTAGGCTCTCGCCCGGGGCGGTCCGCCCCGGTCCACCGTGCAGGGTGCGTTTTCCCATGGCTACTTCCGCCGAAGGCAGGGAGATCCCGCGCCCCGCCCGGCGTCCGTGACGAGCGTGCCGTAGCAGCGGAATCGCCCGTGGGGGATGGCCCTTCGTGCAGGCGGGAACCCGAGCAGTACAGCGCCTGAAGACGCCCGAATGCGGCGATGCCGACTGACACCGGGAAGTGTTCACCGGCACTCAGGGGGCGTCAAGGTCGCCGACCGGAACCGTTGGGGACCGCGGGGCGGGGACCGCCGTGGGACGCCCGGCCGCGACCGCCGGGCGGACCTCGTCCCTCCCGGGCCCGCCACACCGACCGCCCGTCCCTTTCCAACACCCTTGCCGGGGCGGGAGGTTGACCGAAGACGGCCCCGACGGCCCCCGACCGCGACCCACGCCCGACCGCGCCCCGCTCGCGCCCGACGCCCGACTGAGGCCCGCGCCCGCCCGCGCCCCGCCCGCGCCCCGCTCGCGCCCGACTGAGGCCGACGCCCGACCGCGGCCCACGCCCCGCCGCTGCCGCGTGATCCACCGGGACACGCGCACGGGGGCGGCGGGACGGGTCTCGGGCCGGCCCGAGGTGCCTCCGGCGCCACCGCGGCCAGGAGCGCCCGACCCCGTCAACCGACCCCCGGCACGCCCACCCCGCACCCCGTCTGGGCCGTGGTGGCCGCCGTGCCGCGGCGGACCTCGTGGCCCGGCGTTCCCGCCCGGCCCTGGATCCAGCTCGCGCCCGGCAGGGCCTTCGCCGCCTTCTTCAGCGGAGCGAGGCAGGCGGCCGCCTGCCGGTGGTCGGAGACGCTGCCGGGTGGGCACAACACCGTGGCGAGGGAGAGCGTCACGGCCAGCCCGCCCGCCGACCAGGGCGTGTCGAGCAGCGAGGCGGCCACCCGATCCAGGCCGTCGGGGTCCGCCAGGACCAGGAAGTCGTCGCCGCCGATGTGCCCCACACGCGTGGCGTCGGACGCGGCGAGCTGCAACGCCCGCCCGACCGCCCGGATCAGCTCGTCGCCCGCCGCGAACCCCGCCCCGTCGTTCACCTGTTTGAAGTGGTCGACGTCCAGCCAGCTCAGCGCGAACATCCGGCCCGCCGCGATGCGCCGGTCCACCTCCTCGGTGATCGCGTCCGAACCGGGCAGCCGGGTCAGCGGGTTGAGGCCCGCCGCCTCCTCGACCCGGCTCTCGGCCAGCGCCCGTACGAGGTCGGCGAGGCGCACCACCCCCACGCACCGCCCGTACCGGTCGACGACGGCGACATCGTCCGACGTACGGTCCCGGTCGCCGCCCGCGACCACGTCGAGCACCTCCCAGGCCGTCGCGTCGACGCCCACGGTGCGCGGCGGATCACCGAGCTTGGCGGCCGGCCGGTCGGCGTACAGGGCGTGGCCGTACCGTCCCGACATGGACAGCAGGAAACGGGATCGGTGCACTGAGCGCACCGGCACCCCGGAGGCGTCCACGAGCAGCACCCCGGAGACGTCCGGCGACCCGGTGAGCAGCGCCCGCACGTGACCCGCGGACGCCGTCACGGGCAGCAGGGCCGCGGGCCGTACGAACTGCCGTACCGAGGGGCCCGAGCGCGGCGTGCCCGCCACCGCGGGGGAGACGGCCGGCACGTACACGTCGGCGGCGGGCAGCCGCGCCGGCGGGGCGAACAGCTCCCCCTGCGCCCATTGGGCACCCGCGGCCACCGCGGCCGCGCACTGCGTCTCTGTCTCCACGCCCTCCACGGACAGCAGTGCGCCCGACTGCTCGCACAGTGTCCGCATCGCCCGCACCGCCGCCGGACGGTCCAGCAGCGATGCGTCGAGTTTGATCAGCTCGGGAGCCAGGTCGGTGAGCAGCCGCAGCGGTACGTCGCCGTCCCCGACGCCGTCCGCGCAGATCCGGAAGCCGTCAGCCCGCAACCCGGCCACGGCGTCCAGGAGCGCCCCGCGGGGCACGTGCGTGTACGGCGGGCAGATGTCGACGGTCACCTCCCACGTCATGCGCCCGACGTCACGGACGGCGTCGCGGAGCGCGGCCAGGCCCCCGAGGTCGGCCGGCGTTCCGGCGAACACGTTGACGTGCAGTGGCAGCAGTGTCTCCTTGCGGGCGGCGGCGCGGATCGCCAACGCGGCGACCAGGCCGTCGAGTTCGGGGTCACGGCGGGCCTGCGCCAGGATGTCGCCGGCCTCCGGGCGCGCGAGTATCTCCAGTGCCGCGACTGTTCCGGTCGTCAGGTTGACCACCGGCTGGAAGGCGAAGCGGAGAGTATCCGTCCAGGAGTGCACGGAAGCATGATGGCGCCGGCCGCGCGCGCCCGGGCACGGTTCACGCGCTGTTCACGCAGGCTTCCCGGCCGGTCACACCGCGTGCGCACACCCGTCCGGGCGGCACCGCCCGGCGCACGTCCGTCCGGACGTCACCGCACGGCGATCACCGACGAACCGTGCCCGAACAGACCCTGGTTGGCGGTGACACCCACTCGGGCCCCCTCGACCTGCCGGTCGCCCGCGGTGCCCCGCAACTGCCATGTCAGCTCGCACACCTGGGCGATGGCCTGCGCCGGAACGGCTTCCCCGAAGGAGGCCAGCCCACCACTGGCGTTCACGGGTATGCGTCCACCGAGCGCCGTCGCGCCTTCCCGGAGCAGCTTGGCCCCCTCTCCCTCACCGCACAGCCCCAGATCCTCGTACCACTGCAACTCCAGCGCCGTGGACAGGTCGTACACCTCGGCGAGCGAGAGGTCCTCCGGCCCGACGCCCGCCTCCTCGTACGCGGCACGGCCGATCGACGCGCGGAACGTCTCGGCGGGCGCGGCCACCGCCACTGCCGAATCGGTCGCGATGTCCGGCAGATCCGGCACGGTGCGGGGATAGCGAGGCGTCACCGTGGACACCGCGCGGATGCGTACGGCGCCGGCCGCGCCGTGCCGCCGGGCGAACTCCATGCTGGACAGCACGAGCGCCGCGCCGCCGTCGGAGGTCGCGCAGATGTCGAGCAGCCGCAGCGGATCCGCGACGACCGCCGACGCGGCCACCTCCTCGGCGGTGACCGGCCTGCGGTAGCGCGCGTTCGGGTTGAGCGCTCCCGCGGCGGCGTTCTTCACCTTGACCCGGGCGAAGTCCTCGGGGGTGTCCCCGTGGACGGCCATCCGCCGCCGCGCGTACAGCCCGAAGTACGTCGGGTTCGTCGCCCCGAGCACGCGGAAGCGCAGCCAGTCCGGGTCGTCCGGGCGGTCCCCTCCCGCCGGACGGAAGAATCCCTTGGGTGCCGCGTCCGCGCCGACCACGAGCACCACGTCCGCGAGCCCGGAGAGGATCTGCGCCCGTGCCGCGTCGACCGCCTGGGCCCCGGAGGCGCAGGCCGCGTAGACGCTCGCCACCCGCGCGCCCTGCCAGCCCAGCGCCCGCGCGAACGTCGCGCCCGCCACATACCCCGGGTATCCGCCGCGCACGGTGTCCGCACCCACGATCGAGCCGACGTCGCGCCAGTCGACCCGCGCGTCCGCCAGCGCGGCCCGCGCCGCCGCCGTCCCGTACTCGACGAAGCTGCGGCCCCACTTGCCCCAGGGATGCATGCCCGCGCCGAGTACCGCCACGTCACCCGTCATCCCGTCACCCCCCGTCGTCGGACACCGTTCGCCGCACCGCCTCCGCCCGGCTCCGCCGGCCGCCAGTGCCAGGTGGTCCAGGTCGTCTCCGCGTCCTCGTTCAGCACGCCGGGGACGAGTTCCACCTCCATGCCCACCGCCAGGTCTGCAACGGTCACTCCGGGAACCGTCTGCCCGAGTACGACGATGCGCTCGGCCGCCAGCTCCACAGCGATCAACGCGTACGGCTGCCAGGGGAGTTCCGGATCGGACACGTAGGGTGACGGCGGCCGGTACCGGCTGTCCGTGTACGACCAGACGCGACCGCGCCGGGACAGGGGTACCTCCGTCAAGGCGCCCCCGGGGCAGCCGGGGTTGCGGCACCAGGAGTCCTCGCGGGGGAAGAAGGCCGAGGCGCACGCCGAGCAGCGGGTGCCGAGGAGGTGGAAGTCGTCTCCGTCCCCGGTGAACCAGCCGGCCACCACCGGAGTGCGCGCACGCGACATGGACCCTCCCGATCCTGAATCTGACGGAACGTCAGGAGTGTGGCACGGGCACCGGGAAATGGGCAGTGTGTGCCGAGAACCGGACGGGCTCCAGGTGCGTCGGAGTATCGGTGGGGCGGCCGGGACCCACGGGGGTGGTCCCGGCCGTCCCTCCTCCGGAAGCGCTCCCTTGCCCAGGGCCCGAGCGGGCTCCCTTCCGCAGGGTTCGCATGCGCTCCCTTCCCAGAAGGAACCCCGGCCTGATAGACGCAGGGCATGACACGACTCTCCACTGCCGTCCGGGGCCTGGCGACCACGCTCGCCGCCCTGCTGTCCGTGACCGTCGTCTCCGCCACCGCCCAGGCCGCCCCCGAGCCGAAGGCACCCGACAACTTCGTGGCCCTGAGCTCCGTCGATCGCACGATCGTCCAGGAGATGCGCTATTTCACCCCGCACAACTTCGTGGGCGAGCGCATCGACGGCTACCGGCAGCCCGTCTGCATCCTGACGCGACCCGCGGCGCGGGCCCTGCACCGGGCACAGGTGAAATTGCTGCGCAGGGGCTACAGCCTCAAGGTGTACGACTGCTACCGGCCGCAGCGTGCGGTGGACCACTTCGTGCGCTGGGCCGAGGACCTCGACGACCAGCGGATGAAACCGGAGTTCTACCCGCAGGTCGACAAGACCCGCCTGTTCGAGGACGGTTACATCGCGGAGAAGTCCGGACACAGCCGCGGTTCCACCCTGGACCTCACGATCGTCGAGTTGCCGGCCCGGCCGACGCGGCCGTACCGCCCCGGGGAGCCTCTCGTGCCCTGCTACGCCCCCCAGGACCGGCGGTTCCCCGACAACTCCGTGGACATGGGCACGGGCTTCGACTGCTTCGACACCCTCGCGCACACCCTCGACCCGCGCATCCAGGGCGCACAGCGGGCCAACCGGCTGCTGCTCAAGGGGACTCTGGAAGGCCTCGGATTCGTCAACCTCGCCGAGGAGTGGTGGCACTACACGTACAAGCCGGAGCCGTACCCGGACACCTACTTCGACTTCCCGGTGTCCAGGAAGTCGCTGACGCCGTCCCACTGAGCCGTCGCACGCGGCGGCCCCGTCCCCGCCCAGCCCGCCGAAGACGCCCGGCGGGATGATCGGATACAGTCCGCCGCGTGTCCGTAACCCACCACCCGCCCGCCAACTCCGCGCCGGACTCGCACTGTTCCGGCTGCGGGGCGCCCTACGGAGAGGGCATCTCCGGCTGGCCCCGCACCTGTGCCGCCTGCGGCACGGTCGCCTACCGCAACCCCCTGCCGGTCGCGGTGGCCCTGCAGCCCGTGTACGACACCCAGGGCGCGGCCCTGGTCGTCATCACCCGGACGATCGCCCCCGCGCGCGGGGGCATCGCTCTGCCCGGCGGTTTCATCGACCACCGGGAGGACTGGCGGCACGCGGTGGTGCGCGAACTCCACGAGGAGACCGGCATCGAGGCGGCGGCGCGCGAGGTACGGCTGGCCGACGCGATGAGCTCCCCCGACGGGCACCTGCTGCTTTTCGGACTGCTCCCCGAGCGTTCCGCCACCGACCTCCCGGAGTCCGCCGCCACGGACGAGACGGAGGGCTGGCACCTGCTGCGCCGGCCGACGGAACTCGCGTTCCCGCTGCACACGTCGGCCGTTCGCGCATGGTTCGAAGGGCGCTACATCTGAGCACGGCCCGGCCGCGCACCCGCCCGGGAGCGGGCTGGACCGAGGAGTGCGCCGCCCGGCCTGAGCACCCGACGTACGCCGACCGCACCGGCCCGTATGACGAGCCCGGCCGCGCGAGCGGGATCGGCCGAGGGGCGCCCCGCCGGTGCGCCGCCCCGGCCTGAGCACCCGACGTACGCCCGCGGGACGAGCGCCCCCTCCGTCCGAGGTCCCCCGCGCCGTGTCCGGCAGGCGCTCAGGGCGTGCCCAGCCCGCGCAGCCGCACGGGGTGGGGCGGCTCGACCGGGCCGTCCCCGCCGTCCCGCACCACGACCGGACGTGCTCCCTCCCAACGCGTCACATAGCGCTCGATCTCCGGCTCGCTCCACCCGTCACCCGGATCCGGCACCACCAGTCCGCCCCCGGTACGGCCGCGCGCCGGTGCCCAGGCCTCCAGCTCCAGGCCGCCGCCGTCACCGCGGACGGGCACCACGGCTCCCGCGCGCGCGAGGACCGGGATACGCGACAAGGGGGCGTCGATCAGCACCTGGGCCGGCCCCTCGTACGCCTTCTCGGTCGCGGTGTCGTACCAGCGCCCGCGAGGCAGCTGCACGGCGCGCCGGTCGGCCCCCGGATCCAGGACCGGCGCCACGAGCAGACTGTCCCCGAGCAGGAAGGCGTCCTCGCAGTCACGCAGCGACCGGTCCTCGGTGGCGCCCCACCACAGAGGACGCACATAGGGTGCTCCGGTACGCCGGGCGAGATGCGCCAGGGTGGTGAAGTACGGCAGCAGGCGGCGCCGCCCGACGAGGGCCACGCGCGCGTGTGCCAGCACGTCGTCGCCGAACTCCCACGGTTCCCGGCACCCCGCCCGCCGGCCGGCGTGCGTACGGAACAGCGGGAGGTAGGCGCCGAGCTGCAGCCACCGCAGATACAGCTCCGGCGAGGGACGTCCGTCCGAACCGCCCACGTCCGTTCCCGAGTACGGCACCCCGCTCAGCCCCAGGCCCAGCACCAGCGACAGCGACGCCCGCAGCCCCGGCCAGCCCGTCGCCACACCCGCCGGCCAGACGCCGCCGTAGCGCTGCATCCCGGCCCACCCGGAGCGCGACAGGACGAACGGCCGCTCCTCGGGGTTCAGCTCACGCAACCCCTCGTACCCGGCCCGGGCCATGTACAGGGCGTAGACGTTGTGCGCCTCGCGATGGTCCCCGCCGGTGCCCTCCAGGGCGTGGCGCGCCGAACGCGGCAGGGTGTTCTCCCCGAAGGCCGTGAACGACGTCGGCTCGTTCATGTCGTGCCAGAACCCGGCGAACCCCTGGGCGAGGCGCTCCTCGTAGAGCCGGCCCCACCAGCGACGCACACGCGCGTGCGTGAAGTCCGGGAAGACCGACCTCCCGGGCCGGGCCACCGCCTCGACGAGGCGCCCGCCGGCGTCGCGCACGAAGACGTCCGCGGCCGTCCCGCCGTCGTGGACGGCGCCACCCCCCTCGGCCGCGACCGCCGGTTCCACCACCGAGACCAGCCGGATCCCGTCGCGTCGCAACTCGTCGGCGAGCACCGGAAGCCTGGGAAAGCGGTCCCGGTCCACCGTGAACGCCCGCTGCGCCTCGTGGTGGCCGGCGTCCAGGTGCATCGCCTCCAGCGGCAGGTCGCGCTCCTGGTAGCCCCCGACGATCCGCCGCACCTCCTGCTCGCTGCCGAGGCCCGACCGGGCGTGATGGTGCCCGAGCGCCCACACCGGCGGGAGCGCGGCCGCCCCGGTCAGCGCGGCCCAGGCGTGCAGCACGCGCGCGGGAGTACCCACCAGCACCCAGCAGCGCAGCGGCCCGCCCTCCATCCGGAGCTGGCAGGTGCCCACCCGGTCGTGCCCGGAACCGGCTCCCTCCTCGCCCTCCCGCAGCGTCACCGTGCCGTCCCAGGAGCTGTCGTGGAACACCAGATGGGTGGCTGCGTCGGACACCACCAGTTGCACCGGCATGGTGATGTGCAGCGGATCGTCCTCGGGCACGAGGGCGCGGCCGGGGTCCGTGTTCCACAGCCGGTAGGTGCCGTCGCGCAGCCTGGCCCCGGCGGCCCGGCCCCCCAGACCGAAGAACCGGGCGTCGGCCGCCACCTCGGAGCGCTGCATCCAGCGGGCCGGGGCACCCTCCGCCGACTCCCACCAGCGGGGCGGCAGATCACGGCGCAGGGTCACTCCACCGGGCGTACACACCTCGATCGCGCCGTGCCGGGACACGGTGACCGTGAGGCGTTCCGCCACGATCCGCCAGCCGCCGTCCTTGTCCGGCTCCAGAATCGCCCGCGGATCCGGCTCGGGGAAGCGGCCCGACAGCGCGTGGGACGGCCCCGGCCCCGCTCCGTCCCACCCCCAGAACACCGATCCGTTCGCGGCCACACTGATCTGCAGCTCCGATCGCGTGAACTTGACGACCCCGCCCCCGGGGCCCGGTTCCACACCCCGCACCGGCCCGGGGACCCGTGCCCGCTCGGCACCCCGCTGCGGCAAACCGGTGGCGTCCACGCGCCTCCTGCGCCACGCGGCTCGCACCGAGCGCAACCCTTGAGCGGCACCCCCCGAACCGACCGCCTTCACCGAACGCACCAGGTCACGACCGTCCATGCTGTTCAGCCTGCCATTCGCGATGCCTCGGAGGAGGGGCGTTCAACTGCCGTTCACCCGTGGTGAGGGCACATCTTCACGACACGGACTATGTGGGGCACACCCTGGTGCGGAAGTCGATCACATGGCATCGTCCGTGTCAGCCGCGTGACGCGCACACCCCTGCCCGTGCGCGCCCGACGCACACGACGCGCACAGTCCGGGAGCCGCCCCATGTCCTCTGCGAACGCCTCGCCGCTCTGGCAGCCCGACCAGGAACGTATCGACCGGGCCCAGGTCACCCGGTTCCAGTCCTGGGCGGCCGAGCACCACGGAGCACCGGCGTCGGGGGGCTATCCGGCGCTGCACCGCTGGTCCGTCGACGAGCTGGACACGTTCTGGAAGGCCGTCACCGAGTGGTTCGACGTGCGGTTCTCGACCCCGTACGCGCGCGTGCTCGGCGACCGCTCGATGCCCGGCGCCGAATGGTTCCCCGGGGCAACCCTGAACTACGCCGAACACGCCCTGCGCGCGGCCGCGACCCGCGCCGACGAGCCCGCGCTCCTGTACGTCGACGAGACCCACGAGCCGAGCCCCGTGAGCTGGTCCGAGCTGCGCCGCCAGGTCGGCTCCCTGACCGCCGAACTGCGTGCCCTCGGAGTGCGGCCCGGGGACCGGATCAGCGGATACCTCCCGAACATCCCGCAGGCCGTGGTGGCCCTCCTCGCCACGGCAGCCGTGGGCGGAGTGTGGACGTCCTGCGCACCCGACTTCGGAGCCCGCAGCGTCCTGGACCGCTTCCAGCAGGTCGAACCCGTCGTGCTCTTCACCGTCGACGGCTACCGCTACGGAGGCAAGGAGCACGACCGGCGCGAGACGGTCGCCGAGCTGCGCCGCGAACTGCCCACCCTGCGCGCCGTCGTGCACATCCCGCTGCTCGGCACCGAAGCCCCCGAGGGCGCCCTGGACTGGGCCGCGCTGACGGCGGCGGACGTGGAGCCGGTCTTCGAGCCGGTGCCCTTCGACCACCCCCTGTGGGTGCTGTACTCCTCAGGCACGACCGGCCTGCCGAAGGCGATCGTCCAGTCCCAGGGCGGCATCCTCGTCGAGCATCTCAAGCAGCTCGGTCTGCACTGCGACCTGGGACCCGGGGATCGCTTCTTCTGGTACACCTCCACCGGCTGGATGATGTGGAACTTCCTCGTCTCCGGCCTGCTCACGGGCACCACGATCGTGCTGTACGACGGCAGCCCCGGATACCCCGACACCGCGGCCCAGTGGCGCATCGCCGAGCGCACCGGCGCCACCCTCTACGGCACCTCCGCGGCGTACGTGATGGCATGCCGCAAGGCGGGCGTCCATCCCTCCCGGGACTTCGACCTCTCACGCGTCCAGTGCGTGGCGACCACCGGATCCCCGCTGCCGCCGGACGGATTCCGCTGGCTGCACGACGAGGTCCGCGACGACCTGTGGATCGCCTCGGTCAGCGGCGGCACGGACGTGTGCTCCTGCTTCGCCGGAGCCGTGCCCACGCTGCCGGTGCACATCGGTGAGCTCCAGGCCCCCGGCCTGGGCACGGACCTCCAGTCGTGGGACCCGAGCGGGAAACCCGTCATCGACGAGGTCGGTGAGCTCGTGGTCACCAACCCGATGCCGTCCATGCCGGTCCGCTTCTGGAACGATCCCGACGGCAGCCGCTACCACGGCAGCTACTTCGACACGTATCCCGGCGTGTGGCGGCACGGCGACTGGATCACCGTCACCTCCCGCGGCTCCGTCGTCATCCACGGCCGCTCCGACTCCACCCTGAACCGCCAGGGCGTGCGCATGGGGTCCGCCGACATCTACGAAGCCGTCGAGCGCCTCCCCGAGATCAAGGAGTCGCTCGTCATCGGGGTCGAACAGCCCGACGGCGGCTACTGGATGCCGCTGTTCGTCCACCTCGCACCCGGCGCCGCACTCGACGACGCCCTGCTGGACCGCATCAAGCGGACCATCCGCGAGCAGCTGTCGCCGCGCCACGTCCCCGACGAGGTCATCGAGGTCCCCGGCGTGCCCCACACCCTCACGGGCAAGCGCATCGAGGTCCCGGTCAAGCGCCTTCTCCAGGGCGCCTCCCTGGAGAAGGCGGTCAACGTCGGCTCCGTGGACGACGTCGAACTCCTCCGCTTCTACGAGGACCTGGCCCGCAAGCGCTCCTGATCAACCCCCGTAGGTGGCTTCGGACTCGCCGAGTACGGCGGCGAAGTCCGAGGCCAGCCGGCCCGCGTCGGCGGGTTCGAGATCCGCGACCGAGATCCGTACCCCCGGGCCGGACGCGATCCGGAACCGGGCACCCGCCGCGACCCACCAGCCGTACGACCGCAGGCCGTTCACCACGGCGGACTCGTCCCGCACCGGCACCCAGACGTTCATCCCGCTCACCCCGCGCGCCTCGATGCCGCGCCCGGCGAGATCCCCGACGAGCGCGTCGCGCCGCAGCCCGTAGATGTCCTCGGCGCGGGCCACCAACGCGCGCGTGCCCTCGTCCGCCAGCAGACCCTGCACCGTCTCCTGGAGCAGATGACTGACCCAGCCCGAGGTCAGCAGCAGCCGGCCGTCGTGGCGGGCCAGCGTCACCGGATCGCAGGCCGCCGCGGCCCACCGCAGGTCCGTCCCGAGGAACTTGCTGACGGTCCTGACGTGCACCCAGCGGGTCAGACCGCCCGAGGTCAGCGTCCGCAGCGGGGCGCCGGCGACGGCGGACGCGTGGTCGTTCTCCACGACCAGCACCTCCGGCGCCTCCCGGAGCACCTCCACGAGCGCGTCCCGGCGCTCCGCCGAGAAGCACCCGCCGTACGGGTTCTGCGCCCGCGGACTGCACACCACCGCCCGGACGCCCGCCCGCACCGCGGCACGCAGCGCCTCGGGGCGGATCCCTTCGTCGTCCACGGCCACCGGCACCGTACGCAGGCCCAGAGCCGTCACCAGATCGAGCAGATGGTGATAGCCGGGGTCCTCCATGGCGACGGCGTCACCCGGCCGCAACTCCACGGACAGCAGGCGCCCGATGAGGTCCAGGGCCCCGTGCGCGAACGTCACGCCGTCCGTCGGCACCCCGTCCGGGCCCAGCCACGCGCGCACCGCCTCCTCGAGCCGCGCCAGCCGGGGTGTGCTGCGGTGCGACCGCGCCCCGGGGGAGAGCCGCGACGGCGGAACCAGATGCGGGAGGAGCACCGGATCGGGGTGCCCGCCCGCCAGGTCGCGCACGCCGGGCGGCACCTTCGGCGGACGCCGGGACGCGACCGCGGGGGCCGCGGCGACGACGGTGCCGCCGCGCCCGCGCGTCACCACGATCCCGCGCCGCCGCAGCTCCTTGTACGCCGTCGCCACCGTCCCCGGGCTCACCCCGAGGTCGTCCGCGAGGCGCCGTACCGGCGGCAGTGGGACACCGGGGCCCAACACCCCTTCGGCCACGCCGCGTTCGACGGACGAGGCAATCCCCTTGGCCGTCGTGCCACTGATCCCATATTGTGTTGCCACGTTACCAAGTATGTATCAATACATACTCGGCAAGCAAGGGGGAGCAGTGAGTCCGATACGCCGCGCAGCCGCATGGTGGACCCGCATTCCAGGAGGCGCCGACGGCCGCCGCATGCTCTGGATCGCTCTCGTCGACCGGATCGGCAGCGGCCTCTGGGCCTCCGTCTCCGTCCTGTACTTCACCTACGTCACCGGCCTCTCCGTCGCCGAGGTCGGCACCCTCGTCGCGGTGGCCGGAGCCATCGGCATCGCCGGAGCGCCGCTCGGCGGCCGCATCGCCGATCGCATGCCCCTCACCCACCTCCTCATCGCCCTGCAACTCCTGCGCGCCCTCGCCTCCTTCGCCCTCCTCACCACCGACTCCTACGCACTGCTGCTCGTCTTCTCCGCCGTCGGCAGCCTCGGCGACCGCGCCGCGAACGTCCTCACCAAGCTCTACGCGGCCCGCGTATCCGGCCCCGACCGCGTCCGCTACCAGGCGGTCAACCGGACCGTGGCCAACGCCGGATGGGCCGTGGGCGGCCTCATCGCGGCGGCCGCCCTCGCCGTCGGCACCACGGCGGCGTACCAGTGGCTCCTCGTGGGCGACGGCCTCTCCTTCGCCGCCGTCGCACTCCTCACCCGCCGCTGCGGCGAACCGCCGTCCCCCTCGCGCACCGTGACCTCGTCGCAGAGTCCCGCGCCCGCGCCGAAGGCGGGCGGCCCCTGGCGCGACCGCACCTACCTCGGCTACGTCGCCACCGAGGCCGTCCTCTTCCTCGACGACGCGGTGTTCAAGGTCGGACTGCCCCTGTGGATCGCCCACGGAAGCAGCGCTCCGCACGGACTCGCACCCCTGCTCATGGTCCTCAACAACGTCATGGTCGTGGCACTCCAGGTCCCCCTGGCCCGGTTCGGCGCCCGCACCGCGGCGGCCCGGGCCCTGCTGCTCCCGCTCTCCGCCTTCTTCGCCCTCGGCGGTGTACTGATGGCCCTCTCCAGCACCGGCGGATCCCTCACGGCGACGCTGTCCCTCACCGGCGCGGCCGTCGCCTTCACCGTGGCGGAGATGCTCCACGCCACCGTCTCCTGGGACCTCTCCCTCGCCCTCGCCCCCGACACCGCCCAGGGCGCATACCTCGGCGTCCACGGACTCGCCCAGTCCGTCCAGCGCAGCCTGGGACCACTGGCCGTCACCGCCGCCATCGCCACCGGACCCCTCGGATGGGCCGTATTCGGCGGGACGATAGCTCTGACCTGCGGAATCCAGCACCGCCTCGTACGCGGTCGACTCAGCCGAGAGGCATTGTCAGTGCCGCCGATTACTGTGAGTGAGCATTGATCGACCGTGCACAGGGGGAAACATGCAGCACACCGCACACGGGACCATGCGACGCGTACTGCGCCGCGAGATCGCCGGAACCATCGGCCTGCTCACCGACGAAGAGGACTTCGCGGCGATGCGGCACTACCGCACCTTCACCTTCGACGACCACCCCACCTACCTCCGACAGGTGGAAGCCCTGCTGCGGACGCTCGCCGCCCAGGGCGGCCACACCACCGTCGCCCTCTTCGACCCCGAGGAGTACGCGGCATTCTGCGCCGACCGCGGCCTGGTCCCCGACGCCCCGTCCAGCCGCACCCGCTTCACGGCCGAGCTCGCCGCCACGGGCCCCACCCTCCCCTACGAGGGACAACCCCTGACCGAGCTCGTCCCCGACCTCGTGGACGAAGCCGTCCGCCAGGCCACGTGGGAGTACGCGACCACCCTCCTGGCCCGCATCGGCGACTGCGCGTCCTGCGGCGAGGACATCGGACGCGCCGCCTTCCTGCGGGCCACCGACCTGCTGACCCGCGTCCTCGACACCGCCGGCACCGGTGAGCGCCACCTCGTGTGCAGCGTTTCGACGGAGCCCGAAACCCTCACGGCGGTGCTGCACGCGGACGCCACCGAGGACGCGACACCCGTGGACGAGACCGAAGCCCTCGAGTTCGCGACGGTCCTCGCCCTCGGAATCGCCACCGGTTCCCCGGGCGGACTGGTCATGCGCACGTCCGCACCCGGCAGGACCGACCGGGTCTACGGCTGGCGCCTGCGCGGCGAGGGCCTGGAACCGCTGACCGCGGCCGAGGTCTTCGACGCCTACTGCACGGACATCGAGAACGGGGACATCCTCTCGCCGGAGTCCGGAGTCGACTACTGCGCCCCACCCGACCTGGGCGAAGCGGGAGAAGAGGGGAGCGGCCACACGCACTGAACGCGCGAGGGGCGCCCCACCCGAAGGTGGAGCGCCCCTCACCACAAGCCGGTCGCCCGTCCCGCCTACTCGCCGGACAGCACCGCCTGAGCCGCGTTCCGCGCCTCCTCGGCGGTGTCCGCGGCACGTGCGGCGGCCGCGGCACGCTCGCACTGCGCCAGCGTGTACTTCGCCAGCGTCGACCGTACATAGGGGATCGACGCCGCACCCATCGAGAGGGAGGTGACCCCGAGCCCCGTCAGCACACAGGCGAGCAGCGGGTCCGACGCGGCCTCGCCGCAGACACCACAGCTCTTGCCCTCGGCCTTCGCCGCCTCGGCGGACAGCGCCACCAGGTCCAGCAGCGCGGGCTGCCACGGGTCCTGCAGCCGGGAGACCGCACCCACCTGCCGGTCCGCGGCGAACGTGTACTGCGCGAGGTCATTGGTCCCCAGCGAAAGGAACTCGACCTCCTGGAGGATCGACCGCGCCCGCAGCGCGGCCGACGGGATCTCGACCATCGCACCGAACTTGGCCCGCAGCCCCGCCTCCCGGCAGGCGTCCGCGAACGCCCTCGCGTCGGTGCGGTCCGCCACCATCGGGGCCATGACCTCGAGGTAGACCGGCAGCCCCTCCGAAGCCTTCGCGAGCGCGGTCAGCTGGGTACGCAGCACGTCCGGGTGGTCCAGCAGCGAGCGCAGCCCGCGCACCCCCAGGGCGGGGTTGGGCTCGTCCGCCGGAGTCAGGAAGTCGAGCGGCTTGTCCGCACCGGCGTCGAGCACCCGCACGACCACCCGGCCCTCGGGAAACGCCTCGAGCACCTGGCGGTACGCCTCGACCTGCTTCTCCTCGGACGGCGCGTTCTTGCTGTCGTCCAGGAAGAGGAACTCGGTGCGGAACAGACCGACGCCCTCGGCACCCGCCTCGACCGCGGCCGGTACGTCCGCGGGACCGCCGACATTGGCCAGCAGCGGCACCTTGTGTCCGTCGGACGTGGCGCCGGGACCGGTCGAGGCCGACAGCGCCGCCCTGCGCTCGGCCGCCGCGGCCTCCAGCTGCGCCTTCTTGTCGGCATTCGGCTCCACGAAGACCTCACCGGTGCTGCCGTCCACGGCGACGACCGTGCCTTCGGCGAGTTCACCCGCGCCGGGAAGCGCGACCACGGCGGGCACGCCCAGCGCCCGCGCGAGGATCGCGCTGTGACTGGTGGGACCACCCTCCTCGGTGACGAAACCGAGCACGAGGGTCGGGTCGAGCAGCGCGGTGTCGGCCGGAGCGAGGTCACGCGCGATGAGGACGTACGGCTCGTCGCTGTCCGGGACACCCGGCATGGGCACCCCGAGCAGCCGGGCCACGATGCGGTTCCGCACGTCGTCCAGGTCGGCCACGCGCCCGGCCAGGTACTCGCCGGCACCCGCCAGCAGCGCCCGGTACGCGGCGAAGGCGTCGTAGACCGCGCGCTCCGCCGTGCTGCCGACGGCGATACGCCGTTCCACGTCGGCCATCAGCTCCGGGTCCTGGGCCATCATGGCCTGAGCCTCGAGCACGGCCTGAGCCTCGCCCCCGGCCAGGTTGCCGCGTGCCATCAGATCGGCCGCCACAGCTTCCACGGCCTTACGGGCGCGCCCCTGTTCGCGCTCCGCGTCCTCCGCGGGAATCTGCTTGGCCGGCGGTTCGAGAACCGCCGTCCCCATGTGCCGAACCTCGCCGATCGCCACACCGTGGCTCACGCCGACGCCTCGCAGCGTTGTCTCCATCTCACCCGTCTCCGATAGAGCGGCGGGCCCGGCCGCCGCGGTGGTTGTCCGTTCGCCGTCCGGGGACGGCACTGCCGTCACTGCCAGCCGAAGAGGCTGTCGCCGGCCTTCACGTCGCCGTCCTCGCGGACGTCGGAGAGGGATTCGGCCGTGGCCTCGAGCGCCACGACCGGGCACACGGGGGACTTGCCGGCGGCCTCGACGGCGGCCGGGTTCCAGCGGACCACGGACTGGCCGCGCGTCACGGAGTCGCCCTTGTTCACGAGGAGCTCGAAGCCCTCGCCGTTGAGCTGCACGGTGTCGATGCCCAGGTGGGTGAGCACGCCGTGGCCCTCGTCGTCGACGACGACGAAGGCGTGCGGGTGAAGCGAGACGATGACCCCGTCCACGGGCGCCACGGCGTCCGAGGGCTCGCGCACGGGATCGATCGCGGTACCGGGGCCGACCATGGCTCCGGAGAAGACGGGGTCCGGCACTGCGGCGAGCGCGATGGCCCGTCCTGCAAGAGGGGACGTCACGGTGGTCATGGGAAGCCTCCCAGGGGTGGAGATTCAAATGGGCCGTCACTGCCTGTACCGGACGGCGCACTGTTGAGCAGCGTATGTCAGATGAACTGCCGGTTCCGCACGATAGCTCCCGAGTAGAGGTCTAGACCACCCCTCCAACGGATTTGCACCCACTCGGGGGCCGCGTGTAGAGTCGAAGACCTGCTTGGGGCCGAGCGACGCGATCACGCGCCCTTGCCTGGCAGCACCCAAACTTGTCAGATCCTATCTCGGGATCCGTTCTGCATGTCCGCCGGACGGTGGTCGGGGAGACGGAAAATCACTGATAGAGTTTGGAACACCGAAGGGAAGCGCCCAGAGGAAAGCCCGAGAGGGTGAGTACAAAGGAAGCGTCCGTTCCTTGAGAACTCAACAGCGTGCCAAAAATCAACGCCAGATATGTTGATACCCCGTCTCCAGCATCAGCTGGGACGAGGTTCCTTTGAAAAAACATCAGCGAGGACGCTGTGAACCGGGGGATTATTCCTCCCCTGGTTCCGCTCTCGTGATGCTCTCCCGATTACGGGAAAACATTCACGGAGAGTTTGATCCTGGCTCAGGACGAACGCTGGCGGCGTGCTTAACA